>NZ_JBIDCW010000018.1:0-162341 GCF_043204795.1 Streptomyces sp. NPDC047706 | reverse complement strand
GAACCGAACGTCCGAACCCTGCACCAGTGACGCCGAAACCATGCCTTACCAGCGGAAACTCAACGATCACATCCGGAAAGACAACGGCTTCTGAGCCTGTGCTGCGCGGGCTTGTGCGCTGGGTGCCGGCCTTGCGCTGAGGCGTTGGATGCGCCAGGTCAGGACTCGTGCGGGGCGGCGGGCGTCGCCCAGGGCGCGCTGGTCGGCGATCTGCTGGAGGAGCTGTTCCGGGTCGTGTCCGGCTGCTTCTGCCTCGGCGAGGGCGGTGGTGAGGGCTGCGAAAGCGGGGTCTTGGATGACCTGTTCCGCGTGCTCGGGTACGACCTGGCGTAGGCGGCGGATCTGCCGCTCCACGGCCTGCTGGGGCGGCTGGCGCTGTGCGAGAGCGGCCAGGGGTGCGGCGGCTGCTTGGTCGTAGGCGGCCTGGAGGTGGAGCAGTGTCTGCTGGGCGGCGGCGACTTGCTGGTCGTGGTGGCGCAGCCCGTGCCAGCGGGCGGCGGCGATCACGACGAGGATCGCGGCGTCCAGGAACATCGCCAGGATGGCGCCGTCCTGGGGGGCGGGTGCGCGGACCATCGCCCGTACCGCGCCGCGCAGTGCGCGGGCGTGTTGGTGTTCGGCCTGGATGCGGGAGCGAGTGGCACGCTCGAACACGGTTGCTGCGTCAAGGAGTTGGGGCCGCAGCGCCTGGGGTGCGAGAAGTGGGAGGACGTCGAGGGCTTCGCCGAAGGCGGCGAGGTGGGCCTGGGAGGCTTCGTCGTCGGCCTGGTAAAGGTGGTCGGGGATGCGTTCGGCTACGGCGGTGGCCTGGTGCCAGGGGTTGGGCCTGCGCTGGCCCGGCTGCCCGATGGGCTGCGGATCGCTGTTTTCCAGGCGCTTGCGGATCTTGGGGAAGGACAGGTCGGGAGCGAGTTCGGAGCCGGAGAACCAGACGGGCTCCTTGCCGGCGGTGGTGGTGTCTTCGGCAGCGACCTTGTAGCCGCGTACATCGCCGGAGGGGAAGTAGACGACTTCCACGAGCACGCCGTCGAGGTGGCTGAGCAGGTGGACGAACTCCTCCATGCTGGAGGCGGCGGCCACGGCGGTGCGCACGGTGGCGCGCAGCCGTTCGCGGGCGGGCTTGTCCTGGCCGGCGCGGCGGGCCTTCTCCTGCTCGGCGCGGGTGGGCCGCTTGGCGGCGGTGCGGTCCCCGCGGACCACTTGGAGCAGGCCGTATTCCTTCTCGATGGCGGCGAGTTCACGGTCGGCGGTGTGGTAGTCGTTCCAGTGCCGCGCGGTGCGCAGATCCGCCCGAGCTGCGCATGAGCGCCCAGGACCTGGCCGACCGCTGCGCGGAGATCGGCCATCCGATCCCGCGCAACGTGATCGCCAACATGGAGTCCGGCCGCCGCGCCAGCCTGCCCCTGGTCGACGTCCTCGTCCTCGCCGAAGCCTTGCGGACCTACCCGATCTGCCTGCTCTACCCCGTCGGCTACGTCGACCGAGTCCAGCGCCTTCCCCTTCAGCACTCCGACCCGACGTGGGATGCCATGTGCTGGTTCACCGGCGACAGGGAGGACTTCGGCATGGAAGACGACATGCTCCGCTCCTTCCGAGCCCACGTCCGCCACCAACGCGCCGCCCTGGCCGCTCTGAAGGGCGAGAAGCACGAGCGCTGGAAAGTTGCGACGGCGCCCAACCAGGCCGAACGCGAGGAAGCCGTACTCGCCCAAGCCGACTACGCCGAAAGGGCGTTGGAAGCCAAGTACCGACTCCGCAGCGCCCGCGCCTTCATCCGCGAAGACGGCGGCACACCACCGCACCTGCCACCAGAACTCGCCGACGTCGACCCACCCATCGGCGACACCACCGAGGAGAACGATCTTTGAAGGGTTCCACCCACCGCCGCTGCTACTGCCGCGACCCCCACACCGGTAAGCCGCTCGGCAAGCAGTGCCCGAAGCTCTCCAGCCGCAAGCACGGCTCATACTCCATACGCCAGGAGCTCCCGGCCCGCGAAGACGGCACCCGCCGCTCCTTCAGCCGTGCCGGCTACGAGAGCCTCAAGGCCGCCCAGGCCGATCTCGACCACATACGCGCCCTACTCGGCCTCGCCGACACCGACGACGCGGAGGGCTTGGCCCAGATAGCCGAGTTGCTGGAGAAGGTGGCCGACGTGAAGGCCCCGCTGCCGGACATCGAGGCGACCCGCAGGCGCCTCAGCCACGGCCTGGACCTGACGAGCAGGCTCACGGTCGGCGAGTGGCTGGACATGTGGCTGGCGGGCAAGAAGGGGCGGCAGAGCGCCATCAGCCGCGATGAGAGCAACATCCGGGTGCACCTGAAGCCGCGCATCGGCCATTACCGGCTCGACCGGCTACGAGTCGCCCACCTGTCGGAGATATTCGAGGCCATAGCCGAGGCCAACGTCGAGATCGCCGAAGGCAACGCAGCCCGCCGCAAGGCGTTCGAGGACCTCGCCCAGATCCCCTGGAAGGGCCGCGAGCCCCGCGCCCGCCGTAAGGCCATGAAGGCAGCCATCGCCGAGATGGAGCCCTACCGCCGCATCGTCGGTCCGGCCACACGCCAGCGGGTCCGCTCCACCCTGCGGGCCGCACTCAACGCCGCGATCGCCCAGCAGCTCATCGCCTTCAACCCGGCCGCTCACGTCGAGTTGGAGGCGGGCAAGCGGCCCAAGGCCCTCGTATGGACCGAGGAGCGCATCCTCCACTGGAAGCGCACCGGCGAGAAGCCGTCCTCAGTGATGGTCTGGACGCCGGAGCACACCGGGCTCTTCCTCGACCACGTCGCGGAGGACCGCCTGTACGCCCTGTTCCACCTGATCGCGTTCCGCGGACTGCGACGGGGCGAGGCATGCGGCCAGAAGTGGACCGACACCAACCTGGACGCCGGTCTCATCACCGTCGCCAAGCAACTCGTCGTGGACGGCTGGGAGGTGTACGAGGACGACCCCAAGACCGACGCCGGCGCGCGGACCATCGCGCTCGACTCCGACACGGTCCAGGCCCTCAAGCGGCACCGCGCCCAGCAGGACAAGGACCGTAAGGAGTGGGAGAAGGCCTGGGTGGAGACCGGCCGCGTCTTCACCAAGGAGAACGGCGAGATGCTTCACCCCGCCAACGTCACACGGCGGTTCATCGAGCTGTACGAGGAGATCGACCTCCCGCCGGTCCGACTCCATGACCTCCGCCACGGTGCCGCGACCCTGGCCCACGCGGCCGGGGCCGACCTGAAGGGCATCCAGGAGATGCTCGGCCACTCCTCGATCACCATCACGGCCGACACGTACACGAGCCTGCTCCCCGAAGCGGACCTGGCCATCGCCGAGGCCGCAGCCCGGCTCGTCCCGCGCGCCCGCGCCACCTCCGAGAACACCGCTCCCGAAGCGGCGCCGGAGCCCGATGACGCGGAGAAGCCCGCCCCGGAGTCAGTGCCGGATGATGCTGATCCGTTGGGAGATATTTCGGAGATCAACTCCCCGTCCGCTCACGCAAACGGCCCCGGACGACGAGTCCGAGGCCGAATAGGACCCCTCCCTGGGGGGATAAACCCCAGGTCAGAGCGGTGATGCGTTGTGCCCCCGGCAGGATTCGAACCTGCGACACCCGCTTTAGGAGTTCGATCCCTCCTCGGCACTGCCGGGAAATCACCCGGCCACACTGGCCGTGGCAGACCGCCCAGGAGTGCCGGCGTCCGGCGCCGTTGATGTCACTCGTGGATGTCAGAACGGAGCAACCCGCGCCTCGCTCGCTGGCACGATGGTCGCGTGGTTGACCTGGAGCGCATCAGAGCAGAGACCGTGGCGTACTTCCGAGCACTCGATGAGAACGCCACCCTGCGGCACCACTTCCGTCACGCGGACGAGGAGGGCGGCTTGTGGTACATCGAGGCCGTACCCGACCGCGGTGAGTCGATCGTCATCAAGCAAGCCGAGCTGACTTCGGCCGGCCAGCTCCACCGATATAGCTGGGAGCACCTGGAGGACGAGCACGGCGGCCTGACGGACCAAGCGATCGACCCTGAAGAGGACCTGCTGGAGACCATTCCTGCCGAGGAGTTCCAGCGGGTGTGGACTCGGTGAGCGGGCTGGACAACCACTTTAGGAGAGAGGCTGGGTGATCTTGGGCCTGAGTTGCGGCTTCGCCAGCCGAGGAAGCGGGCCGCTACTCGACCGTAGGGCACCGGTGTTGACCGTGGCTGACCCCTACAACTGGCACGGTTGTGGCACGAACCTCAGCCGACGACAGTCCGCCACGACGGCGGGTGCGCCGACCGACCAGGCGCGCGTGTGCCTCGCTGCGGCCCCACCGACCTCCACCACGCTGCCCAGTGCCGTCGACCAGAGCAAGTTACGACGGCCGGCACGTGAGGACGGTGCCTGAGCCCTTAGTGGTCTGCGTCGTAAGTCCTTCGGGGGTTGACTGCGGAGGCGGAAGATTTCAAGTCCAGTGAGACGGTCGTGAGGCTATGAGGTTTGTGGTGCGGGTTCCCTGCGCTTGGCCGGGTCGTTGATCCATGCCTGCTGGGGTATCCGGGGTGGTCGGGGGCGGCGGCCGAAGCGTTCGGGGTGGCGGGCGTATGCCTCGGCGAGGGTGACGGCACGCTGGTCACGGACCTCCTCGGCGGTGCCGAAATGCACGCTGGCGGGCGTGTGCCAGCCGATGCCCGAATGCCGGTGCTCGTGGTTGTAGTACGCGATGAACGCGTCGAACCACTCACGGGCATGGGCCAGCGAGTCGAACCGTTCGGGGTAGTCGGACATATACTTCGTGGTCTTGAAATGGGCCTCGCTGTAGGGGTTGTCGTTGGAGGTCTTCGGCCGCGAGTGCGACCGTGTGACGCCGAGGTCGATCAGCAGCTGCGAGACCTTCTTGGAGGTCATCGAGGTGCCGCGGTCGGCATGCACGGTCTCGGGCACGATGCCGTTGCGGATGATGGTCTCGCGGATCAATTCCTCGGCCCGTACCGCTGATTCGGCCCGCTCGACGGTGTGGCCGACGATGTAGCGGCTGAAGATGTCGATGATGACGTAGGCGTGATACCAGACGCCCTTGACCGGTCCGGCCGCCTTGGTGATGTCCCAGGTGAAGACCTGCGACGGTGCGGTGGCCACCAGCTCGGGCACCGTCTTCGCCGGGTGGGTGGCCTGTCTTCGACGTTCGCCGGACTGCCCCTTCTCGCGAAGGATCCGGTACATCGTGGAGATGGAGCAGTGGTAGCGCCCGGCATCCAGCTCGCGGGCCCAGATCTGCGCGGGCGGCAGTTCGGCGTACTCGTCGCTGTTCATCAGCTCCAGCACCGCGGCCCGCTCCTCGGGCGTGAGGGCCGAGGGCTGGACCTGCGGTTTCCTGGGCTTTCGCCCCGATGGAGGCCGCAGCCGGCGGTAGTGGGTGGCCCTGGAGCGGCCGGTCAGCCGACACGCTGCCGTGACGCCCAGCTCTGCCTCGATGCCGGTGAACGCTTCGTCGACCACCGGGCCGACGGCAGCCTTCAGTCCGCGCCCTCGGAGATCATTTCCAAGAGCGCGGAAGCTTTTCCCATGACTTCCAACGCGGCCTTGTTCCGGGCCAGTTCCTTCTCCAGCCGTTCCACCTGGCGGCGCAGCTTCTCGTTCTCCGCCTCAGCGGCCGGCTTCTTCGGCCTCGCCGGGCTGGTGCGCTTGTCGACCAGTTTCTCCAGTGCCCCGGCATCCCGCGCGGCCCGCCATTCCTTGACGTGCGAGTGGTACAGGCGCTCTCGGCGCAGGACCGCGCCCTTCTCGTTCTTCGGTGCGGCGTCGTACTCGGCCACGATCCGCAGCTTGTATTCCGGGCTGAAAGTGCGGCGCTTCGGCCGGGGAGCCGGATCGGACCCGGCAGGCTTGGTGCTGGTCATGAGGGGGTGGTTCTCCTGTCGTGCCCTCTCAGGCTAACCCGACGAAGCGGGACGTCTCACCCAAGGCTGACAGAGAGGGTCTCGCCCAACGACTTCACCGACCTGACCGAGGTTGGGGACCGGCTCCGAGCCTTCGAAGACCGCTACAACGCCACGGCACAGCCGTTCCAGTGGAAGTTCACCACCTCCGACCTGGACGATCTGCTGGCCAGACTCGACCGGCACACCACCGATCACCAGGAAGAATCCTCCGCCGGGCCAGCTACATGATCAACCCCCGAAGGACTTCCGGACCGGACCACTTAGCTCGGGAAGCTTGGGTGATCCAGGGGACGCTGGACGCCTCACCTGCGAGGGAGCGCCCGGACGCCCCTCCGGCGCGTCCGACTTCGTCGCTGCTGTTCCCCGTGGCTCCCCGCTCGTTCTGGCACGGTTGTGGCACGGGGAACATCCGATCCGTAGCTCTCTACGGGGCAGTCGATGACTTCCTCGTCGCCCCCTCCGTGTGGCTCACTCCTCCCCGTCCCTGTTCAGGTACAGCGGGGAGGAGAGGTCCGTGTCCAGGTCCAGGAACCACATGGTGACGGCGTGTTCGAACTTCGCGCAGGCGTTGAGGTGCTGGGCGGTGAGGTGGGCGACGTACCGGGCGGCGGACGTGCTGTGTCGGGCGGGCGCGTCGGTGCCGTTCGGCAGGTCGTTCTTCAACGAGAGGATCGCCAGCCACCAGCCGTTGAGGAGGTCGGTAGCGAATAAGTTCAGCATCTTGCGGGCTTCGTCCATGCCGTGTTCGGACGCGAGGTGGCGGATCTCGTCGGCGTCGAAGCCCCTGAACGCAATGTCGGGGATGCCGGACAGGTTTTCGCGGAAGCGGGCAATCGCCTCCAGCTCGGCCGCGGTGAACGGGTCGGTCCCGGACTCGTACTTGGACAGGTCATCAATGCCTGTGTCAGCCATCGTGCTCCTTCGGTGGTGCTACGGGGGTGGGACGGGGTCAGCCGAGGTAAGAACACAGGTGCAGGTGCTGGAGGAAGATCTCGGCGTCCTCGACACGTATTCGACAGGAGGGATTCCGAACGTCTATCGCCCAGGGGCCGAGTGAAGTTGGTGGAGCGAGTTGACCTGCCCAATCCAGAACTCGAGTCTCGCCGTTGCGGAGGAGCCCTTGGGGAGCAGGTCAAGCTGCTGCGCGAGCGTGTAGAAGCCCGGCCCGGCGTCGTTCGCACCGAGATAGTGAACCAGTGCAGAGATCATGAGCCCGCTCTTTGGGTAGTCCTGTCCCACTATCAGTCCAAGCAGGTAGCCCATGGCTGCACGTTCGTCCGCCTGCTCGAAATCGAAGCCGGGAAGCCCTGTCCGCCGGGCCAGCACAGAGTTCATCTCCGTGTAGGTCGTGACCTTGTGGAGCTGTGCCCGTTCAACGAGGAACTTCAATCCGGCATCGGTCAACTGCTCCCATGCCTCATCGCTTCGGCCGTACATCGCCACCCCCTGCACTCGCGGTCCAGGCATCAAGTATGCCGATCCGGCAGCCACGGTGGGGCGGCTTCGATCGCACGCGGCTCCGGAGGCCCCTTCGCTCTCAGGCGACTCCGCTGATCAGGGCACTGCAGATGCGATGCCAGCTAGGGTCTGTCCACAAGTGGTCCACGGGAGCCTCACCACCGCTTTAGGGAGAGGCTGGGGCATTGCCGGGGCCCCTTACAGGCCTTCGATCTGGGGCTCTACGCGAGGTGGTTGGCTGTTCCGCACACACCTCCTGGCCGTGCCACGAATAGCCACCCCGCCTTCCTACCGTGCCCGTGCTGGGACGGACGTATCCCAGCACGGGCATCACTCATGCGGTGAACGTCACGTGGCGCCAGACGTCCGTCTGCTCGAAGGTGACATGCGTGCCGAGGGCCTCGAAGTGTTTGCGCCCACACTTGATCTTTCCGAGCTCCTCCGGCCGGAGGAGGCTTTCCTGTTGGGTGCCCTTGGTCTCTATCACCAGGTAAAGGCGCTGCTCACCGTCGGGAAGGCGACGCACGATAGCCCAGTCCGGATTGTATGTGCCCAGCGGGGTTGGGACTTTGAACCAGGACGGGAGTTTCGCGTACACCTCGACGTCGCCTGCAGACTCCAGATCCTCGACGAACTTCCGCTCGGTCTCAGAGTCGTAGCGAACTTCCTCATAGACACTCTTGGCCGCACGGGTCAAGTTCTTGCCCAGGTAGCCGTGCAACTCCTCGGTGAGGAAGAGCTCCTGGGCGTAGACGTCGCTCTCCCCTAGCTTGACGTACTTGATCCCGTCGACAAGCGCCGCACGCCGAGTTTCCGTGATCTTCTCGGCTGCGAGGGACACAAACTCCTGCGGGTTGCGCTGGAAATCCCGGAAGCGGCCACTCGCAGAAAGGATCCGATGGATGGTGCGTCGGGTCAGCTTGGTCCGCTCAGTCAGTTCACCGAGGATATCCGGCAGCGGGATGTCTCCCTGGTCGATCAGCTGCGGGGCCGACGTCGCCGCAGCGCCGGTTTCGATGCCACGCTTGCTTATGGCCAATGTTGTTGATGTCCACGCCATGCGAGCAGGCAGAATCTGGCGGGCTTCCTTGAGAGCCCTCGCTGCCTCCGCGATCAGCTTCTCCGTGTCGAAATCCACCCGGTAGGTGGACCTCTGCTTGATGCGATTCCACAGTTCGTGGAACTGAGGGTTCTCGAAGACCTGCTTACGGACCTTGACCGTGCGGCGTTCATCCCGGTCGTTAATGGTGACGCCTTTGGCTCGTTGCTGGAGCCTTTCCACAACCGCGGTCTCTAGGCCGTCGAATTCCGCAGGCAGCCTGAACGTGTCGCCCGCGAGAGCCTGTTGGAGCAGCTGAGCGTCGATCTTGCCATTGCTCTGGATGTAGCCGGCCTCCTGCAGAGCAGCGAAGAGCCGCTGTGAGCCTTCGCTGCCGAGCCGCTTTCCGTCACTGTCGGGAAGCAAGAGGCTGGAGAACTGATGCGGCTCGATTCGACCGAAGCTGACCTTGGCGTCTTGCTCGTACTCGGTCTGCAGGGAGGCGGCAAACTGCTCCAGGCTCTCAGTTGCAACGACCGTAAGGGTGTTCACGTCGAAGCCGTGGAGCCGCTGGCCTTCCTGATTCACCGCGAGGCGTAGACCGCGACCGATGGTCTGGCGACGCTGCCGCTCGGTGCCCATCTCTCGCAGGCTGCAAATCTGGAAGACGTTCGGGTTGTCCCAGCCCTCGCGAAGCGCCGAGTGGGAGAAGATGAACTTCACCGGCTCGTCGAGGCTGAGCAGACGCTCCTTGTCCCGCATGATCAGGTCATACACGCGCTCGGCGTCCGCGCCGTCCTGAGCTGCTCCCTCCTTGATGTCCTTGGGCTTACCCTTGGCATCACGAGCGAAGTAGCCCTCGTGGACGGTGCTTGGCTCAGAGTCGAGATCCACCCCGCCGAAGAGGGCCGAGTAGCGGGGGTTGCGCTGGAGCTGCTCGTACTCCTCTTCGAAGATCTTCGCGTACTCGCCTGGAACCGGAGCGCCATCCGAACTTTCGGCACGGTAGCGGTCCACCCGATCGATGAAGAACAAGCTCAGTACCTTGATGTTTCTCGAGCGGAGCTCCAGTTCCCGATCAAGGTGCACCCGGATGGTCTTGTTGATCAGATGCCGGGCGCGCTCGAGCACCGGGATGTCGCCGTAAGCCTCGCCTTCCCTGAGGTACTCGTCGATTCCGCCGCCGTGGATCTGGATGAACCCCGGCTCACTCCTGCCACGGCTCTTTGTGAGATCGCCGACCAACAGGCCCTCGTAAACACGGTTGTCAGTGATCGATTCAAGGCTGCTTCCGGGGTTGACTCTTTTGGTCTGGCGTACAACGCGTCCAGACCGCATCACGTCGACTTCCACAGTCGCCGTGTAGTCGTCCTTGCGCGTACTGACCTTCTCAAGGCGGATGTAGGGGCGGCCGTGCGCGTGCTCTACGGTACCGCCGGCCACCTCAATCTGCTTCACCAGTCCCGCCTGATAGGCATCGACGGCATCCAGCTTGTAGACCATATTGAACACGTCGACATGTGTTGCCGAGTAGCGCAGGCTGAACAGTGGGGCCATCGCGCGAAGGGCTTGTCGCCCTCGCCCCTGGGGACCACCGTCTACGCTTTGCGGCTCGTCAACGATGAGGATTGGCCGCACCTGCTTGATCAATTCAATCGGTGCCTCGCCGCCGGTCTGCTCACTCCGCTGGTAGATCTTTGCGGTCGCCTGCTTGTTGACAGCGGCGGCCGTCACGATCATCAGCTCGATGCCAGAGCTGTAAGCGAAATTCCTCACCTCGCCCAGTTGCGCCGAGTCGTAGGTGAAGTAGTGCAGCGGGGTGCCGTCGTAGAGGGCCTTGAAGTGGTCCTCCATGATCTGGAGCGACTTGTGGACGCCCTCCCTGATCGCCACAGACGGCACGACAACAATGAACTTCGTGAAGCCGTAACGCTTGTTCAACTCGTAGACCGTACGCAGATAGACGTAGGTCTTGCCGGTACCGGTCTCCATCTCGATCGTGAAGTTCAGGTCACGCTCGTCCGCCAGATCGGACGGTGTGGAGAGCGGCAGGTTGTTACGCTCCTGGATCTCGTTCAGGTTTGCGTGCAGCTGATCGGGCAGAATCCGCAACCGGTTCCCGACGCCGGCTGAGGGCGTGAACAGGTCGTCGCTGTCACCGCTAACAGTGAACAGGCTGCGCCCGCTCTCCTGCCCGTGGAATAGATCGCACACTGCGTCCACGGCTGTCTTCTGATGCGACAGCTCAGAATCAAAGTGCAGTTTAGGCTTTTTCATCGTAACGTCCCCCGACTCACAGACTCTTAACGACGAAGGGGGACTCGTGCTGCTCAAGGATCGCCACAAGGTTCGCCTTGGCGACATCGTCAGCGAAAGCCACGTCCTTGAGGAAAACAGTCACGTCTGCCTCAGGCTGCAGCTCGTCACGCCAAGCGATGATGCCCTGGGCGATCTCCTCCGCATTGCCTTTGGTAATTGAATCGGACGGGGGCAGGCAGGCGAAGAGGAGGCCCCCACCTGTCGCAAACACGTGGAGGCCCGCGAAGGTGCGCGTGTCCACAGCAGAGGCGAGGTCGATCCCCTGGCTAAGCAGCAGCTCGAAGAGGATGTCTTGGTCGGAGCGACCCTCGCGGACATTTTCGATATGCTCGAATGTTTGCTGCTCGAAGTCCGGACGAGAGGTGTCCCAGCGGACAATATTACCCTCCGAAAGGGCAAAGCAGCGGTATCCGACATCCCCCACGCTAAGGTTTCCTGAAAGTTTCTCTCCGGCCTTACGGAGCCGCGCCCGCGTGATTTCCGGGATTGTCGCGTAGTCGCTACGCCCAGTGGATTCAGGAAGTTGCACCAAAATGAATCGGCGTCGCCCTCCGTCTTCGCTGTTCATTTCCATCAAGGCGTGTGCCACGCTACCGCTACCTGCAAAGAAGTCCAAAACGATGGAGTCTGAATCGCTTGCAGCAATGCGTAGAATGTGTTTGAGCATTTTAACTGGCTTCGGATTGGTGAATACTCGACCCCCGAAAAGCGAAATCAACTCCTGGGTCCCATCCCGGTTCCTCCCGTGCTCGGCATCCACCAGGAGACTCCGGGCGGTAACTCCGTCCAAGGACTCCCACGTCCGGGTGTAGATCCGCCACTCGCCCGTCTTCTTGTCACGCAGAAACTCCAACTCACCTCGACTGTCAGCCACCTTTGACTTGCTCCAGCGCCAGATGGTGGTCGGATTAGCCGGGTCATTCTGAGGTGGAGTGATCCACGTTCCGTCGGGACATTCGATTTCGAAGTCGAGTGCCGAACTGTAGGTGAGGCTCGTCTTGTCCAGTCGCTCCAGATAGTAGCGCCTACCGTTTTCCGACCGATTGTACTTGGCGGTCATGGCGGGGCTCTCATGCTTGATCCGTGCAAGCTTTACGGACTCGATTCGACGCCCATAACACAGCAGATACTCATGCTCAACGGCAATGTGACCGCTATCGTCACCACCTCCGGCTTTGCGCTTCCAAATGAATGATCCGATGAAATTCTCGCCACCGAAGATCTCGTCAAGAAGCGCGCGGAGATTATGGACTTCGTGATCATCGATCGACGCAATGATAAGTCCGTCGTCTGCGAGCAGGTTCCGAGCCAATGTCAACCGGGGATACATCATGTCGAGCCAGGCGCTGTGGTACCGCCCAGAAGTCTCGGCATTACTGCTGAGCCTCCCGCCACCACTGTCGGTCTGGCCGGTGAGTTCAAGATAGTTCCGGATGCTGTCCTGGAAGCTGTCGGGGTAAATGAAGTCCTTGCCGGTGTTGTAAGGCGGATCGATGTAGATGAGCTTGACCTTGTTGGCGTAGCTCTTCTGTAGGAGTTTGAGGACCTCGAGGTTGTCACCCTCGATCATGACGTTCCGGGTGGTATCCCAGTCCACCGATTCTTCCGGGCGAGGCAACAAGGTCGCCGTGCTCGGCTTGAGGGCGATGCGGCGGGCGTTGCGCTTGCCGAACCAGGTCAGCCCGAACTTCTCGTCGCCATCGTCGACGGCGTCGCCAAGCAACTCGCGCAGCGCATCAAAGTCAACCTTGCCCTCTGTGAAGGCTGACGGGAAGATCTTCCGGAGCTGTTCGAGGTTCTCCGCCACGAGGTCCTTGGAGTTGGTCTCCGAACCCTCCGGCTCAACCGTGTGCATCGTCACCTTGATCCCCCCTGCTTCACTGCGGCACCGCCCTGCTCGCCCGGTGCCCTCTTCTTGACCGTGTTCTTCGTCCTTGCTGCGTTGCTACGCCAAGTGCAACGTATCGTGCGCCACCGACAAGGCGACTCTCTTCGCCTTGATCTGGTCCTGCAGCTCAATCCTTCGTGGGATCTGCTTCTCCTTCTTGATCTGGGCGACCAGCTTGTTGATCTCTGTCTCGAGTCGGCTGCTCTCCGTCAGGGCCGTGAGCTGGGTCTGTGCCGCATCCAAGGTGCCCGCTAGCGCAAACTCCCCGATCACCGCAGCGACACGCAAGGCAACCGTACAGACCAGCCATCCCTCGTACACCGTGCTGAGGTCGATGCGCGGTTGCCGGTCGAGCTGTAGTGCGCTCAGGAAAGCATCGCCCACGGTCGCGGGGACATCCCTAAGGGAAGCGGTCACAGGCGGGCTATCCAGTGCGACATCGTCCTTGCGGGCGTGTGACATGCGCTTAAGGGCAACCGATACGCGCAGGCCGGACTCCTGCTCGCTGACGAGGAGGATCGGGTACGGCACGGCTCGATGGAGAAGCTCTTCCAGGCGGGTGAGCTTTGTTCCGGTCCGGGCCCGGAGAGTCATGACGTGAAGTTCGGGAACACGCCGGCTGCCGTCCGGAGCCGTGTAGGCAGGGATGCCCACGGCATCAGGGCGTATAGCGGCGTCCCAACTCAGGGTATCTATGCCTTCCTGAAGCAATCGCCGATCAGCGGCGCTGAAGTCGGAGTGCGCTTGCAGCTGGGTCTTCGGTACTCGGACATCCACGGCACAATCGGCAGGCAGCCGAAGCGCGTCGACCACGTCGTCCGGGGTCATTGCTGGGCTTCCTGGCCGTGGTGTGCAGCGGATCCGACAGGCTCGGCGCCAGCACGGGGCAAAACGGCAAGAAAGGCGAGCACTTCGAAGTCATTGGTCCCAGCGAAGCCTCCTGCCGCAGCAGCCTGAGTGCCGTCCAGGCTGAACAGACTGGCGATAGCGCGTTCCTCCTCCTTGCCAGTGATGGAACGTACAGCGGCAGCGAGAGCCTTACGTGCTCCTCCCATGTCGGCGCCGCGCCGGGTCCGGGCGTCGAACAACGCGGTGAGCTCCGGGTCGACTTGACTCTGTTCGGCACTGACCTTGCGCACCCGGTCAAGGATGCGCTTGGCCTGGGTATGGCTGAGCTGCACCACGCCCTCCTCCCCGACATGGATGAGGTAGTGAGGGGCAAGCGGGTCGCCGGCCTGCACTGCACGATCAGCCGCCTGGCCTTCGGCACGTAGGCAGAAGATCAGTCCCGGCGGGGTGTCGCCATCGCTGTCTGCGACCGCGTGAACCCCGAGTGGCTCCACATCCAGCTCGCCGGGGTGCCGCTTGGCGTAGTCGGCGAGGTCGATGCGCAGATCGGTGAGGGTGAGGTCGGCAATGGACACACCGGTCGACAGGTCCTCGAGGTCGAGGACGGAGTCCTGGAGCTTGAGAAGTTGTGCGCGCCGGTACTCGAGATCGTTCATCGGGTCGCCGGCGCTGGTCTCGATGACGTTCTCTTCCCCGGTGGCGGAGATGTCGAGCAGCACCATGCGGCCCGTGACTCGCTGCTCGAGGCCGATATATTCTTCCAGGTCCATCTGCGGCCAGAAGTTAACGAGCTGGATGCGAGTGCTCCGCGAACCGAGACGGTCGATGCGGCCAAAGCGCTGGATGATGCGCACCGGGTTCCAGTGGATGTCGTAGTTCGCAAGCCAGTCGCAGTCCTGCAGATTCTGGCCCTCGGAAATGCAGTCCGTGGCAATGAGCAGGTCGAGCTCGCCCTCTCCCGCCAGGTCGTCCGGACGCTGCTTCGAGCGCGGAGAGAACGCAGAGAGGATTCCGGGAAGATCGCGGCGCAACTCGAGTGTGGTGCGATTGCTCCCGGTGCCCGTCACCAGGCCAGTCTCGACGCCGAGTTCGGCCCGAGCCCATTCGGCGATTTCTTCATACAGATAAGCAGCTGTGTCCGCGAAGGCGGTGAACACGATGGCCTTACGATTGCCCGGGTTGACTGGATTGTGAACCTTGTCCCTGATCAGCTGCTTAAGGCGGCCCAATTTCGCGTCACGCTCCGGGATCACCTGCTCGGCCCGGTAGAGCATCGCGGTGAGGCGCTCACGGTCCTCCAGAAGGTCTTGACGCCAGCGGATCAGGTCCATGTCCTCGATGAGAACCTTGATCTTGCCACCACCGATCGCCAGCTCGTCTGAGCGAACGTCGTCGTATTCCTCCTCGTCGAGGGAGTCGGGGTGGTAATAGGTCTCGTGGCGGTCGATCGCACCCAGGTGCGCGTCGATGCGCTCCAGTTGTCGGCTCACCGTCAGCCGGAAGGAGTGAACGGAGCTCTCCAACCGCTTGAGGATGTTTACCCTCATCAAGTTGACCAGACTCTGCTCCCGGTCGGCCTGCTGGAAACTACCCTTGCCGCTCTTCAGACGGGTTGCGTACTTGTCCGCGTACTCCGCCCGCTTGTCAGGTCGCAGGTAGTGCATAGGGGAGTAGGCGGCCAGATTGAGCTTGCGGATTTGGTCATTGAGTTCGCTGATGGCGCCGAAGTCGCCCTGCGTGTCGATCTCCGACTTCACGTTTAGTGGTGCCAGGCGCTCGGGGAATGAGCCTGTCTCGGCGGTGCCGTAGTACTTCTCGATGTGCTTGCGCGAGCGGGCGATGGTCAGCATGTCGAGTAGCGCAAAGTAGTCGAAGCCGAGCATGTCCACGAGCTGCGCCGCCGTGCGCTGCTCTGGGCCAAGTTCCTGCCACCGATTGAACTGGCGTTGTGCGACGCGGACAGTCTCGGCGATGCTGGCGATGCCATATGGCGCCAAAGCCGTGTCGTCACTTTCAGTAGCGAAGGCGATCTGGTTGCGCAGGTCCGCGAGCCGGTTATTGACTGGAGTCGCTGAGAGCATCAGGACACGGGTCTTCACCCCTTCCTGAACGATCTGGCGCATCAAGCGGTCATAGCGCGTCTCGCCGTTCTGCTTCGGAGAGTTGGCGTTGCGGAAGTTGTGTGACTCGTCGATGACGACCAGGTCGTAGTTACCCCAGTTGACATGTGCGAGATCGATGTCACCCGATCTTCCGGACTCGCGGGATAGATCGGTGTGGTTGAGCACGTCATAGTTGAAGCGGTCTGCGGCGAGGAGGTTTCGGCGGTCGTTCGCCGTGTACATCGTCCAGTTGTCTCGTAGCCGCTTCGGGCAGAGCACCAGCACACGATCGTTGCGCAGCTCGTGGTATTTGATTACGGCGAGTGCCTCGAAGGTTTTTCCTAGACCGACACTGTCCGCGATGATGCAGCCGCCGTAGCGGTTCAGTTTATCGATGGCACCGATGACGCCGTCTCGCTGGAACTTGTAGAGCTTCCCCCAAACCACGGTGTCGCGGATGCCAGTCTTTGCATCGATGACCGTATCCTCATCCAGCTCCCCGCCAGCAGCGCTGAACAGATGGTGGAGCATGAGGTGGTAGATACGCTCGGGGTCGCGGTAGCGGCCGAGGGTGCGCATCTGCTCCAGCAGCGGGCCTGCCTCGCGAGAGTCAGGTGTGCTCTCCCACATCGCTTCGAAGAGGGCGGGAGCGAGAGCAGTCGCCTCGCTCTCATTCTCAGACCGCAGGATCGACGTGTACGGGTTGCCAGGAGTCAGGCCGAGACCGGCGCGATCAAAGCCGAAAGAGCCCTGGGCCAGCGAAGTCACTGCGCCGGAAGCCGCTCGGGTAACCAGGACGCCCTGGGGGATGGAATAGGACGGCGCATGACGTATCTCAGTCCGCCGAGCCAGCCACTCGGCGCACGACGCGGCCAGATAGCGGGTCGACAGGCGGTTACGCGCGGCACGATCGTGCTCGCCGCCCAACAGGTGCAGATCGGCTTCTACGCTCGGCAGTAGGAGGCGAGCCCGTTCCAGCTTGGCCAGCTCGTCACGGAGCTCGTTGAAGGCGTACACCGAGAAGGTTGGCGAGGTGAGGTCCATTGCACCGCCCGGTTGCAGACTGGGCCGCACCGCATCGATCAACCGGTCGCTACCTCGGTTGCTCACGACCTTCAAGGCGTCCCCCTCCAGACGCTGGTCCGACCAGCGCACTCGATGACCCAGAGCTTAGTGCAGGCTACTGATCCGCTACCTGCACGATTCCCGTATAGACGCCCTCCCCAAGGGCTGGCACGGTCGTTTGGTCTTCGTCGCGCACAGACTCGTGATGCTCGCGGTCGGTGGAGCGGGTTTGGCCGGTGGCCTGCCCGGTCTGGGGTCGAGCATGATCAGGGGGCCGTACGCTAGTTGGCAACTCGGGCAGGCTTTGAACCTGCCCGCAATGTGCACGAGTGGCCCCCTGATCTTGCTCGACGCGGGACCTGGACCGGGGAGGTGGGTAAAGCCGCGGAACCCCTAGCCACGACTTACCCCCTCTCGAAGTTCAAGTGGCTGTTTGCTCTGTGCGCGGCACGGGCGCCGGCCGGGCTGGAGCGGGGCGGAGACAGGAGCGCAGGCCCGGCCGGGGGCCGGGCCTCGCGCGGTGAGCGGAGCGAGCCGCCTTGAACCCGTGAAGAAGGTTGTTACTCAGGAGCCCTCTGTGATGCGCCATAGTGGGGCGGCGTACTGCTCCGGTCGGCTGTTGATGAGTAGCTGGCGTAGGGCCTCGCGCTGGGTGCCGTCGAGGTTCAGTGCTTCTGTGAGTCGGCGGAACGTCGTGTGGGTGACTCCGCGGCTTCGTGCCTCCGCCTCGAACTGGTCGAGTTGGGGTAGCACCGAATCGGCGTCCAGCTGCGTCGGCCGTTGCTCCTTCAGCCAAAGGGCCTTGTTGCGCTCGTAGTCGATCTCCGAGAAGCCGCACACCTCGCGGCTCAGGGCTTCAACCTCGTCCAAGGCGGCCGTCGTCATGATCGCGCGGGCCAGCTGGTTGCGGCTCAGTGCTTCGTCCAGGTCGACCTCGTGGATCGTCGGGCCCTCACCGGTCAGGGGGATGGGAAGTCCCGCGTCCCTGACCTCGCATGTGCCTCGTACTCCTCGGGCCGTTGCCGCGAGCATCCCGGTTGCCTCTGATGGGTGCCACTCCAGGACCGAGCTGACCGGTTCCACATCCTTGGCTGTGAGGGTGTGGACAACCGGGCCGAGTATGCCGCGTATGTCGTCGAGTGGGAGTTCGCCGTCCAGTCCCGGGCCTGCGATCAGCAGCCGGATAGGCGCGTTCACCTGGGCGCATGCGGCCAGTGTGACCGCGTCCGCGAGTGGACTCTTCAACGTCGGCTCGTCGCCCTGCGCCAGTACATCGCCGCCCACGTCCAGGAGGTCGATCGACTCGGGCTCCAAGTGGCTTGCCAACTCTTCCAGTTGGCGTGTCACACCCTCGGCGCCGTGTCCCGGGTCAATCAGCGCGAACGTGTGCGGGAGCTCTGCCGCGAGCCGGGGGAGCGTGGAGCCTGCCGGGGCGATCGGGCGAGCGTCCGCCGGCACCTTCCAGACGGCTGGGGTGATGGGCTCAAGGCCGGTGAAATTCTCGGGTCCTCGGGGGCCCGGTACCGGGTCGATCAGCAAGCGGTCCCAGGCGTACGTGAGGATCACCGCCCGGCCGTTGTCGTCGCCGTAGAGGGCGGCGTCAAGCATTGCGGCGGCGACTGCGTCGCCACCTCCTCCTGCTGCGACGATCAACCGCGTCATGGGGCCAAGCGTACGGGGTCCGGTATTGACCACTCACCCTATAGTGGCTAGAGGCCATAGCCACTTTGCCGCCAGAGCGGCGCTGGACGAGGAGGGCGCATGCCCAAGATCGAGGAGGCTCAGCCGAAGTATCTGCAGATCGCGCACTACATCCGCGATCAGATCCTTCGGGGCGACCTGCGGCCGGGGGATGAGGTTCCCTCGGAGCGCCAACTGGCGGCGGATTGGGGCGTGTCCAGGCCGACGGCGGCTCGTTCGCTGGAGGCGCTGAGTCATCAGGGGCTTGTCGAGAAGCGGCAGGGTTCGGGCACGTACGTGCGGAGCCTCGAAGTGAATCGGCGTGCGCGTGAGTTGTACGGCCGCGCTCGGCAGACAGGGAAGATCTACACGCCCGGCGAGTACGCGGTCATCACGTCGGCCGGCTGGCTGGAGGCGCCGGATTACGTGGCTGAGGCGCTGGGCCTGGTGAAGGACCGTCGGGCCGTTCACCGTCGGCGGGTGACCAACAACCAGGACGGGCCCATCACCTTGTCCACCTCGTGGTTCTCGCCGGATGTCGGTCAGCGCGCACCCAAGTTGCTGGAACCCGAGCGGATCCAGGAGGGCACCCTGATGTACGTCGAGAACATGACTGGACGGCAGGGCAGTTACGCCGAGGATCGCATGTGTGCCCGGACGGCGACGGACGAGGAGGCGGCTGACCTGCAACTCGACGCCGGGTCTGCCGTTTTGGTCGTGCATCACGTCGTCTACGACCTCCAGGATCGGCCGTTGGAGTTCGCCGAAGCCACTTACCCGCCGCTGCGTTGGGCGTTCGAGCAGGGCTACCCGCTCTCCTGACGGACAGCCAGCCAGTTGAGGCGAACCGCTTGCGTCGCGAAGTGGCTAATGCCACTATCCAGGAAGTGGCTAAGGCCACTTCATCGGAAGGGGGCACGGTGTGACGAGTCAGCGGCCGGATCAGGGCACGCACTTACCTTGTCGGGGTTGCCGAGGGCGCGGATGGAAGCGCGTCGGCTCGCGTACGACCCTGGCGCTTGCCACCGCCGCCGACCGCACCCGTGCCACATCGAAGCGGCGCTGCCCCGACTGCGACGGCAGCGGCAAGGAGTGAGCACGGATGGCCAACTACGCGATCGACCGCTATCCCTCTGAGGACTCACCGCGACTCGGCGCGATGACCTTGCAACCCGTCGCGGAGTCCGTTCCTCGGGCCCGGCGCTGGTTCAGGAAGTTCATCGCTCCCTACAACCCGGCCTGCTCTGTCGACGACTGCGCGCTGATGATCTCGGAGCTGGTCACCAACGCCATCTCCTACGGTCGCGCAGACGACCCCTGGGTCGTCCAGGTGGAGTGGTTCCGGGAGGGTGCTGCACTCCGGGTCGAGGTGCACAACCCGGGATTCCCGGCAAGCGTGCGACTGCGGCGCCCCGACGCCAATGACGCGCACGGGCGCGGGCTGCTCCTGGTCGACTCCATCGCCGACTCCTGGCACCACGGGCCCAGTCGCTTCGGCGGAACAGTGGTCTCCTTCGAGATGGCCGATGCCTGGCCGTCGTGAACGCAATACGCTCCGCTGGTACTGCGTCGGCGGAATCGTCGCTAGTCTGGTTGACCAGTTGACTTGGCCAATCTCGACAGGCGGCGGCACGCATGGCGTATGACGTGGAGGCACCGAAGTATGTTCGCCTCGCTCAGACCCTTCAGCGCCGCATCGAGGACGGCACGTACCCGCCTGGCACCCGCGTGCCCAGCGAGAACCAACTCGTGCAAGCCTTCGGGATGTCCCGTCCCACTGTCGTCCGGGCGCTGGAGCTGCTGAAGCGCGACGGCTGGCTTGAGTCCCGGCAGGGGTACGGAACCATCGTGCGGGGCCGCCCGGCCGTGGTCGAGCAGAAGGACCGCAGGGGGAGTGAAGCGCTCGCGCGTGACGAGTCGCAGGCTCCAGGGCGGTTGGTCGAGGTGGGCTACGTCTCTGTTCCGGCGCGAGTCGCCTCGGTGCTCGGGCTGCCCAAGCGAGCCAAGATCCTCATGCGCCGTTTCCTGGTCGTGGACGACGGCGAACCGGTTGAGCTGGTCTCGTCGTACTTCCCCGCCGGCCTGGTCGAAGGGACTGGGCTGGAGAGTGCCGAAGCGCTGACCGGCAGCACTCGCGCGCATCTGGAGGCTCGGAAGAAGGTCCGCTTCGACCACGTGACGGAACGGGTCTCGGCCCGACTGCCCGAGCGTGCCGAAGCCGAGCTCCTGGACCTTCCGGACGGCGTTCCTGTCCTCAGTGTCCTGGTCGTGGCATGCGACGCTTCCAGGCAGGCGCTGCAGGTCTCTGACGTGCTGCTGCCTGCCGACCGGCAGGAACTCGAAGACACCTACCGCCTGAACTGAGCCTGGTCCGCGGCCAGTTCCTCTCAACCGCCAGCCGGTTCGCGCTTGACAAGTCAACCTGGCATCTCTAGCTTCGAACTTGTTAAGTCAACTTGTCAGGTCACAGGTTGATCGACTGAGAAGGAGAAATCCGTGCGTGTGATCCGCGTTGACGCCTCGACCGCAACGATCCTGCTCACCGAAGCCCCGGCGCCGAAGGTGCGCGACCGGCAGACCGGCGAGATCGCCAAGGACGCCGTGAGCGGTGAGGCACTGATGACCGTCGGCGTCGTCTACATCGACGAGGGCGAGTCGTCGCTGATCCAGGTCACCATCCCCGAGAGCGGTGTGACGGACGGCCTGACCGTCGGCGCCCCGGTCTCGCTGCCCGGTCTCGTCGCCCGGCCCTGGCAGAGCGTGTTCAACGGCCAGCAGCGGCACGGCATCGCCTATCGGGCCACCGCCATTGCTCCCGGCGCCTTCTCGATGGACCAGGCGGGCTGATCGTCGTGGCCGACCTGGTGACGTGGGCCGAGCTAGGCGGGTCGCTCGCTGCGATAGGCGGCGCGGCCTACGCCCGGCACGCTCACCCGGCGGCGTACTGGTCCACGGTCGGGCTGCCCGTATCGATAGCCCGGCTGTTGGTCACGTACTCCTCGACCATGGACGCGTGCGGTCTGACGGTCGAGCCGTCCCGGTTACGGGCCCTGGCCGTCAAGGCGACCACTCGCCGTGAGGTACGGCCGGTGCCTCCGCGTCGGGGCATGATCCGGCCCACCTCGACCGGCCTGCGGCTCCGACTGCGCCTGGCTCCAGGGCAGGAACCGGCGGACGTGGCAGCCTCAGCCGAACGGCTGCGGCACGCCTGGGGCGTGCACGCCGTGTACGTCCGGGACGTCAAGCCCGGAGTCGTGGAACTGCGGCTCGTCGGCTACGACGTCCTGCGCAAGGTGCGGATGCCTCGACGGACCGACGCCGGTCCACTGCGCGTGCCGGTAGCCCTGCGGGAGGACGCGACCGCCTTCGTCCGGGACTACCAGGCCGTACCTCATGAACTCGTGCTCGGCGCCACGCTGTCCGGCAAGTCCATGTACCTGCGGAACCTGCTCGCGGGTCTGGCCGCTCAGCCGGTGGTGCTCGTGGGAATCGACTGCAAGCGGGGTGTGGAGCTGGCGCCGTTCGCTCCCCGGCTCTCCGCTCTGGCCACCGACCCGGAGCGGGCGGTCGAGCTGCTGCCCGTGCTCGTTAAAGAAATGGAGGACCGATACGACCTGATCAAGGCCCGTCAGGGCATCGCGCCCGGCACTCCGGCCGAGGAGATCACTTCCGATGTCTGGGGCCTGCCGGAGGACGAACGCCCGGCGCCCATTGTGCTGTTCATCGACGAAGTGGCCGAACTCTTCCTCGTCGCAACGAAGAAGGAGGAAGAGCGGCGGGACGAGATGGTCACCCAGCTCATCCGGCTCGCCCAGCTCGGCCGCGCGGCCGGCATCTACCTGGAGGTGTGCGGACAGCGGTTCGGGGCCGAGCTGGGCAAGGGCGCCACCATGCTCCGGGCCCAGCTGACCGGCCGGGTCTGCCACCGTGTGAATGACGAGGCCTCCGCCAAGATGGCGCTCGGAGACATCGCCCCCGAGGCGGTTACGGCCGCCTGTGCCATCGCTGCCGAGCTGCCCGGCCTCGCCGTCGTCGGTGACACGTCCGGTGGCTGGTCCCGCATACGTACTCCGCACCTGTCCCTCGCCGACGCTGCGGCCACCTGCCGAGACACGGCGCACCTCGCTCCGGACGTTCCGGCGCTCGCGCCGTTCCGGCCGTACGTCCCGCCGGTGCCGGTGAAGGAGTCCGGTCCTGCGGCCGCTCCTCAGCCGGTCACCGAGTAGCCCACCCGCTCCAACGGTCGGCGCGGCCGTCCCGCGCCACGTCCCTACCCCACCCATGCCTGGAACTGGAAGGAGTGGCCGTGCGCGCCCTGCCTATCCGCGTGGACGCCGTACTCGTCCAAGCGCTGATCGCCGCCGCGCTGTCCTTCGCTCACCTGCATGACCTGGCGTTGGCCGCCGGACAGGACGGCTGGAAGGCGTGGGCCTATCCGGTCTCCGTCGACCTGCTGATGGTCGCGGCCTGGCGTCGCCTCCGCTCCGGCGAGGCGAAGGCGGCCGGGTGGTGCTGGTTCCTCGTAGCACTGGCCGCGTCCCTCGGCGCCAACGTCGCCACCGCCGGACTGCTCGACCTGGACGACGTACCGGCCTGGCTGCGGATCCTCGTCGCGGGCTGGCCCGCGGTCGCCTTCCTCGGTGGCACCCTGCTCGCCCACGGAGCACCGAACCCGACCAAGGCTCCGGCAACGGCATCCGAACCGCCCTCGGCAGCAGCAGTGCCGGAACCTACCGCCGCAGAAGTCGAACCGCCCTCCACAGCGACCGAACTCCCTGCCGCCTCCCCCACGTCGGCTCCGTCCTCACCCTCCCCGGTGCCGCCCGCCCTCGTCGCCATGGCCCGCAAGGTCGCCGACGAACACCGCGCCCGGACCGGAACACCCATCGACACCTCGACACTTCGCGCCCGGCTCGGCGTCCCGATGCCGCTCGCCGAAGCGATCGCCGCCCGACTCACCTGACCCCGGAGGACCTTCCCCCGTGCGCCCGTCCACGCTCCGCGCGCTCAAGCGCGCTGCCGAGCTGACCCGACAGAACCGCCTCACCGAAGCCGTGCTGATCGCCGAGCCGGTGATCCTCGCCGCCGACAGCTACGAGGGCGACGAGATCTTGCGCTGGCTCGCCGACCACGTCACCGACTTCACCGGCGAAACCGACAAGGAGACCCCCTGATGCCCGCCCACCGCCGCTTCCGCCGCGTCGTCCGCATCGGCCCCGTGCAGGTCGCCACCTACTACGACGGCCGAGGCCACGAGAAGCACACCGCCGCCTGCACGGCTCCACGCTGCGGCTTCTCCACCGACTACGACACCCGCGCCGCCGCCGAGCTGGCCGCCCGCACCCACCGCTGCCGCGTCCGCTGAGGAGACCCCTGTGACTGTCTCTCTGCCGCTCGTCTTCGTCCTGGGCGTCATCGCCTGGGCCGCCATCAAGTTCCTCGGCATCCGCCTCTGGGTCGCCGTCGTGATCGCCCTGTTCGGCTTCTGGCTCTCGCACACCTTCCTCGCCCCCGCCATCGAGTCCGGCACCCGCTCCGGGGTCGACGTCGTCAACGGCACCCGCGAATGACACCCCGACCGACAAGGAGTCCCGCCATGTTCCGCCCCAAGCTGCCCGACACCCCGCACGTCCCGAGCATCACCACCCACATCCCGCAGGACCACGCCCCGGCCCCCTCCGCCGGCCGCCCGGTCGCCCCCTTCGTCGGGGTCGGCGTCGGCGCGGTCGCCGCCGTGGTCGTCGTCGGCGTCGTCCTCACGGCGCTCCTGGCGGCCGTCGCCGTTTCGGCCGTGTCGGTGGCCATCGCTGCCGTGGTCCTGCGCTCCCTCGTCAACGGCGCGAACAAGCGCTGACCGGCCGCCGGGGCGGCAACAAGCCGCCAAGCATCCCGCCGCCCCGGGGCCGTCCCTCCCAACCGCCGAAACAGCCGAAAGGAACACCCATCATCACCCGGCAGACTCCGCCCCCGCTGGCGGAACTCTCCATGCTGGCCTCCCTCGGCACCATGCCCGAGCTGGCACGCCAACTCTCCACCCTGGGTGGCTGTACCCGCCCCATTCGCCTCGACGGCCACCGCACCGAGTACGCGGTCGACACCACGACCGGTGAGATCGGCGGCGTCCTGCACCACCTCGACTCCGCCGCCCTCCCCGCCGGTCAGCTCCTCGTCCGCTGCAACAACCGCCGCGCGACGCGCTGCGCGGCCTGCGCCGAGACCTACCGCCGCGACACCTACCACCTGATCACCGCCGGACTTCGCGGCGGCAAGGGCACGCCCGAACAGGTCGCCACGCACCCTCGCGTGTTCGCCACGTTCACCGCCCCGAGCTTCGGCCCGGTCCACAACTGCCCTTCCAGCGGACGGCCCTGCCGCTGCGGTGCCCGGCACGACGAGGAGGACGCCGCACTCGGCACGCCGCTCGATCCGGACACCTACGACTACGAAGCGGCCGTGCTCTGGAACGCGCACGCCGGGGCTCTGTGGCGGCGCTTCTCGATCTACCTCCGCCGGGAGGTCGCCAAGCGCGCCGGACTCACCCAGCGGGCTTTCCGGGACCATGCCCGGATCTCCTTCGCGAAGGTGGCCGAGTACCAGAAGCGCGGCGTCGCCCACTTCCACGCAGTCATCCGCCTCGACGGTCCCGAGGGCGGCGACACCACTCCGCCGGCTTGGGCCACTGCCGAGCTGCTGAGCGACGCCATCCGTGGCGCTGCCACCGCTGCACACGTCTCCGGACCGGAGATCGACGGACGGGCCCACAGCTTCACCTTCGGCCGACAGCTCGACGTCCGCCCGATCCGCTCCACCGATCTCGACGACGGCCAGGAGCTGACCGAGCGGGCAGTAGCCGCGTACATCGCCAAGTACGCCACCAAGGGCGCCGAGACAGCGACCGGCACCCTTGACCGGCCGATCCGCTTCCTCGCCGAACTGGCCGGGGCCCGGATCACCGACCACGCCCGGCGAATGATCCGCACCGCCTGGACTCTCGGCGCGCGCCCCGAACTGGCAGAGCTCCGGCTTCGCGCATGGGCCCACATGCTCGGCTTCCGCGGCCACTTCTCCACCAAGTCCCGCCGCTACTCCACCACCCTCGGCGCCCTCCGCGACGCCCGCGCCGAATGGCGCCGCGCCCAAGCCACCCCACCCGCTCCGCAGGGCGGCGAAACCACGCTCGTCCTCGCCCACTGGGTCTTCGCCGGGACGGGCCTCAGTACCGGCGAAGCCTGGCTGTCCGCATCCCTCGAACCCGCCCCCGGATCGGAAGGAGAACCCACCCATGCATGACGACGAACTGCTGACGGTGCCTGACGTGATGGCGCGGCTCAAACTCGGCCGCTCCACGGTCTACGACCTCATCCGCTCCCGTCGTCTGCCCTCGATCACCATCGGCCGCTGCCGTCGCATTCCGGCTCGGGCTGTCCGCGAGTACATCACCCACGAATTGGAGGCGGCTGCCTGATGGCGCAGCAACGCAAGCGGAACCCCAACGGGGCCGGCACCATCACCAAGCGCAAGGACGGCTGTTTCCAGTGCGCGCTCTACGTCCTTCAGCCGGACGGCACCCGTGCCCGCAAGTTCGCCTACGGCAAGACCTGGGCCGAGTGCGACGCCAAGCGTCGCGAGCTGCTCGACAAGGTGGACCAGGGCGTGCCCGTGCCCACCAAGTCGGCGAAGCTCTCTGAGTGGCTCCCGTACTGGCTGGACAACGTCATCAAGCCCCGCCGGAAGCTCAGCACCTACGACAAGTACGAAGCGCATGTTCGGCTCTACCTGGTGCCGCTGCTCGGGGCCAAGCGGCTCGAATCCCTCGGCGTCGCCGACGTGCGTCGCTTTCTCGTCCGCCTGGAGAAGGAGACCACTGCGGCAACCGCCAAGGAGTCGCACCGCGTTCTAAGGTCCGCGCTGTCCTCCGCATGCCGCGAGGAACTGATCACGCGCAACGTCGCCAAGCTCGTCGAGCCGCCCCGGACGGACACGCCCGAGCTGCACCCCTGGACCCTCGACGAGACGCTCGACTTCCTCGCCGCCTCCCGGAAGGACCCGCTTTACGCGGCCTTCGTCCTCGCCATCGCCATGGGCCTCCGCCGGGGCGAGATTGTCGGTCTGCGCTGGTCGGACCTCGACCTGGACAACCGCGTCCTCTACGTCCGCCAGCAGACGCAGCGACGTCGGGGCGTCCTCTACGACGATGATCCCAAGAGCCGTCGTCGTCGGGCCGTCCCGCTGCCCGCGCTGTGCATCGCGCCCCTGCGCTGGCACCGGATGCGGCAGGCTGCGGCTCGGGCGAAAGCAGGGGAGACCTGGCGTGAGTCGGATTGCGTCTTCACCACCCGCACCGGCCGCCAGGTCGAGCCCCGGAACATCTACCGCTCCTTCACCCGCGTCGCCGAGTCCGCCGGCCTCCGCGTCATCCGACTCCACGACGCACGCCACGGAACGGCCACTCTCCTCACGGCGGCCGGCGTGGCGCCCCGCGTCGTGATGGAGATCCTGGGCCACTCCCAGATCAGCATCACCATGGACGTCTACACCCACGTCGTCCAGGACACGCAGCGCGAAGCCATGAGCCACATGGACCGGCTGCTCAGGAAGAGGCGCCCTGATCGTGGGTGATCGCCCGCGTTGATGTCAGAAGTGGATGTCAAAGGCCCCGGACCATGATCGGTCCGGGGCCTCTTGGCTGGTGCCCCCGGCAGGATTCGAACCTGCGACACCCGCTTTAGGAGAGCGGCTATAACCCCGGGCTTGACCTCTATCGATCTTCCCCGGGGAGATCGTTTAGGAGGGATTTAGGAGATCAACTCCACGGGGAGCCCTTCCGGAGCACCATCCGTCCCCACAACGTCCTCATCCCCAGGTTACCCATCGCGCGCTCGAACACCTCCTGCAATCCGTCAAGACGTTCCTGCCGCATCTCCGGCGTGGGCCGCTGGTAGTGCCGCTTGATGCCCGGCCGCCGGTGGCCGGCCGCCTCGAACGCCAGCGGCTCCTTCACCCCGATCTGCGCCTGCAGTGTGTCGTGCAGACCTCGCAGCGCCCGCATGTCCAGGCCCGGCAGGATCGGCTCCCACCCCGGACGGTGCGAGACACCTCGCCGCCTCTGCCGCTCCTCGCGGCCGTCGCACGCCGGGCGGAACGTCCGCGACCAGTTCCCGCGGCGCCACGGCGTACCCGACGCCGTGGCGAACACCCGCGCGTGCGGCCAGTCGTCGAGGTGATAGCCGAGCAGCAGAGCGAGGAACGGCGGCACGTCCACGTCGCGCGTCGACCCGTCGTTCTTCGTCGGCTCCAGCTGCAGCACGTACCCCTTCTTGGCCCCATCCTCGTCGCGCTCCTGGTACTCCGCGTACTCCTCGACGATGCGGATGATGGGGCACTCGAAGACGCCGGCCCCCCATGGCTGGCGTCTCGTCAGCAGGACGTTGTCCCGGTGCAGCCCGAGGCCCTCACCCCAACGCGGCCCGCAGAACGCGGTGGTGAGCACGTGCACACCGACGACAGGCCCGAGGCGCTCGGCGACGAGGATGGCGTCCTCGGGCCGCACGGTGCCGTCCTCACCGACCTTCGCAGGCTTCGGCTGCGCCGCCGTGCCCGAGGTGTCGCGCGTCCGTCGCCGTCCGAACAGCGGATTCACGGTGATGTACCCGGCGTCCACGGCGCCGGTCATGATGGTCGAGATCAGCGAAACGCAGTGCCCGCGCCGGACGTCCTCGACCTCCATCGTCTGCTGCCACGAATCGACGTCGAACCAGGTGATCTTCCCTAGGGCGACGTGCTCCCAGCGCGGCAGGATGTGCAGCTCCAGGTTGTCCCAGCGAGTGCCTACGGTCCTGCCCCGCTTCCGCCGGGACGCCATGAACGTCTTGGCGAACTCCCCGAACGTGAGGCTGCGCTTCTCCGGGTCGATCCAGGTACCCGCCTTGATCTGGCGTTCCTGCTCCTTGCCCCAGGCGACGGCCAGTGTCTTGGTCGGGAAGCCGGGCTCTGTTCCCTTGCTGCCGTCCGGCTTCCTGTAGCAGGACCGCCACGTGAACTGCTTCGTCTTCGCGCCGTCGCGGACCTTGTAGACCTTCTCGGCGTAGGCCACGGCCGTGCCCCCTTGCTCTCAGCTACCGCCGGCTTCCGTGCCGTTCTCATCGTGGTAGCCCTTGGGTACACGCTGCCAGTACGGAGATCGCTCCGTGTCGAGTCGGCCGAGATGGTCTGCGGCACGCTGGCTTATGAGCGACGGGTCCACCATGTACGTGATGGACGTTGCGCCGTCTTCCACGCCGATCGTCAGCCGGTCGTCAGGCCGCGGTATCCGGATCCAGCGGACGCGGACGACGGGGCCGGGCGGGGCCCCGGGCGGGCGAGGAGCCCAGCGTTGCGCCTGCTCGGTCAGGAGCTCGGCAAGCGGCGTGGTGCCGTCCTCACTGACGTCCGTCTCGTGCAGCCTGAAGATGCACCCCGTCCCGTCTTCGAGATCAACGATCTCGGGCTCTCTGTAGTCACCCTGAACACGCTCAACGCGCATGACCCACACGTGCACTCCCGATCCGAGCAGTGCCCCCCCTCGGTGACGGTGTGTCGATCGAAGCACACTTCTGGGTCACAGTCGACCAGTTGCGTCTGAAACTAAGTCACGACTCTTGAGGGTTGTCTGATTCGACCGGGATTGCCTGCAAGTGGCGTCGAGTCCGGCGCCACGTCTGCCACAGCTCGTCGATCTGCTCCTCGGTCATGTCCTCTGCACCCTTGAGCAGGACGATGATCCGGGTGTCGTCGTCGCCTTCGCCGCCGAGGTGGACCACGGCGTGGTCGAGGGTCTTCCCCGACCGGAGCTCACGGTCGACGGCCGACGGCAGACCGGACGTCGCGTCGGCCTGCGAAACGGGTTGCGTGGCCGGTTCTGGCTCATCCCCTCGGAGGATGCGTGCCGGCGAGTCCTCGGTCCACCCGAGGAGGCGGGCATACGCGCGCATGGTCGCGGTGACCTTGGTGAATGCGCTGCCGTTGGCCTGACGCCCCCGCTCAATGGCCTGGATAGGCGTGCGGGTGACGGATAGGCGATCAGCGACTTCGACCTGCGTGAGGCCTGCCGCCCTGCGTGCTTCGGCGAAGGCTTCGCCCAGCCGCTCCCAGCCCTGCTCTGGCTCCATGTCTCCACATCATGCACTACCGCCATGCAACCAACTAGCGGGGATCCAGCCTTTTGACCTGCGCTTGTGCTCTCAAACGAAGCATTTGGGTTGCATGGGGCGCACTGGGTGTGCGGCGGCTCACGAGGCGGATCGGACGGTAAGGCTCTCCTAAATAGCTAGCAAGGCTCTCCAGAGGCTTGCGCGGTTGCCTGCGTGCAGCTAGCTTCTGAGGCGTGAGACCGCACCCCAGCGCTATCCGCTTCAGACGGGAGGCTCTCGACATGAGCCTACGCACGCTCTCTGCCAAGACGGGCATCAACCGCGGCCACCTCTCACGGGTGGAACGAGGACTCGCCGGCCTGGGCGACGCGAACATCCAGAAGGTCGCGGAGGCGCTCGGGGTATCCCCCGCCGCCATAACTCAAGGAGAGACCCCGTGACCGCCGTGACCGCCCCCAGGGCCACGCGAACCCAGACCGACGCCCCGGCGTCCCGGAAGCCCCCCACCTGGGACCAGATCCGCGAGAACGTCCCCGCGCCCGGCACACCCGAGGGCGCCTACTTCCACTACACGCCGGCCGAGGCCGCGGAGTGGCTGCCGTTCGGCGCCCACAAGCTCCGCAAGATGGCCCACTCCCGCGAGGTCCCCTACGTGGACAACGGGAACCGGGTCTGGTTCTCCGGCATGAACATCCGGGCGATCTCGGAGCAGTTCACGAAGCAGCCGTTCACCAAGCCGGCCCGCGCCGCTGCCTGACGGCAAACGAAGAGGCCGCCCCAAACGCCAGCCCGGGACGACCTCGCGATCCACCCACACCATCCAAGAAGAGAAGGGCAGACCGTTGCCTACATCATCCCAGAACCCCGAGCGCGACGACATCGCGCAGGCCGCACGCACCGTCAGCGGCCACGCCTGGCGCACCCAGCCCGCGTTCGACCCGGAGCGACCGACTCTCGCCGAAACGCCGACACCTTCCCTCGACGAGATGGCCCAAGCGCCCGGCGCCACACAGACCCTCTACAAGGTCGTGTACGAGCGCGTCGGCCGCCGCGGGGGACGCGACGGCTCCCCGCCGCCGGCGCCGCTCACCGTGTGGGCGACCAGCGCCGACAGCCTCGCCGCGCACATCCACAAGGACACACGTCGCTACCTCACGTCGCGTGAGACCGAGGTAGTGGTGGACCTGGAGGAGCTGAAGGGCTACATCCTCGCGGGGTTCAACAACGGCGGCGGCTTCCGCCTGGAGGTCGTGGCAACGGCGGGGGTGGCCCGATGAGCGACCTCACCCCGGACTACCCGCTCGACGACTTCGACCGCATCACCACCCAGGTCCGCATGGTCTCCCCGCTGACCGCCCTGTTCGCGGAGGCCGAGGAGCGGCTGCTCGCCACGAACCCGGGCGGGTTCACGCCGGAGGACATCGGCCGGCTCGCCTGGCAGCTGCTGCCGGAGACGGAGCGGGACACCGCGTTCGCGGAGCTGCTCTACACGTTCTGGGAAGCGGTCACCGCCGACCAGGAGACGTGGACCCGCATCGACCTCGGCGGAGGCGCGGCATGAGCGTCACCCTGTCCCGCCCCGACGCGCCCGCCGCGGCCGTGGACGCCTGGAATCGCCTGCACCCGGTCGGCACCCCGGTGGTCGCCTACCCGGGCTGCCGGCCCGAGGACGTCCGTAACGCCACTCGCATCGTGACCTCGACCCGCAGCAAGGCCACCGTCCTTGGCGGCCACACCGCGGTCGTCTGGGTCCACGGGCACGGCGCCTGCATCGCCCTCAGCCACGTCGACGTGCGCACCACCGCCAGCGACGGTGAGCTCGCCGAGATGCGGCATCTGCTCTACGACGCCGACGCAGACGCCACGGTGCCCGCCTTCCCCTACCCGAGCGCGCCCACCGAGGCCGTGTCGTGACGGCCCGCCCGGCACCGCCGGTCGACTTGGCCGCGCTGCCGCCGACCGTCGTCATACCCGGCCTCCTCACCGGCCTCGGCGTCACCCGCCGCCAGGTGCCCGCCTGGATCACCGACCCGGCCGTCGCCGAGTCCATCGCCAGCGGCCTCTACGACATCGACGACGACCTCGTCACCCGCGACCAGCCGTCGCTCCAGCAGATCGAGAAGCGGCTCGCGTTCGCCGCCTGCTTCTACCTCATCTGCCAGCGCGCCCGGGTCGCACACCTCGAACAGCGGCTCACCGCCGCACACAACCACGCCGGACTGGAGGCGTCATGACCTGGATCCCCGCAGGGCTCCTCATCACCGCAGCTGCCTTCCTGCTCCTCTTCGGCGAGTACATCGCCGACCGTATCGACGCCCGCCGAACAGCTGCAGCCGAGCAGGCCTGGCGAGACCTCGTCGACGCACGCATCCGAGCCGAACGCGACCCGGCCCGCCGCGCCGCCTGGCGAATGATCCGCAACGACCGACTGGGGGACCTGTGACCCTCGCCACCCTGCTGATGCCGATCCGCGTCGGCTTCCTCGACCGCCGGCCCGTGGGCAGGCACCGCGCCCTCGACGAGGTCGCCCGGCAGCATGCCCTCCGCGCAGGCGCCGACCTCCTCATCAAGGCCCTCCGCCAGCAGCTCGACGACCAGGAGATCACGCACGCCGATGTCGTCACCCGCATCGACGAACGGCACGCCGAAGTGGTGGCCGAACTCCAGCGGCAGATCGCCGAGCTGAAGCGGCGCCTCGACATCAGCGCCAAAGCGCAGGCCGCCGCCGACCAGACCCAGCCCATCCCCGTCCTGCCCGCCGCGGTGCGCGTCATGCCGCTGGGTCAGGCACCGTTCGCCACGGCCGACCCCGGCCGGACCTGAACCCGCCGGCCGGACCTGAACCCGCCGGCCGGGCGGTGACCCAGCTCCCGCCCGGCCGGCGCACAACCCCATACCTGCGGCGCGTCGAGCCCCCACTCCGCGCCGCCACCCAGGGCCGCCAGCCCCGGCCACCCCCCGACGGGGCGGAGGCCCACCACCCCGCACACCCTCAGGAGAGCCACATGAGCACCAGCAGCCCCACCATTCCCGCCGACGTCGCCGCGCACGTCCTCAGCCACTTCGGCCGCGGCGGCTACCCGGCCGGCGACTGGACCGAGACCCTGATCACCCTCATCGACCGCGCCGACATGGTCCACCGGGCCAAGCTCGCCGACGCGTTCCCCGAGTACGGAGCGGCGGTGCTGCTCGCCAAGTACGACGAGGAAGGCATCGCCACCCTGCAGCGCATCGCCCGGGGCGAGACGGTGGCCGTCGACTCCAACCCGAACGTGCCGTTCTGATGAGCCCGCTCGCCTGCCGCCAGTGCGGCAACACGGACGGGCCGTTCACCCGGGACGGCCTCTGCGAGGACTGCGAGGACGGCCGCCCCGGATGGGTCGACGGTCTGCCGGCCGAGGCTTACCACGCGGACCGCACCACGATCTCCTCCTCTGGGCTGCGCGCCCTGCTGCCGCCCGGCTGCCCCGCACAGTTCGCCTACGACCGCGACAACCGGCCCGCGCCGAAACGGGAGTTCGACCTCGGCAACGCCGCCCACGCGGAGCTGCTCGGCGAGGGCCACACCATCGCCGTCCTCGACTACCCGGACTGGAAGAAGGCGGACGCCCGCGAGAAGCGAGACGCCGCCTACACCGCCGGGAAGGTGCCGCTCCTGCCGAAGGAGTGGGACCAGGTGCAGGCGATGGTGGCCGCGGTCCGTAAGCATCCGCAGGCCGGCCCGCTGTTCGCCGGAGAGGGCATCGCGGAGCGGTCGATCTACTGGACCGACCCGGCCACCGGTGTCCCCTGCCGGGTACGCCCGGACTGGCTGAAGATCCTGGACAGCCTGACCCTCGCCGTGGACTACAAGACCACCGCCGACGCCAGCCCGGCCGGCGCGCAGAAGGCCATCGAGAAGTACTCGTACCACCAGCAGGACGCCTTCTACTGCGACGGCATCGAGGCGGCAGGCCTGGCCCCACACGGCGTCCGGTTCGTCTTCGTCTTCCAGCAGAAGACCCCGCCGTATCTGGTCACCGTCCGCGAACTGACCGACGGCGACCGCGAGATAGGCCGGGCCCGCAACGCCCACGCCTTGCGCGCATACGCCGAGTGCGAGCGCACCAGCAACTGGCCCGACTGGACCGGGCCCGTCGACGACATCCCCTTCATCAACCTGCCCACCTGGGCTGCCCTTCGCCAGACCGAGGAGTACCTCCGTTGACCAGCCACGAGATCGCACAGCGCGACGAGCAGCAGGCCGTCGCCACCACCACCCCCGGCCCGGCCCCGACCGACGGCGCCACCGCCCTCATGCAGTGGGCGCAGGAAGCCGACCTCGCCTACCAGATGGCGCAGAAGCTCGCCGCCACCTCCTTCGTCCCGCAGTCCCTGCGGGGCAAGCCGGGCGACATCACCGCGGCGATCCTCGCCGGCGCCGAGCTCGGGCTGAAGCCGATGGCGACGCTCAAGTCCATCGACGTCATCCAGGGCACCCCCGCGCTGCGAGCCCACGCGATGCGGGCCGTCGTCCAGAAGCAGGGCCACGAGATCGAACTCGTCGAGTCGACGGCCACCCGCTGCGTGATGCGGGGGCGCCGCAAGGGGTCGGAGACCTGGCAGACCGTCGAGTGGACGATCGAGCGCGCGGCGCTGATGAAGCTCACCGAGAAGGCGGAGTGGAAGAAGCAGCCGCAGAACATGCTCGTCGCCCGCGCGACCGGCGAGCTCTGCCGACTGATCGCCTCCGACGCCCTGCACGGCATGGCCTACGTGTCGGAGGAACTGGAGGGCACCACGCACGCCGAGGTCGTCCCGGCCAAGGCGCCGCTGTCCGTCGCCGCCCTCACCGCACCCACCCCGCAGCCGCAGCCCGCCCCGGCCGACAGCGGCTACAGCGTGCAGATCTGCAACGGCGAGTGGGACACCGACGCCGCCGAAGACTCCGTCGACTGGCAGCCCGAGCCCGACCAGCAGTAGCCCGCACAAGCCGAAGCCGCCCCGCGGGCAATGCGGGGCGGCTCCACACCCCAAGGAGAGTACCCATGGCCGACCACACCTCCGAGTTCCGTTCGACCTCTGTCACGGAGTGGGCCGACGCCCTCGAGAACAGCAAACTCCAGCCGGGCCCCACGTTCGGCTACCAGATGGTCGACGGTACCTGGCACTGCGCCCTGCACCTCGCGGTAAGCCCGGAGCTGACCAGCGACGCCCAGCGCCTCCTCGCCGCCGAGCTGCAGCAAGCGATCAGCGACACCGTCAACCGCGTCCTCTACCTGGCCCCCGTCAGCGTCAGCATCCGCCCCAACACGGAGGCGTCCCGATGACGCAGCTGCAGTTCCCCGAGCCCGTGCAGGGCACGGTGTCCGCCGCGGCCGGTGAGGCGGCCAAGCAGGACGGTATCGCCCGCGCTACCGCCAGCACCCCGATCGACTGGGCGACCGCCTGCCAGAACGGCATAGCCGAAATGGCCCGCCGCGGTGTCCCGTTCCAAGCCGCCGACCTCATCCGCGAAGGCCTCGTCGACGAGCCCGAGAGCCCCGCCATGTGGGGCCCCCAGTTCGGGATCGCCGCCCGCGCCCGAGTCATCGAGCACGCCGGCGTCGTCGCCTCCGCCCGCGCCACAGTCCACCGCTCCCTCTGCCGCCAGTGGATCGGCACCGCCGCACACCGGAAGGCGGTCGCCTGATGTTCGACGCGATCAACGGACTCAACCTCGCCTGGCTGTACATCGCAGCCATCGCCGCCGGAGCCATCGGCGCCGGCATCGGCTGGATCACCAACAGGAGGCGGCGATGACAACCACCCCGCCCCACGGCACCGACGCCCGCTACAAAGGCAACCGCACCGGCACCCGCCCGCCCTGCCGCTGCACTCCCTGCAAGCGCGCCCACCGCCGCGCCGACCTCGAACGCGAACTCCGCCGCCAGCGCGGCGAACGCAACCTCGTACCCATCGAGGAAATCCTCCCCCACATCCGCACACTCCTCGCCAGCGGCATGAGCCAGACCCTCATCGCACGACAGGCCGGCGTGTCCCAGGCCGTCATCAGCTACATCACCACCGGCCGGAACAAAACCTGCCAGACCGACAAAGCCAGGCGCATCCTCGCCGTCCAACCGCACCACTTCGACGGCAACGCCGAACGCCCCGCCATCGGCGCGACCCGCCGCATCCGCGCCCTGTACAGCCTCGGACACAGCCGCGCCGACATCGCCGCCCTGAGCGGCCTCAGCATGGCCAGCATCAGCCTCCTCGCCGAGGGCCGCTGGAAGATCCTCGACAACCGGGCGGCGACCGCCCTCGCTGACGCCTACCGCCAGCTCGCCCACCGGCGCGGCACCAACTGGAAGAACGCCCGCCGAGCCGCCGCCGAAGGCTGGCACGGGCCCCTCGCCTGGGACGACATCGACAACCCCGACGAGCAGCCCGAGACCGAGCAGGTCAACGACCTCGACCTGAAGCGTGACGAGCTCGCCGCGCTCCGCCGCGCCGAGATCGAACACCTCGCCAGCTTCAACCTCTCCAACCACGAGATCGCGACCCGGCTCGGCGTCGCCATCTCCACCGTCAACGCCATCGTCCGCGAACTGCAGACCGGCGAGCGGCGGCAGCGCACCAGCCACGAAAGGACGGCCGCCTGATGTACCGCCACGACAACGACGCGCTGACCGTTATGGACTGGTTTTGCGGCGCTGGCGGATCCAGCCAGGGCGTCCATGCAGTGCCCGGCGTCCGCGTGGAGCGGGCCGCGAACCACTGGAAGCTCGCCATCGAGTCGCACGCCGCGAACTTCCCCACCACCAGCCACTACCAAGGAGACATCCGCAAGGCCCCCGTGTGGGACTGGCCCGTGACCGACATCTTCTGGGCATCCCCCGAGTGCACCAACTGGTCCGTCGCCAAGGGCAAGAAGCGGGACTTCGTCGGCGCCATGCAGGGCAGCCTCCTCGACCTCCTCGCCGCGACCGATGAGGACGACGAACCGTCCGCCGAGGAAGAGTCCCGCGCGCTCATGGAGGAAGTGCCGCTGTACCTGCGAGGCGTGCAGGAGCGCGGCGGACTCGTGAAGGCCGGCATCGTCGAGAACGTCACCGACGTCCGTGCCTGGGACCAGTGGGACCGATGGATTGGCGAGATCCACAAGCTCGGCTACCGCACGCGGATCATCGCCCTGAACTCGATGCACGCGAACCCGCGCTCCGTTCACGCGGCGCCGCAGTCCAGGGACCGCCTGTACGTGGGCTACTGGCACGAGTCCCTGGGCCGCGACCCGGACTGGGACAAGTGGCTGCGCCCGCGCGCCTGGTGCTCCCGCTGCGACGCCTACGTCCAGGCCATGCAGGTGTTCAAGGACCCGAAGCGGGACATGGGCCGCTACCGGCAGCAGTACGTATACCGCTGCCCGAACACCAGCTGCCGCAACCAGGTCGTCGAGCCCGAGGCCCTCCCGGCTGCGGCGGCGATCGACTGGTCCATCCCCGGGCAGCGCATCGGAGACCGGGCCAAGCCCCTCGCCGAGAAGACCATCAAGCGCATCGAGGCGGGCCTGAAGAAGTTCGCCCAGCCGATCACCCTTGAGGCCGCAGGAAACACCTTCGAGCGGCGCCCCGGGGTGCGGACGTGGCCCATCGACGCACCCCTCACCACGCAGACCACGACGATGACGAAAGCCCTCGCCGTGCCGCCGCTGATGGTGCCGGTCGAGGGGCGAGACGGGAAGGAAGCCCTGTCCGCGCACGGCCCGCTGCGGACGATGACGACCCGCAACGAGACCGGCCTGGCGTGGCTGCCGTTCATCGCCGAACTCCGTGGCGGCGGATCGGTAGCCCGAACGGTCGCCGAGTCCCTCGCCACCGTGACCGCTTCCGGCAACCACCACGGGCTGGTGACGCCACCAATGCCCGGAATGGTCATGCGGAACAACGGCAGCAAGGGCGACGGCGGCGAGCACTGCACCTCGCCGGCCGAGCCGTTCCGCACCATGACCACGGCCGGGCACCAGTCGCTGCTCACGTGGGAACACATGCTCGTCCCCTACTACGGCAACGGCGCCCCGCGGTCGGTGAACGAGCCGATCGGCGCGCTGACGACCCGGGATCGGTACGCGCTGGTGCGCGGCGAAGTCGACATCAACGACGTCATGTTCCGGATGCTCGAACCCCACGAGATCGGGCGCGCGATGTCGTTCGCCGACAGCTACGTCGTCCTCGGCAACAAGCGGGAGAAGGTCCGCCAGTACGGCAACGCCGTCACCCCCAACGCCGCCGAGATCCTCGTCTGTGCGCTCGTCGAGGCCATCACGGGCGAGGACATCGAGCGTCATGACGATCCCGAGCAGGAGCTCGCCGCGTGACCGCCGTCCGCCGGCCGCGCGACCAGCCCTGACCCGCAACACCGACACGACAAAGGCCCCGCGGTTGCGGGGCCCGGAGGAGAAGGAGGGGAGATGTCAGGACGACTTGGGCAGCGGCGCAATCTTGGCCACCCACTCGCGGGTGAAGCCGGTCAGCTTCGCCATGTGGGAGGGGCCTTTGCCAGCCGCTCGACCCTCGACCAGCAGGGTGCGCAGCTCAGCGTCGGCCCTGGTGAACGCCTCTTCGGCTCGGGTCCGCTTCTTCGCGGCGGCCTGAATCCTCTCGTCCAGCTCGTCCATGACGCACATGGTTGCACAACTCTCCGTGGTCGCGCTACGCGAGCGCGATCGACACTCGCGAACATCGACCGCGAACGGTATTCTCGCTTGGGGGTGATGAGACGGCAGAGAAACCGCCCTGCATCGCCCTGGTTCCGCACGCCCAGACCCCGAGGAGGGCGTCATGAGACACATCCGCCTTGTCATCGACGAACCGCCCGAACCCCACGAGGTGACCGCCACACCGGACTGGCCGCCCATCGCAATACCCGGCCGACCCGGCTGGCGCAGGCATTACATCGACGGCCAGCAAGTCGACCTCCCAAACGAGCAGGAAGGAACTCCCGCGTGATGCGCAAGACCGTCATCGTCAACGAGATCAGGCTCGGCGAACGGGCCCGCATGGACCTCGGCGACATGACCGACCTGGTCGACTCCATCCGTCACCTTGGGCTGCTCCAGCCCATCGTGATCACGGCCGACAACCAGTTGATCGCTGGACACCGCCGCCTGGAATCGGTCCGTCGCCTCGGGTGGGATGAAGTTGAGGCGACAGTCGCCGAGCACATCCACGACGCCGTCGACCTCCTCAAGGCGGAGCGGGACGAAAACACCTGCCGCAAGCCCATGACCGCCTCGGAACTGATCGCGCTCGGACGGCAGATCGAAGCGCTGGAGAAGCCCAAGGCGGCGGAAGCGCTGCGACGCGGCCAGCTGAGGGGCGCGGCAACTACAGCCGGAAGGCTCTCCGTACCGGCGAACGAAGAGCCTTCCGAGCGCTTCGATTCCCGCGAAAAGGCCGCCGAAGCAGTCGGCCTCTCGACGGCCACCTACTCCCGCATCAAGCAGGTCACCAACGGGGCGGACGGTTACGAGGTCAGCAAGGGCCAGCGGATACCGGTTTCGCTGGAGCGGCAGGCCGACTCCAAAGAAGCCCTCGAACTCATGGACCGGATCACAGCTGGCGAAGAAGTCCGCCCCGCCGATGGCGGCCGACCTCTCACCGTCACTGCGGTCTACGAGAAATGGAAAGGCCACAAGACCAACCGCGGAGACGAAGCCCCCGCCGAACGTCGACGCCCTGAAGTCATCGCTCCGCCCACCGTCCCGCTTCTCGACGGCCGCGGCAGGCGCGGACCCCAACGCTCACAGCGCAAGTCGCTCGCCGAAGGCATGGCTGCCCTCTCAGGACTCTGCGCCGGATTCGCCAGCGTCAACGACCTCGACGAATCCATCAACGCAGAAGAGGCCGCGCGATGGGCGCGCGACCTCTCCGAAGCGCTGCGTGTGCTGCGCAGCCTCAACAACAAGCTCAAGGAGCACGCCAATGGTAACCACTGACCCCCAGCGCACCCCCGACTCGATCGAATGGATCGCGCTCGCCGCGATCCACACCGACCACCGCGTCAACACCCGCACCTACGACCCGAACTGGGTCGAGAAGAAGCTCCGCGAAGGCTTCGACCCCAACAAGATCGGCGTACCGATCGTCTCCGACCGCGGCAACGACACCTACGTCTGGATCGACGGACAGAACCGCGGCGAGCTCATGCGCCGCGCCGGCTGGGGCGACCAGAAAATCCAGTGCCGCGTGTTCCGCAACCTCACCGAGGCGCAGGAAGCCGAACTCTTCCTCGGTCACAACGACAACCGCCAGGTCAAGCCGCTCTACAAGTTCATCGCACGCGTCACGGCCGGGGACCCGGACGCGGTCGCCATCAACCGCATCGTCGAAGCCCACGGATGGAAGATCGAAGAGCGAAGCAGCAGCAAGAGCATCACCGCTGTCGTCAGTCTCGACAAGGTCTACCAGAGCGACAAAAAGGAAGACGGCAGCGGTGGACGCGCCCTCGAGCTGACACTGCGCGTCGTCACCGAGGCCTGGGGCTACAAGTCTGAAGCCGTCGACGGCCGGATCCTCGCCGGGATCGGCGCCATCTTCAACCGCTTCGGTGACTCCGTCGACCGGGCAGCGCTCGTCAAGAAGCTCGCCGAATACCCCGCCGGCGCATCCGGCGTCCTCGGCAAGGCCCGCGGCATGCAGCAGTTCCAGGGCGGCACCGTCGTCCACTGCGTCGCCGAGGTCATCGTCACCGCCTACAACGCCCGCCGCCGCACCAACGTGCTGCCCGACTGGCGCTAGCCGCACCCGCGGGGCCGCCCTGCGCGACGGCCCCGCCCCCTCTCCATAGTCACGCCGTCTGAAAGAAGCCCCGATGCCCTGGTTCAGGATCGACGACAAGGCGCACTCCCACCCGAAGCTCATCAAGGCTGGGAACGCTGCGCTCGGTCTGTGGCTGCGCTGCGGTGCCTACGCCGCACAGCACCTGACCGACGGCATCGTTCCCGGCGTCGTGGCCGAGCTGTACGGCACCAAGCCCCAGGCCGCCAAGCTCGTCAAGGCTGGCCTCTGGCACGAGCATGGCCACGACTGCCCTCGCGGATGCCCCAATCCGGCGCCCGACGACTACGTCTTCCACGACTTCCTTGACGACGGCCGCAACACGTCGCGAGCCCGCCACGAAGCGGAGAAGAAGAAGGCCCGGGAGCGCCAGGCGAAGCACCGCGAGGAAGCCCGAGGCGGCCAGAACGGCGACGAAAACGCTGAGAAAACGAGGGACTTTACCTTCGATTCGTCCTCGAAAAAAAGTGAAAGTGCTTCGGAAAAATCGCAGAGTTCTGACTCAACCGCAGGTCAGAGCGGTGAGTCACGGCGTGACGCTTCCGTCACGGGTATCCATGCCGGTGCCACTCCTTACCCCAGTACTTCCTACGGAAGTACTGGTGCTGCAGGCGAGCAGCGATCGGCTGGTCTCCCCGACGCCCTCTCAGACCTGAAGCGAGGCATTGCGACCGCCGGCCTCACAGGCGTCGCCTGGGACCTCCGCGAGTCCAGCTGGGAGTACACCCGGCAAGCCATCGAACGCGTCGGCGTCGCCGCGATGGTCGCCTACGCCGTCAACTCCGCCCGCCTCAAGGGACAGCCCGCCGGAGCCTCCGCCTGGGTTCAGGGCTGGCGCTCCCTTGAGGCCCCTGAACAGCAGGACGGAATCGCCTACCTGCCGGCCGCGGTCGGGCAGATCGGGCCGGCCTCCCGTCAGCAGCAAGAGACCAACGACCTCTTCGACCGCGCCATGCAGCGCGCCAAGTCCCGGATGCAGGAGGACCAGTGACCCCCGACGAGACCGTGGTGCTCGCCCGCTACGTGCGGGCGCTGTGCCCCCAGCAGAAGTTCGACGAATACACCCCCGACGCCTGGCACGACGTGCTCTCGGACTTCGCCCTCGCAGACGCCCGTGCAGCTGCCGCCGCGGTTGCCCGCCGGCAGCCGTTCGTCAGCCCGGCCGAGATCATCGACGAGATCCGCAAGATCCGCGACGCCCGGGCCGACGGCTTCCAGGGTCCCGGCATGTCTGCCGAGATTCCCGACGCGGACCCCGACGACGTGCAGGCCTACTTGTCAGCCCTCCGCGGACTGCGGACCCGCGCCGCAGACGGCCTGGAGATGAAGAAGCGCCCCATCGCCCAGCTGCTGGCCGGCATCGGCCGAGACGTCTCGGGTGAGGTGGCAGCCGTGAAGAGGCCGGGCCCGCTCGGCAAGAAGTGCCCGAACTGCGGAGCCGCCATAGGCCGCCCCTGCCGCACGCCGGGCGGCAACGAGCGAGGACCACACTCCGCCCGCGCCGGCCAGACCGACCCCGCCGTCGAGCAGGCCGAGCTTGAGCGTCGGCGCCAGGCATCGGCCGCCTTCCTCGCCGCCCAGCAGGACACCCAAGAGGAGGCGTCATGACCGACTTCGACGCTGCGCAGATCCGTGCCGCCCGCCGCGACGGCAGCCTCCGCAGTCTGCTCCGCCAACAGATCGCCCAGGGCAAGGCTCGCCTCGGCACGACACCCGTGAAGGAGTGGCCGAGCGGCCGGCGCCGCGACGTCGGCGGCATCACCTGCCCGCACTGCGGTGCCGGACCCGACCAACGCTGCCACCTCCGCACCCGCGACAAGACGCTGCCCGAGCCCCACCCGCAGCGGCTCGCGACCTGGGCGCAGACCGTCGCCTGCTGCCCTACCTGCCAAGCCACCCCCGGTGAGCGCTGCCACCTGAACGGCGCCCCGCTCCCGCCCGCCACCGTCCACGCCGCCCGATACCAGGAAGCCGAGGCCACAGCCGCATGAAGAGTCCCGTTCCGTACTTCGGTTCGAAGCAGCGCATCGCGCCGTGGATCGCATCGCTGCTGCCGGAGCATGACCACTACGTCGAACCGTTTTGCGGCGGCCTGTCGGTCCTGTTCGCCAAGCGACCCGCGCCGATGGAGACAGTCAACGATCTCGACGGCGAGCTGATGACGTTCTGGCGGGTCCTGCGGGACAGGCCCGAGGAGCTGATCCGCGCCTGCATGCTCACCCCGCACAGCCGGACCGAGCTCGAAGCCACGTGGGAGCCGACGGAGGACGACCTCGACCTCGCCCGCCGCATCTGGTGTCGTCTCGCTCAGGGCCGGTCGGGCACGCTGCGCAACACCGGCTGGCGGCACTACATCGACCCGGCCGGCTCCGTACTCGGGATGCCCGGCTACCTCGAGGCCTACGTCCTGCGACTCGCGGCCGCAGCGGAGCGCCTTCACGGCGTCTCCCTCGAGGCCTTGCCCGCGCTGGACCTGATCGGCAAGTACGGCAAGCAGCCGAAGGTGCTGCTGTACGTCGATCCGCCGTACCTCGGATCCACCCGCGGGTGGGGCAACAACTACCGCTGCGAGATGAAGACCGACGCGGAGCACCGGGAGCTCGCGGCCGCGCTGGCTGACTGCAAGGCGGCGGTCGTCCTGTCCGGCTATCACAGCGAGTTGTACCTCGAGCTGTTCGACGGCTGGCACCGGTACGAGCAGTCGACGATGACCGGCAACGCGATCAGCACCAAGGGACGCACCGAAGTCATTTGGTCCAACCGCATTCTCGCCGGACAGGCCGACCTCTTCGCCGAGGAGGTGCCCGCATGAAGGTCCGCGCCGACATTGCCGCCCTCATCCGGGCCGGGCACACCAACGCGTCCATCGCCCACCGCCTGCACTGCGACCGCTCCACCGTCGCCCGCGCACGCCGCGCCCTCGACCTGCCGCCCGCGGACCAGCTCGGCCGGCTCTACGCCGAAGCCGTGCCCACCGGCCGCGCGTTGAAGCCGCCCACCGGCCGACTGCCACTGTCACCGGCACAGCAGGCAGCCAACCGGGAGCGGCTCCTCGCCGCACTCCGCGCCGACGCCGCCTGACCTGTGCGCCCCCGCACCCCACCCGCCCCACCCCGACACAGGAGCACCGATGACCAACACGACCGACGTGCCGCGCGCCTGGGCCGACATCGACCCCGCCGACGCGACCGAACTGGACCTGTCCAAGGACCTGACGATCACCGCCCCGCTCAACGAGAACGGCGAGCGCTGCCCCTGGCCGTGGGAGCCGCAGCAACTCGTCGGCGCCCCGATGGGCCAGTACCGCTGCGGCTACTGCGGCGCCATGGTCATGGCCGGGATGCCGCACCTGGACTACGCGCCGGAGGAGCGGCAGCTGACGGCCGACAACTTCGACGAGATCGCCGAGTGGAGCGGTGGCCGCCCGGCGGTGAGCGATCACCGGGTGCTGCTGATCGGTGGGACGGACGACACCGGTGAGGCCCGGATCGGTGACGTCATCCACCGCGACGGCTACGGCGAGTTCACGATCCGCCCCGCCTCCGCCTGACCGCCCCTGTCCTGCCCCCGCCAGCCAAGGAGACACACCCGTGACACCCGCCCCGATGACGGCCGATGCCGCCGACTGGATCCGCCTCAACGCCCTACCGCTGCTCTGGCGGTCCGAGACCGAGGACCTTCGAACCTGCCTCTGCCAAGCCCCACCCACCGACTGGCTCCACGGCACCACAGAACCCGCAGCACGCCTGTGGAACCGCGACGGGCGAACGGTCGCCTGGGGGGCCACTGGCGAAGAGACCAAGTTCCTTGGCGCGCGGCACCTCGTCGTGCTGTGGGAGGTCGGCCGTGTCTGCACGCGCCAGTCGCCCAAGCCCGCCGCCGTTCCCGCCCCGTGACAGCAGACAGTCCGGGCGTGCTCACAACACGCCCGGACCTGCCGGACACCGTACCCGTACCTGGAGGACACCCGTGACAGAGCCCGCAGCTGACGAAGTGCGCCAACTGCTCGTACACCCCGTCGTCTGGCCCCACCTCACCTCATGGCTCGCCGCCCGAGGCATCGCCCTCTCGCAGCAGCAGTTCACCGAGGACGACCTGCCCACCTACGTGATGACACCCGGCGCCGAGAAGCCGACGGACGCACGCGACCTCATGGGCGCGTACACGCGAATCTTCAAGCAGTTGCCGCGTGAGACCGCCGCGCTGCTCGTTGCCACGGTCACCTCCGACCCCGAACTGCACGGCCGACAGACGGCCCTCGCGCAGGCCGCGCTCCTCGTCAGCGTCGGCCACCGGCTCGGCTGGACCGACCCCGCCGCCTGACCACCCGCCGGCTGCCCTGCGGGGTGGCCGGCCCCGACTGAGGAGACACCCGTGACCCCCGGCCACCTGGTGATCGCCGCCCTGGTGTGTGGCGGGCTCGGCTGCGTGCTGCTGCTCGCCGCGGGCTGCCTCGCCCTGTCCACCGCTGTACGCCGCTACCGCAGGAGCTGACCATGACCGACCCGACCGAGACCGCCGCCCGTGACCAACTGCGTGGGATGGCCCTGAGTCTGGCCACCGGAACCGGGCCGCTTGTCGAGCCCCGCGAGTTCGACGCCGCCATCGACGCCTACCGCGATGCGGTCCTGGCCGCCGCTGTTCCTGCCGAGTTGGCCCGCGCGCAGGCAGAGGCGCACCAGTACCGGACCGCGCTTCAGGGAGTCGCACGCCGCGCCGCTGTTCCTGCCGGGCAGGCGCCCGCCACCGACCGGTCCGGCCTCCGCCAGCGCATCGCCGCCGCCCTGTACGAGCGGGAGCGACCCCCATGCGACCCGCACTGGCCCGACGTGTACGCCGCCGATCGCGAGGTGTTCGAGGCGATGGCCGACGCGGTGCTGTCGGTGCTGCCCGCGCACCCGGACCGGGCCACCGTGCTCCGGGAAGCCGCCACGGCTGCGCTGCTGCGGACCGCCGACCTCATCGCTCAACGAGCCGACAACCTGTGGGCTCCCGGTAGCAAGCCGCACACCGAGATGCACGCAGAAGCGGACGGGCTGCGCCAACTCGCCGAGGAGACCCCCGCCGCGCGCGAATGGTGCAAGTGCTCGTCCTGCTGGGGCTGGTTCGTTGAGGAACACCCCGGCGAAGACCTGGATGAGCTGGGCAAGGACTTGCGCTGGTGGTCGGGCCTGCCGGAGCACCGCGACCAGCCCGCCGCCGAAGCGCGGCAGGCGGCGGAGGACCGGACGTGACGTGGTCCACGCCGTACACCGGCACCCGCCGCCCTGCCCGACCCAAAGCCGCGATCACCAGCAGGCAGCTACAGATCCTCGCGCTCACCGCATCCGGCTACACCGCCGCCCAGATCGGCGCCCGCCTCGACATCGCAGCCTCCACCGTCCACGAACGACTGCACCGGACCTACCGGAAGTTGGGCGCCCGCGACCGTGCGCACGCCGTGGCGATCGCCCTCATCACCGGAGTGCTCGACCCGATAAGCATCGAACTACCCCAAACCCCTACAGATTCCCGGAAGGCATCGTGAGCCAGGATCCCCACACCCCCAACTCGACCCCAGGAACGGGCCTGAGCGCCCGCCTGACGGCCTCAGACCCCGTTGTCGGTGTCTCCGGACGCTCAAGCGCTCCTGAGGCGCCTCAGGCGGGCGCTGAGGGCTTCGACCTCCGTGACCGACTCACCGCCCTCCGCGCCCGCTGGCAGGCGGCCGGACCCCCGCCCGGCGTATCCCGCTGGTGGGACATCCGCCTCGCCGAACTCGACACCGCCCTCGACGGAACGCCCGCCCCGGCCGCGCCCGCCGGCTACTGCCCGCACTGCGGGCGCGGCGACTGCGCACCCACCCCCGAGGCCTACGAGCAGCAACGCCAACGCGCCGACCAGGCCGAAGCAGCGCTCGCCGAGCTGCGCGTAGAGCTCGACCGGGCGCGTCGTGTCGCCCTCAGCGTCCTCGACTGCGACCCGAACGCATGCCGCCACCAGGCCACCATCGAACGCGTCCGCCGGCTCGCTACGGCCGCCCGTGACGCCACCGCCGCAGGACGCAACGACTGGCAGATCGGGCAGCACAACTGCGCGGTGGCCGTCCTCGCCGCCCTCGACGGCAAGCCCGCCCCCGCCCACGACGCCGGGCCCACCGTGCGGGACTGCGCCGACGCCGACCGCGCCTGGCCCCTGCAGAAGCACGGCGAGTGATGGACGACAACCAGCTCACCCTCGACGAACTCTGCGACCTCGGCGCCGAAGAACTCCATGACCCCATCGACAGCCGCTGGCACGACCTTCGCCACCAGGGGATCACCGCCCGCCAGTACCACCGCCTCGTCGACGTGCACGTCGTCGGCGACTGGCTGTAACCCGCCCCGCCCGCACCAAGGAGCACGCCGTGATCGACGACGCACCCGAGTCCCGCCCCTGCGCCGTGTGCGACAAGCCCGCCCGCGAACGCGTCCACCGCGGCTGCCGCCAGCACATGGCCGACGCGCTCCGCGAACTCCCCGCCCTTTACCGGGAACTTGCTGCCACACTCGTCCCCGGCCGGCGGGGCGGCGACGGACGCACGGGCACCCGCACCGCGCCCATCCCGTGCAACCTCGACAGCCTCGACCTGCGGGGCCGCGGCGGCATCGAAGGCGTCGTCGGCGGCTGGGCCCGCGACCTCTGCGAACGCGAGCAGTGGGACATACCCGCCTACCAGTCCGTCGCCGCCATCGTCGACTGGGCCTGCGGCGTCCTCCTTGCCAACCTGCCGTGGATCTGCGACAAGCACGACGCCGTCAAAGAGATCGCTCAGGAACTCGCGCAGATCACCGGGCAGGCCCGGCGCATCGTCACCGGCGAGAAGCCGCCCATCCGCATCCCCGTCGCCTGCGACGGCTGCGGCCACATCCTTCGCGTCAGCCTCGACATGGACGGCATCCGGTGCCCGCGCTGCCAACAGCAGTACGACCACGCCGGAATGCTCAACCTCACACCCACCCGAAAGGCAGCCGCATGACGAAGGGCCCCGACCGCAACCCGCGGTCGGGGCCCTTCGCTGCACTCACTGTGTCGGCTGCCCGCTGCCCGGGCACGTCTCCCGGCTGCCCGGCCTCTGATGATGCGCCGCCGGGGCGCCCTTCTCCGCGCCAACCCAAGACCCGCACGCCGAACACGCCGCCCCGCACAGGCCAGGATCGAACCGGCCACCACGCTGATCACACACTTCGGCCCCCTCACTCGACGGGTAACGCACCCACAGTGCGCCCGCAGCGAGGGGGCCGGAAGGGCTCAAACCAGGCGCACGAACGCGCGCTCCCCATTCCGGAAGAACACCGTCAACCCCGGCGACTTCTGCCCCTCCCGCACCGACCAGACGTCGATCCGCTCCGTGTCCACCGGCTCCGCCCCGCCGATCACCCCAGCCAGCCAGGCGTCCGGAGCACCCCCCACAGGCACAGTCTCGACCGCGGGCGGCCGGCCCTCCACAGCCGGCGTCTGGCGATCGTGCTTCGCGCCGTCCGCCAGCTGCCCTATCACCTGCCACCGCTGCTCCCGACCACCCGCCGTAGCAGCCAGCGCATACGGGTACGGGCCACCCTCCAACGCCTTCGCCTGCTGCACATCCGGAGTGCGTTGCAGCAGGTCAACGAGATAGTCGCGGTACTCCAGCGGGCGCATGGTGAAGATTCCTTTCGTGGGGCGTGGGCCAGTCTATGAAGGCTGGGACTCGGGGGCAGCAGAAGGCGCGCGATGACAGCGAGACCAGCGGGAAAGAAGCGGGCGCCCCGCGTTGACGGGGCGCCCAAGCGGCAGTCAGCCGCGCGTCACGGCCAGCTGCGGCGGCACCGGCGGGGCTACGGCTCCGTTGACTCCTGCCACAGCCGAGCCGCCAGCAAGTCCACCTCGTCCTGCGATAGGCCTTGCTTCACCGCGATCACCATGCGCGCCCCGTCCGGCAACGTTGCTTCCCGCATCTCCACGCTCGGCTGCTCCGACACGCTGCTCCCTCACTCAGGGGTTCGGCTGTACTTGGCGATGGTCTTCTGGTTCGTCGATGAGTCCTGCAATCGCAGTTCCCAGGGCCCGGTATTCATGTCGAAATCCTTACCGAACCCAACCCACTTACCTGCCATTCGCTGGCCGGTCGGTTCGATCAGCATCTGGATTGCGCCGTGGTAGCGGGCGCCGCGGTAGTAGCCGTCGGTCGCGGTCGTTTCCACCCACGTGCCTGTGACGACACCCCCGTCCACCGTTAGGTCCATGGTGAGCGGCGAGTTCGGATTGGAGGACGCTTCCGGCAGGGAGCGCACCGTCAGTCGGTTGCCGTGCTGGAGCAGCACGACGTAGTGCATGCCGACGAAGCTGGAGTCCCGGCCACTGGAGAAGTACTCGTACTTCGACAGCCAGACGCCAGAGTAGTTTCCGCGCGGCGAGGTCTGCGGCGTGGGTCCGGCACTCGGGGCGGCGACCCCCTCTGGGGAGGAATGAACGTCGTGCCCGCCATGTCCGTCGCCGCTGACGCGCGCCATGGCGAGGGGCATGGCGAAACCCAAGGACTCGATGGGCATGCCGGTCACAGCTTCCAGCGCCCTGGCGTAGTTGCCGCGCGGAGTTGAGATCGCGCCAGACTCCCAGCGCTGGACGAGGCGCTTGTTGGCGCCGTTGGGCTGCCCGATGCGCTCGCCCGCGCCGTTGATCGCCTTGGCGAACTCTTCCTGGCTCATGAGCATGCCCATACGGACCGCCCGGAGTGTGGCGTTTGGTGTCGTCATGCGCACCACGCTAGCCCTCTTCTGAGGATTATGCCTCCGAAATGACACCCTAAGACGTCAGAGCGACGTCACTTTCGACGTCGCGAGCTGCAGGGCGCCGGCCTCACTGTGTGGATATGACGGATCACGGAGTGGGTGCAGCGTCTTCATTGGGCTCGCCGGCCAGCACGATTCGGCGCACCTGCTGGCGGGTGTAGCCGGTGGCTTCGCAGATGTCCTTCTGTGGGATCTCGTCGGCGTCGGCGAGCCGAATGGCTGCAGCCAGTTCCTGGCGCAGGAACTCGGTGCGCCTCTCCGACGCTCTGAACCGAGCCGCCATCTGCTCCAACGATCGCTTGTCCATGGTGATCAGTGTTCCATTCGCCATCCCGTTCGCCGTCATGGCACATGACGTTACGCGACACCCTCAGGATTGCCTAGGTCCTAGCGCTTGACGAAGGAACACAATGTTCCCTACGGTGGAGCTCGTTGGTCAGCAAGCGGCCAACAAAGCAGCCCCGCCCGGTGCGCCAACACCGAAACGGGGCCTAGGTCAGACGCCCTCACATCAGGGAGACCGAACCATGAGCACTACGGTACCGCCCGCCAGCGTCCACACTTTCCCGGCGATCGCGCCGGGTCACCACCTCGCCCCCGTGGCGCTCGGCGCCCCCGGCTCCGAGCAGAAGATCGTGTTCGTGCCGTGCCCAGACTGGTGCACGACGAACCACATCGCGGAGTGGGTCCACTTCCTGGAGGACCTCGACCACACCGGCGACGAGTACGCCGTCCACGTGGGCTCGTTCTTCAACGGCGACAAGCCGGTCTACTCGCTGACCTCCTCGGTCGGCCTGGACCCGATGTCGCCCGATCCGCAGATGCGAGCGGCGCACGTCATCGTCGGCGATGAGGGCAGCGTCGATGCCTACCTGACCCCGGACATGGCGGTCCAGGCGGCGGGCGACCTGGAGAAACTGGCCGCGAAGCTTCGTGAGCACGCACGTACCGCCCGCCTGCACAACGCGCACGAGTCCGGGGCGGCGGCCTGATGGTTGACGCTGCAGAAGTAGGCCGTGTGCGCATCGACGCATCAGACGATCTGCTCTTGCGGCTCTACCAAGAGACCGCACGGCAGACGGCTAGTCACCAACGAGCGACGTGCCCCATCCACTTGGAGTGGCGGGACCGCTGCCGCGACCTGCACGAAACGGATGCTCGGTGATGGCCGGCACGCAGGTCCGATGCCTGGGCTGCCTTCGTGTAGTCCCAGGGAAGATCCGTCGAGGGCGATGCGAAAACTGCTACCGGTCCCACGTGCGCGACCTCAAGCGGACAGGAGCCTACGTGCCCCTGTCGGGCCCCAAGCAGCTGGCGACGACCTTGAATCCTGCAGTCAAGATTCTTGATCAGGTGCAGGTTGGAGGGGACGGCTGCTGGCGCTATCAGGGATACATCAACAGCCAGGGGTACGGGGTGCTGGACTACAGCCGCAGCGCTCCCCAGGTTCGCGCACATCGGGCCGTCTGGGAGTACCTGATTGGGCCGATACCCGATTCCCTCGAATTGGATCACCTTTGTCACGGGCAAGACGAGACCTGCCAGGGCGGACGCCAGTGCCTGCACCGCCGGTGCGTGAACCCAGAGCATTTGGAGCCAGTCACCTCGCTGACTAACACCCGACGAGGACTGAGTCCGTCAGGGATCAACGCTCGCAAGACCCACTGCAAGCACGGCCACGAGTTCTTGCCGCAAAACACGTACTGGCGTCCTCCCGAGAAGCCGCACCTTAGGCCCCGCCGCTCTTGTCTTACCTGCATTCAAGAGCGCCGCGAAGATCGCCGCCGGGCCTCCTAGAGCCGCCGCGCCGACAGGGAGAGGCCGAATCCCCCGCGGCCCCTTGTCGGCGCGGCATTCCACCCTCGCATCACGCCTCAAAGGAGGACCCCGTGAACAAGTGCGCCAACTGCAACAAGGTCCAGAGCACCCACTGCGGGCGCTGCGGATGCTGCAACCCGCGCGAGGTCGAGCACCCCGACACCTGCCCGGTCCAGCAGCGCCGTGAGCGGAAGCGCTCGCCCTGGTCGCGCTGAACCTGATCAACCCCCGCCATACCCCCACCCCCTTCACCCAGTGAGGAACCACAGCCATGCCCGAGCAGACCCGTCTCGCCGTTCTCGCCGAGTACCGCGCCGCCCGCGCCGACGAGGACTACCAGCGCGCCCTCGACATCGCGATGGCCGCCATGGACCACGACGAGGCGCACCCCGACGAGCCGCCGCTGATGCCCGAGCTGCGCGGCATGCACCTCCCGGCCGCCGCCTGACCCCGCCCCGATCGACCTCCCACCGGTTCTGAAAGGACTGACATGCCCGGCTTCCAGATCGTCACCGACGCCGCCACCTACACCGAAGGCGAAGCCACCAGCGACTTCAAGGAGCTCGGCTACGACCGCGCCGTCCTGGAGTCCTACAAGGAGATCGGCGACTGGGTCGAGCTCAGCTACGGCGGTGGCCTCACCGTCTCGATCCCCGAGGCCCGCATCCGGTACATCGCCGAGCGCTCCGCCTGACCCCCACCTGCCGGGCGCGGTACCCCCCGCCGCGCCCGGCACCCCGGCTCTGGCCGGGCCCGAGGTCGCCCCGCACACCTCCAGGCGGGGCGGCCCCGAGCACGACCAGCACCACTACCAACCGATCAACCGAGAGGAGGGCCCGATGCGCCCGTACCTGATCACCGCGAAGCCCGGCCGGCTCAACCGTGTCGCGCGCTGGGCGGGCCGGTGGGTGCTCAAGTCCCTCGCCCTCGCGGTGATGGTCGGGCTCGGCGCGCTCGTGTTCGTCGTGCGCTGCGCTCGCCCCGTCACCAACTACCTCGCCACCCGGGCCGCCTGGCTGGAGCTGTGGGCCGCCTCGGTCACCGGCATCGACCCGGTCGGTGCCGCAGTCGGTTCCGGCCTGACTGACGAGTTCATCCGCGAATTCCACCGCGCCCGCACCGGCGCCAACGTCTGAGAGGACTGATCCGTTGTGACCACCTCCGTCGAGAAGGTCAACGGGACGCCCGTTGCCTCCGAGCCGCGCTTCGACCCGGTGCGCGCCGCCGAGGCGGAGGCGATCCGGGCCCGAGCCGCCGCCGAACGCCAAGCCCTGCTCGTTGAGGCCGAGAGCGCCAAGGAGCTCGCGCTTCAGCAGGCCGAGCAGTTGCGCCTCGCCAACGACAAGCAGCGCATGGCCAACGAGACCTCCGCGCTGCGCCTCGCCCGTGCCCGCGCCACCGAGGAGGCGAAGATCGCCGAGGCGGAGGCGAAGCGGGAAGCGACCGAGCGCGCCGCGCGAGCCGCCCGTGAAGTCGAGGACGCCCGGCGCCGCGAGGAGCAGCAGCGGGCCGCCGAGGTCGCCCAGGCCGAGGACCGGTGGCGCAGCTACGCCCTGGGCTTCTACATCGTCTGCGCCGTCGTCGCCCTGCCCGTGCAGGTCGCCGCGTTCTACAACCCCAGCGCGATCTGGCTGATGGCCGCCCCCCTCATGCTCGAAGGCGGCGCCTGGGTCGTCCTCAAGGGCGCCGCCGCCGCCGTCGCCTCCCACCGCCCGCACTGGCACTACCGGCTCATCGCCTGGCTGCTCGCCTTCATCGCCGCCGCCATCAACCTGTGGCACGGCCTCCACGCCTTCGACCCGGCCACCGCAATCGGAACCGCGTTCGCGTCGATCGCCGGCCCGGGCGTCTGGGACCTCCACGAGCACGGCCGCATCCGCAAGCGCGACGGCGTCCTCACCCGACGGGAGCGCAAGGCGCAGGAGAAGGCCGCCCGCGACGAGGCCCGGCAGAAGGCCGCCGAGGAGAAGCGGCGGGCCGCCGAGAAGGAGGCCGCGGACAAGGTGGCTGAGGAGGCGCGCCAGCAGCTGGCCGCAGCACGTGCGGAGGCGTTCCCGAAGGTGTGGGAGCACGCCCTGAAGATCGCTGCCGCGCTCGGCGAGACCACCGTCACCGAGGCTGTGTGGAAGCGTGCGCACCGAGACGTCGAGGGCGCCGACCCGTCCGAGTCCGCTGACGTCATCCGCATGCGCAACGCCGCCGAGAGGCGGGTTGAAGCCGCCCGCCAGTCGAAGCCCGTCAACGCCAAGTCGCTGCAGGTGGATCAACAAATGCCCGGCCGTTCGGGGCGTGGTCACGCAGGGGGTCCGACAGTGCGCGGTACGCGACAGAAGGGCGACACCCAGAGGTACTCCCCGGCCGCCCGAAAGCAGGCCTCCATCACCGCCAAGAACGCCGCCCAGAAGGACGCGTCATGAGCCTCGACCAGCACCCCGAGTTCCCCGCCGACTGGGATGTCGGCAAGGTCATCCCCGGCGAGCTGCACGTGCCCGACGACCTGTCCGACGAGGACATCCCGCCCGGCATTGTCATCCCCTACGAGCCGCGCCTGCCCATGCTGTCGAAGACCGGCTCCGCTGCGATGGTCGTCGCCGCGAGCACCGGCCGGGCGTGCGGACTGACAGCCCGCTGGTTCTTCACCGGCGCCCGCGCCACCGCCGTCCTCGGCTGGCGCTACGTCCGCGCCCACGACCTCCAGGAAGTCCTCGGCGGCATGTCGAAGAGCGGCGACTGGAACAAGGTTGAGATCGTCCGCAAGCGGCGCTGGCGGTTCCTCGGCTGGGCGGGCGGTGTCACCGCCGGCCTCAACCTCACCGGCTGGTGGGCCCTCGTGAAGTTCGCTGACATGACCGCCCTCGACTGGTCCTGGGTCATCCCGCCCACCCTCACCGGTGCGGTCGCCGCCGCCGCGGTCACCATCTACGGCCGCTACCGGGTCAACAACCCGGGCCTCGCCCCGCAGCAGATCGTCGCCGAGCACGACGACCCCGACTCCGACGAGCCGTTCCCCCTCGCCCTGTGCACCTCGCCCGGCATGGTCGAGGACTGCGTGTCCCGAGCCTTCGCCTACGAGGGCATCGGCACCCGCGCGGTGCGGGCCCTCGGCTTCCGCGGCAAGTTCTGGGAGATCGACGTCGTCCTCCGCGGCTCCACGCCCGGCAAGGTCAACGCCGTCTGCGACCAGATGGACGCCCACTTCAACATCAAGCAGGGCGGCACCCTCATCGACCCCGACCCGGCCGAGTCCGCACACCTCGTGCTCCGCCTCGTCACCGGCAACCCGTTCGAGGACATGCCCAAGCCCAACGTGCACGCCCCGAACAGCCTGGACATCGCCGACGCGCACCACTTCGGCCGCTGCATGGACGGAAGCGACCTCAGCCTCGTCCTCGAAGGGCAGCGCATCCTCGTCATCGGCGTCTCCGGCGCCGCCAAGTCGACCGGCGTACTCCGCGACCTCGCAGAGGTCATCACCGCCTGCCACAACGCCATCGCCCTCGACTTCGACCCGGTCAAGGACGGGCTCAGGGAGTTCGAAGGCGTCATGGCCGCCCCGCCCATCCGCGGCAACCGGGCCTGCGAGGAGTGGCTCGACCACCTCGTGAAGATGGCCAAGGGCCGCAACACGGTGCGCAACCGGCTCGGCATGGGCGACACCTGGGTGGCCACCAAGGAGCACCCGGCCATCATCGGGTTCTTCGACGAGTTCATCTACATGAGCCCGCTGGCCAAGGAGCGGTTCATCGAACTCCTGCGCATCGGCAAGCAGTCCGGTATCTACGTGGTCGCCGCCGGCCAGGACGCCACGTCGGACGCCATGGGCGACGCGATCGCCGACACCTTCACCACGAAGATCATGCTCGCCTCTCGCTGGGACGACATCCGCATCGTGCTCGGCCAGGGCGCCGCGGCGAAGGGCTTCCGCCCCGACCGGCTCGTGCCCGCCCAGAACAAGGACATCAAGAACGACGCCGGCCAGTCGTACATCAAGGGCCCCGGCCTCGACCGGCCGCTGCTGTACGGGTGGAACGAGCACTCCCGCGAGGGCATCAAGCGGGCCGTCGAGGCGCGCAAGGAAGCCGGGCGGCCGTTGTTCGACCGGGACACGCTTCAGGCCGCCGGGCTGCTGCACCTCATGGACGGCGGCGCGAAGGAGACGCTCATCCCCGGCGGCCGGCAGATCGTCGTCGACGCCATCGAGGTGATGGCCACGGCTGGCGTCGAACGGATCCGGCCCGAGCCGCTCGCCGAGGCGCTCGCCGAGCTGAACCCCGAGCTGTACGCCGACCTCACGGCAGCTGACCTCCGGAAGCTCCTCCGTGAGGTTGGTGCGGGCGCACCGGTGCCCATCGGGGACATCGACGGGCTCAAGAACCCGCGCGGCTACAAGCTCGAAGCCCTGACCATTTTGACCTAGAAAGTGCACTGCTCGCGAGGTGCTCGCCGCTGCTCGGTCGCAGGTCACAGCCGCTCAGTGAAGTGCTCGGCCAACTGCTCGCCAAGATCCCGAGCGCCTCGCGAGCACCACCTTGAGCGGCCCTGACCAGCAGTGGAGCACCCGCGAGCACTTCCCGAGCACCTCGCAAACCCACACAAACCGATCACTCGCCCGAGGAGCGCTGATCATGCCCGCGAAGAGATCCACCGCCCAGAAGCGGGCCGCCGCACGCCGCCGCAAGCCCGCCGCACGCAAGCACCCCGCCAGCCGCGTCAAGATCCCCCGCAGCGGCCCCATACACGCCCGCCTCGGCGCCTGGATGGCCCTCCGCGTCGTCGCCCGCTTCGCCGACCACCAAGACGTCCTCCGCTCCCGCAAGGACGCCGCCATCCTCCGCGCCACCCACCAGGGCTGCCCCAAGTGCGGCGGCAACGGCCAGATCTTCACCAAGGGCAAAGACGGCTCCTTCACCGGCTCCAAGCCCTGCCCCGCCCCGCCCACCAAGACCACCGTCTCCCGCTGGGAGATCAACCGCGCCGCCCGCATGGGCGCCGACAAGAACACCGGCCTCATCGGCTGGTCCTGCCCCTGCGGCAAGAAGGAACGCCCCCGCTACCGCGACGCGAAGGAAGCCACCAAAGCCCTGCGCACCCACGAACGGCAGAAGCACGGCGGCAAGACCGTCGGCGGCACCTGGTACGCCCAGACCGCGCAGGCGGCCGTGCCCGCGCAGAAGAAGACACAGCCGGCCGTGTCCAAGGTCGTCACCAACTCCGGCAAGACCGACGACGCCTGGATCAAGCAGAACAGCCCGATGAGCCCCAACAAGGCCACCGCCAAAGGCCTGTGCTGGCAGTGCGCAGGCCACGGCAAGCTCTACAGCGCCTTCGGCGGCCAGCAGCTCATCGTCGTCTGCGGCGAATGCCAGGGCAGCGGCAAGGACAAGGCGGCGGCATGACCACGGCGCCCACCACCACGACCGCCACCGCCGCCCCGGTCGAACTCGGCCTCGACGCGCGGCTCGCGCTGGTGGGAGCCCTCATGGACGAACGCCTCGCCCTCGCCAACATCGCGTTCGAGGTCGACACCGCACACCTGCCCGCCGCCGACCCCATCCCCAACGTCACCGCCCCGCCCCCGATCGAGCCGGCCGCCGAACCCTGCCCGTACAGCACGCCAGCCGCCGCCACCCTCCACCGGGCCCGTATCCGGCTGGAGACCGCCGGCTGGTGCACCGGGCAGCTGCGCGACGAGCAAGGTGCCGCCTGCGCCATCGGAGCCATCCGGGCCGCCGCCGACAGCCGTAGCGCGGCCGACGACGCTTGCGCCGTCCTGCTGGAAGCCGTACAGCGGGACTTCGCCCACGTACAGACCATCCCGTCCTGGAACGACGGCCAGACCCAGCCGCGGCTCATACTGCTCTACCTCGACCGGGCCGCGGCATTGGCAGACGCGCGAGGACAGTGACGCGCCTGGGACAGGGGTGACTTGACATTCCGACCTGCACCGAAGCAAACTCGGATCAACCTAATACACGTGTCTGAAGGGTCATCGCGCGCGCGGTGGCCCTTTCGCCGTTCCCGGGGGAGGTCAGCATGCCCCCAGTCCTGGTGACCGCGGCCGACGCCGCGTACTACACCGGCCGCAGCATCGGCACGATCTGGCGGTGGGCGTCCGAAGGGCGCATCACCCGCTACGGCAGCGGCAAGAACGTTCGCTACGACGTGCACGAGCTGCCCGCCCGAACCGTCGACGAATGGTCCGGCGAGGAGCACCTCGGCGACCCGCCGCCCCTGCCTGCCGGCGCCCGCGCCGCCTGATCGTCCCGCCGCCTGCGCTCGCTCCGGTCCGGGCGGCGGGGCTTCAACCACGCGCCACGCGGCGCTCACCACTGTTCGCTCTGTAGGAGACCGTCATGCCTCGCACGAACATCAACGCCGTTCAGGCGTCCCGGTCCGGCACGGTTCTTCCGGCCGCGACCGCGGGTGACGCCGTGAACGGGAACTCGATCGCCAACGACGGGCGCACTGTGCTGATCGTCAGCAACACGAACGGCGCGTCGACGGCCCGCACGATCACCTTCACGACCACCGTGTCCGTCGACGGCCTCACCGCGCCCGTGCGGTCCGAGTCGATTCCGGCGGGGGAGACGCAGGTCTTCGGGCCGTTCCCGCCCAACGACTACGGGACGCCGCTCGCCTTCAACGTCGACAACGCCGAGCTGACGGTTCAGGCTGTCCGCGTCTGACCTCCTCAACCCGCTGCGAGGAACCCGCTATGGCCCGCATCCAGATCCTTGAACTGCCCACCGTCTACCGCGAGAAGGGGGACGACGAGACCCCCTTCGTCATCGTCATCGACCAGGCAGACGACGCCTTCCGCCACGCCCTCGCACCGACGAATGAGGCGATGTACGAGGCCCAGGCCGCCTTGGCCGAAGCCATCGGCGCCCGAAGCATCCTGATCTTCCCCGGCACCGTCGAGATCCCCGCCAATGAGGTCCCGGTCGATCCGAATGGCTACCCGCTGAAGATCCGCGTTGAAGGAGACTTCGAGGACTTCCGCGCGCAGGTGCAGGACGAGATCCGCAAGGCGCAGGCGCAGATGGGGAGTGCTGGGCTGAGGCGGTCCGTCTAGTCCTGGAACGAGCCGTCCCGACGGCGCTGGTGGCGGCCCATCATGTGCTTGCACTGAGGGCAGCACTTCAGGAACACCGGCTTAACCAGCCAGGAAAGCGTGAACAAGTACAGCGTGTGACGCCCCATCCGAGCGACCCACGACATCGTGCACGTCTGGCAGTCGCGGCAACCACTGGCCATTCGAAAGCACCCCTCTATTCCTGGAACCCCCCTGGTTCCGGGAGGGGCACGCTAGCGCAGTAGGGGAGGCCAGCGTGCCGTCACGGCTCAAGCCTCCCTGCTCACGGCCAGGTTGTGACCAGACCAAGCCCTGTCCGATACACGGCAGGGACACAAGGGTCCGAGGCGGGGCACGGAGACGGGGCTACACGGCACGGCACGAGGACCGCTTCCGCCGTGGCGTACTCGACGCCCAGCCCGTGTGCGTCCTCTGCCGTAGGGCGCCAGCCACAGAGGCCGACCACTGGCCAAGGTCGAGGCAGCAGCTGGAGCGTGAAGGCATGGACGCCGACGATCCGCAGTACGGACGTGGGCTGTGCAAGCCTTGCCACAGCAGAGAGACCGCGCGGCATCAGCCCGGAGGATGGAACGCCGAGCAGCGCAGGTGAAGCCATCCTGAAGGGCAAGGGCTACCGCATTCGGGGCATCGTGGTCGGCTGAGGGAAGGTCTACGACGCCCTGAAGGGCCGACTGGGCAACGCTCGGGCTGCCAGGATCGCCAACGCCGGCCCGAGGATGACCGATCAGTCGCGGGTGGCGAAGTGGGCTGCTCGGACCGGATACGCCGCGGCGGCTGATCGTCGCATCATCGCCGGGATCATTTCGGATTGATCAAGTTCAAGATCCTCGCGCGCACGCGCACGCACCCGGGTGGGGGCGCACCCGCCCGCGCGCGCCTGCGGGACCGCGGGGGAGGGAAATCCGTGGCGCCGCGGATCCGAGCCTTTTGATCTTGGGGGTGATCTTGCATGGCCGTGCCTGGTCGCAAGCCGAAGCCCCCGCTGCAGGTCGTCCGTGAGGGCAACCCGGGCAAGCGCCCGGTCCGCGAGGGTGTCAAGCTCCCGCCGGCCGAGCTGGTCGAGCCTGACTGGGCGGTGTTCTTCCCGGCGTCGCGGGTACCGCCCAAGCCGCGGGCGCCGCGCGGTGCGGACGACGAGCAGCTGAAGGTGTACCGGCATGAGGTGCAGGTCTGGCAGCGGTTGAAGGTTGCGGCGGAGGCCGCAGACTTCGGCCGCGGCGTTGCATCGCGTGAGTGGTCGAGCGTTGTGCCGGTGCTTCAGCGCATGTCGGGGCTGACGTCGGTGGACCGGTCGACGGCTGTGGACTACTGCGTGTGCGTGGCCCGGCTGGAGTGGTGCGAGCGGCAGCTCAGCATCGAGGGCTTGGTGACGATGGGGCAGCGCGGTCCGTGCCGGAATCCGCTGACGACGATTGCGTCGCAGTACCGGACGCAGTTGAAGACGTATATAGGGGAGTTGGGGCTGAGCCCGTCGGCGCGGGGCCGGCTGACGCCGCCGGAGGGGAACGATGACGACGAGGACAGCGTCTTCGATTAGAGGACCCCGGCGGGTGCGCTAACACCCCCGGGCGTGGCCGACTTACCAGGAGTCGACGTGGCTAACGCTACATGCAGCATCGAAGGATGCGACGACAGGCTGATCGCGCGAGGGTGGTGCTCAAAGCACTATCAGCGCTGGAAGACGCATGGCACTCCGAACGCGCCGGGCAAGACCCGGCGTGGGTGCACCGTCGATGGATGCGATAGACCTCGCTTCGGGCAGGGATACTGTCGGCTTCATTACGACCGGTGGCGAGCCCACGGCGACCCTGCTGTATCCAAGCTGAACCGTCAGCACGACGGCCGCTGCGAGGTTGAAGGGTGCGACCGGCCCTACAAGGGGCGTGGCCTGTGTCATCTGCACCTTCGCCGATTGAATGAGACCGGCACAACGAATGCTCGCGTCGTCGACGAGCCCGCCAAGTGCAAGGCGGGCGGCTGCAGTCGACGTGCTCACGGACAAGGCCTTTGCAGCACGCACTACTCACGGCTGCGCAAGTCGGGGACGACCGATGATCCCGTGGCGGAGCCACGCCCTTCGTGCTCGATTGAAGGCTGCACCGGTGAGGCGCTGGCCCGAGGCCTGTGCAGTCGGCACTACCAGAAGCTCAAGGCCCACGGTGATCCGAACAAGGGTGGCAATCGGCGGTCGGGGCGCGGCCTCATCTGTGAGGCCGAGGGCTGCGGAGCGCCGTACTCCAGCAATGGCTTCTGTGTCCGGCATGCCCTTCGTGACTATCAGCGCCGCAACCCGGAGAAGCTTCGAGCGTGGCGACAACGGCGCGGCAAGCGGCTCAAGGCCGGCGCGACATCGGAGCGGAGCGCGACCATCGAGTACCGGGCCATCATCATTCGGGACCCTTGTGTCTACTGCGGCGCTCCAGCAGAGGCCATAGACCACATTGAGTCGATCGCGAACGGCGGGCTCGACAGCTGGGAGAACCTGGCTCCAGTCTGCACCTCCTGCAATTGCTCGAAGCAAGCCAAAGATCTTCTGGACTTCTTGATGTACAGGTCGGGGGGTGGCTCGGGTGGCGGAAGAGTTCGACCCTGCGCTGCTTCCCGTTCCGTATGACGCCCTTGTAGAACTCGGGATGGACGACGCAGAGATCCGGCAGGCGTGGGAATCGCGCCCCCTGATCTCCGCCAACCAGCTTGCAGACCACCCGGGCGCCTACTTCGATGTAGAGGCTGCTCGCCGGGCGCTCAGGGCGATCGAGTCGTTCAAGCACACTAAGGGGCGCTGGGGTGGGAGCCCGCTCATCCTGGCGCCTTGGCAGCGAGTCTGGATCGTGGCGCCTGTCTTCGGTTGGCGTTATCACGACGAGGAACTGGGCTGTCCCGTGCGCGTGGCGCGGAACGTCTGGGTGGAGGTGCCACGCAAGGCGGGAAAAGCACGCTGTCGTCGGGCGTCGCGCTCACGCTCCTGCTGGCCGACGGCGAAATCGGGGCCGAGGTCTACACGGCGGCGGGAAGTCTCGACCAGGCGAAGCGCGTGTTCGACGACGCCAAACGGATGGCCGCCACGTCCAAGGCAGTCAAGGGGCGCGCTGAGGTTCTGACCTCAGTGATTCGGGTGCCGCGCACGGGCGGCGTGTTCCGAGCTCTATCGCGGATCGCAGAGACCGCGCATGGATTGAACGTCTCCGGGGCTGTGGTCGACGAGGTCCACGTCCATAAGTCGCGCGATCTAATCGATGCGATCATGACTGGTGTCGGCGCGAGGGACCAACCGCTGGTCGTCTTCTTGACCACGGCGGATGACGCGCAAGAGGGTTCCATCTACGACGAGTTGCACGGGCTGACCGAGAAGGTCGCCAGCCGGGTCGTGAACGACCCCGGCCACTACGGGGTGATCTGGGCGGCTCCTGAGGATGCGGACCCGTTTGACCCAGCGACCTGGGCGCGTGCGAACCCAGGGCTCGGAGTGAGCCCAACACTCGCGTACATGCGACGGGAAGCCGAGCGCGCCAAGGCGACGCCCAGCTACTACCCGACGTTCCTCCGCCTGAGTCTCAACATCAGGTCGAAGGCGTCCACCCGGTGGATCGATGTCCGCTCCTGGGACCGGGTGGCGGGCATGGTCGACGAGACTGCGCTGAAGGGGCGTCGGGCCTGGGGCGGCCTGGACCTGTCGGCGGTCTCCGACCTCAGCGCCTGGGTGCTGGCCGTGGATTCGAAGCAGCCGGGCGTCGAGGTTGAGCTGGTGTCCCGGTTCTGGCTGCCGTCCGAGCGGCTTGAGGAACTGCAGCGGCAGTTGCAGGTGCCGCTCGCACAGTGGGCCCGCGAGGGCTTCCTGAGGCTGACCGAGGGCGACGCGATCGACTACGACACGATCGAGAAGCAGGTGCTGGCGGACTGCCAGCACTTCGACGTGCAGTGGATCGGCTACGACCGCATGTTCGCCGGTCAGCTGGTGCAGAACGTGGACCGGGACACGAAGCGCGGTGTGAAGGTGACGCCGATCAGCCAGACGTTCCTGGGCCTGTCGCCAGCCTGTAAGGAGCTGGACCGGCTGCTGCTGGAGCAGCGGTTCCGGCACGGTGGGCATCCGATCCTTAGGTGGATGGCCGGGTGTGTGGAGACGATCGCGGACGGCAACGACAACTACCGGCCGATGAAGCCGGATCGGAAGAAGTCGCAGGCTCGGATTGACGGGGTCGCGGCGACGGTGATGGGCCTGGACGGCTACTTGCGCAGGCCGAAGGCGAAGTCTCGGGTGGCGGTCGGATTCTGACGCGAGGGGGTGCTCGTGGCCCCCTCGCAGAAGCCGAAGCCGGGTGAGCCGCTGTGGTGGGTGGACCAGCTATGGAAGGAGCTGGCCGAGCGCCGCAAGTACGCGGACACGATGCGGCAGTACTACTCGGGCGACCATCCGCTGCCGATGATCCCGGATAAGGCGCGGCCCGGGTTCCAGCGGCTGCTGAAGCAGTCCAGGTCGAACTATGTGGGCCTGGTCGTGGACGCGACGGCGGAGCGGCTGCAAATCGACGGGTTCCGGCTCGGTAGGAAGCAGAGGGTCGGCGACGCAGAGTTGTGGCGGATCTGGCAGGCGAACAGCATGGACGCCGACTCGGATCTGCAGCTGACGGAAGCGGTGAAGGTGGGCCGCTCGTTCGCGCTGGTGGCCCCGAATCCGGACGACGCGTCGACGCCGCTGATCACGGCGGAGGATGCGACGCAGGCGATCGTCGCCTACGAGTCGGGCAGCCGCCGCAAGCGGCGTGCGGGGTTGAAGACGTTCTTCGACGACTGGACTGGGGACGTCTGGACGACGCTGTTCGTCGACGGCCTGATCTTCAAATACCGGGCGCCGGAGCAGCAGAAGGGCGCGATGGGGCCGCCCAAGTGGGAACCCCGCGAGGTCGCCGGTGAGGACTGGCCGGCCCGCAACCCGCTCGACGTGGTGCCGCTCGTAGAGATTCCGAACCGTCCCGACCTGCTGGGTGAGGCGCACTCGGAGATCGAGGATGTTCTCGACGACCAGGACCGGATCAACAAGACGCTGATCGACCGGATGATGGCGCAGGAGTTCTCCGCGTTCCGGCAGCGGTGGATGACCGGCTACGAGGTGCCGATCGATGACAACGGGCAGCCGATTGAGCCGTTCAAGGCGGCCGTGGACCGACTGTGGGTGATCGAGGACGAAAACGTTACGGTCGGCGAGTTCCAGGCCACCGACCTGCGACCGTACCTGGACTCAGTGGAGTCCGACGTGCAGCACATGGCCGCGCGCACGCGCACGCCAGCCCAGTACCTGCTCGGCAAGCTGTCGAACGTCAACGGTGAGACGCTGAAGGCCACCGAGTCCGGGCTCGTCGCGAAGGTGCGTCAGCGTCAGCGCCCCCTTGGCGAGGGCATGGAGGAGGTTGCGCGGCTGGCGTTGCAGGCTGCTGGAGACTCCCGGGACCTGGCATCGCTTGAGGTGATCTGGCACAACCCGGAGTTTCGTACCGAGGGTGAGCTCGTCGACGCGTTGGTGAAGATGTCCACGCTCGGCGTACCGAGGGAGGCGCTGTGGGAGCGCTGGGGCGCGTCGCAGACGGAGATCGCGCAGTGGCGTGAGCAGGCCGACCAGCAGGCGGCGCGGATCCTCGGCGGTGACCTGGCGAGCCTGTACGGGCCGAAGCCGGACGTGACTGCGGCGGGCGGCGATGGCGACGCCGGTTGAGCTCGGGCGTAGCCGTTACGGACAGGTGACGTCGGTGATCCGCGCGGTGGTCGAACAGGTGCAGGCCCTGTGGAAGGGCATGTCACCGGCGACCGTCGAGGATGACTTGGGGGGCGCTGCCGGGGCGGCGATCGTGGCTGCGGTCGCTGAGGGGCAACTGTCGGTGGCGGACGCAGCGCAGGCGTACATCGCGGCGCAGATGGCCGCCCAGGGCGGGGCGGCGCTCGCGGAGGCAACGCTGGTGGCGGCGGCGTTCGCCGGGATCGCTCCCGATGGTGGTCCGCTGGAGACGCTGCTGTTCCTGCCCGCGATCGGCGTGCGGCGCCGACTGGCAGCCGGGATGACGCCGGATGAGGCGATGCTCGGCGGCCTCGCCGACATGGCCCGCTACGCGTCCACGGCGATTGCGGACACGGCCCGGTCCGCGGACCAGGTGGGCATGGCGGCGAACCGCAACTGCGTCGCCTACGTGCGCGTAGTGCAGCTGCCCGCGTGTGCGCGCTGCATCATCCTGTCCGGCCAGATGTACCGGTACAGCGAGGGATTCGACCGGCATCCGAACTGTGACTGCCAGACCCTGCCGCTGCGCGAGGAGGAATGGCCAAACGTGCCGACGCCGCGGCAACTGTTCGCTGGAATGTCGGAGAGGGAGCAGCGCCGGGTGTTCACAGTGGATGGCGCGAAGGCGATCCGTTCAGGTGCCGATCTCGGGCAGGTCGTCAACGCTCGCCGCGGTATGGATTTGGCGGGAGTGCGCGGGCGCAGCTACCGGCCAACTACAACTGAGGGCATCACGCGCCGCGGCCTGTACGGGCGGCAGATGCGCCGGGCGGGCGGAGACTTTGCCCGCTACCAGGGACAGCGATACAGCCAGTCCACGACGCCGCGTCTGACCCCGCAGGAGATTTTCCGGCAGGCGTCCGGCCGCGATGAGCAGGTCGAGTTGCTGCGCCGCTACGGCTACATCGTCTAGCCGATCTTGAGTGTCCCTGCCGCGAGGGCGGGGTGAACGGAAGGACAGCCGCGATGGCTGACGAGAACACCAACGACGTCACCGAGCCGGAGCCCGCGACGGAGCCCGAGCACACCGACGACGTCCCCGCCGGTCTCGGCGAAGCCGGACAGAAGGCCCTGGCCGCCGAACGCAAGCGGGCAGCCGCTGCCGAGAAGCAGGCCAAGGCCTCACAGAAACAGCTCGACGAGCTGAGCAAGCGTCTGCAGGAGTTCGAGGACCGCGACAAGACCGAGGCGCAGAAGCTCGCCGAGCGCGCACAGGCCGCTGAGACCGAGGCGGCGAGCGCCCGCGAGGAGCTGCTCCGCTACCGGGTCGCGGCGACCAAGAAGCTCCCCGCTGAGCTGGCCGCGCGCCTGCGCGGGTCCACCGAGGAGGAGATGGCCGCCGACGCGGACAGCCTGCTCGAAGTTCTCGGGCAGCGGCAGACTCCCAGCTACGACGGCGGCGTGCGGAAGCCCGCGCCCGCCCCGACCGACATGAACGCCCTGATCCGCCAGAAGGCGGGCCTGGGCTGACCAGCCACCGGCGCGGCTCGACCGGCCGGATCTCATCTGGACAGAGGAGGCACTGAGCCGTGCCGTACAACAACATCGTTTCGCGCACCGACGCGTCCGCCCTGATTCCCGAGGAAGTCTCGAACGAGATGCTCGGTAAGGCGACGGAGCAGTCGGCGACGCTGTCGCTGTTCCGCCGGGTGCCGGTCGGCCGGGCGCAGGTCCGGTTCCCGGTCCTGTCGGCCCTGCCCACGGCGTACTTCGTGACCGGTGACACCGGTCTGAAGCAGACCACCGAGGTCAACTGGACGAACAAGTTCCTTAACATCGAGGAGATCGCGGCGATCATGCCGGTCCCGGACAACGTCCTCGCGGACGTGGACGCCAACGTGTGGGACGAGGCAATGCCCCTGATCACCGAGGCGTTCGGGCGGGCACTCGACGCCGCGGTGTTCTTCGGCACCAACGCACCGGCCTCGTGGCCGACGAACGTCGGCGCCGCTGCGACCGCGGCCGGCAATGCTGTGACTGCGAACTCGGCGGCGACGGCGGGTGGGTTCTTCGGTGACATCGACAACGGCTACGAGAAGGTCGAGGCCGACGGGTTCGAGGTTGACGGGTTCGTCGGCGCCACGTCGGTGAAGAGCAAGCTGCGCAAGTCGCGTGACTCGCAGGGCAAAAAGCTCGACGAGACGCGCGTGAACGGCGCCCTCACGATGATCGACGGCATGCCGGTCGTGTACCCGATGCGGGGGCTCTTCCCGACCTCGGCCGGATCCCCGCAGCTCTTCATGGGCGACTGGTCGCAGTTCGTCGTCGGCGTCCGGTCGGACATCTCGATGAAGATCCTCGACCAGGCCGTCATCCAGGACAACACCGGCGCCATCATCTACAACCTGGCGCAGCAGGACATGACCGCCATCCGTCTGACGTTCCGCGTGGGCTGGCAGGTCGCGAACACCATCAACAACGACCAGCCGACCGAGGCCAGCCGCTACCCGGTGGCCCGCCTCGACCTGCCGTAAGGAGGCTGAGTCATGGCAGTGGGACGCACGAACGAAGGGCGCACGGTCACGGTCACCACGACCAACGCCAGCGCCAATATCACCGCGGCGGCCGGCACCTTCCACGAGGAGGACGCCGGCCGCACCATCACCGGGACCGGCATCCCCGCGGCGGCGACGATCGCTACGGTCACCTCTGACACGGCAGCGACTCTGTCGGCGAACGCGTCCGCTTCGGGCTCGCCGTCGGTGACGCTGGGCCGCGCCCTGCCGACGGCCTACGGGTTCACGGGCTGGTCGCCGGAGACGGACGCCGAGTCCGAGACGTACACCGTGGCGGCCGTGAATGCGGGCACCGCGACCCCGGACAAGCTGACGAACAACGTCACCCCGGTGACGCAGAGGGCGAGGGGCTGACATGGCGGCAGCACGGAAGCCTGCAGCGAAGGCCGAGGAAAAGCCCGGCGGCGCCGAGAAGACCGTGGCTCCAGAGGCGGTCGACGAGGTGCACACCCGAGGCGGCTGGGACGTCGGCTACCGCGGCGACCGGGTCGACGACGCGGACGACGACTCCTACACCGTCGCTGGTGTCCTCAAGGCCGCGAAGAGCGGCGACGAGTAGACGGGGAGGCCACCATGCCACTGCCTTCGCTGGCGACGGTGGCCGACCTCGCCACCCTGCTGGGCCGGACTTTCACGCCGGACCAGGAGCAGCAGGCGCAGGCCCTGCTGGACCAGGCGTCGAGCGTGGTCCGGGCCTATGTCCGTCAGGACATCACGCGCGCGACGACGACGGACACGTTCACGATGCGGCGGGCCGATCCGGTGCTGCACCGGTGCGCGGGAGTGGTGACGCTGCCGCAGCGCCCGGTCGTCGAGATCGACGCTGTGCTCGTCAACGATGTGGCCACGCAGGACTGGTGGCAGGACGGCAACGACCTGGTTCTCCGTTCGGCAGCGTGGGACCGGCCTCCGGCGGCCAACCGGCCGCCACAGGTCACGGTCACCTACACGCACGGCTACGATCCCGTGCCAGGCGACATCAAAGCGATCGTGCTGCAGGCCGCGAACCGGGTGATCGTCAACCCGTCCGGGATCCGCTCGGAAACGGTCGGCGGGATCTCCACCACCTACCTGATCCCGGCGGTCGGCGAGTACCTGGGCGTGCTGCTGTCCCGCACCGAGCAGAAGGTGCTGGACCGCTACCGCCGCACGGCCGCGTCGGTGAACCTGCGGAGCCGCTGATGCTGTACCTGCAGGACATCGTCATCGTTCGTGCCGGTGTCGCCGAGGACGAGTACGGCAACGAGCAACCCGACTGGGGCGCCGGCGCCACTCGCATCCCGGTGTCCGGGGTCAACGTGCAGCCGAACGGCGGCTCGACCGAGGACACCGAGGACAAGCAGGTCACGGTCACCGGCTGGCGCCTGTACACGCCCCGCGGCATGGACGTGGACCTGCGCGAGACCGACCGAGTCGAGGCGTGGGATACGACCATGCAGGTCATCGGCAAGGTGGCCCGCTGGCCCGCCCCGGGCGGGGGAGTGCACCACGTCGAGGCCGACCTTCGGGAGGTGGCGTGATGGCCGCAGGCCGTTTCCGGTTTGTGCCCAACCCGGAGCTGTATGACGAGATCGCCCGCCTGCCCGGCATGCGCAACGCCCTGAAGGAGGCTGCGGATCGTGGTGCCGCCGTGGCGCGGGCGACTGCACCGCGGTACTCGGGCCCGACCTACGACCCGGCGGTGCAGCGCCACGGCGAGTACGCGGCGAGCGTGTACTCCGCGGCGACGCTACGGCCGAACGGCTGGCGCGCCGAGTTCGGCGCAACCGCCCCGTGGGCGCTGCAGGTCGAGTTCGGGTCGGGCCGCCCCGCCACCTCCCGTGACCGGCCGCAGGCTGGCTGGTCCCCGAAGACGCGCACGCTCGGTCGTGCCCTGGACTCGCTGAGGAGCACCTGATGCCCCGGATCAAGCTCGCAACCTGGTACGGGGACAAGGCCCCGGGCGAGGAACTCGACGTCGACGACGTCACCTTGAAGGCGCTGCGCCGCGACGGACTCGTCGCCGAGGTGACCGGCTACGAAGACGGTGGCCGGCTGGAGCCGGGCACCTCCGAGGTCACCAACACGACGGACCAGCCCGAGCAGGTGGTCCCGGCTTCGCCGCCCGAGACGGGCGGGAAGCGGCGGTGAGCGGCGGCCTGCAGGCGGCGCCCATGCCGGACGCCGAGCAGGTCACCGTCAGGATCCTCAAGAGCGTCCTGCCGACGGGCACGATCGTCGGCACCGAGTGGCCCGACGGCTGGGAAGCCAAGCTGCCCCCTGGCATCGTCTCGGTCACGCTGGGGGGAGGCGGGTCCCGGCAGAAGCCGGTGACCGCTGACCGCACCCTCGACATCGACATCCTGGGTGCGACGAAGAAGCAGGCCCGCGACCTCGCGGCCGCTATCTCTGCCCACCTGATTGCCGCGCAGGGAACGACGCAGCACGGCGCCCGCATCTACGGCGTCGACGAGACGTCGCTGGTCTGGCTGCCCTACCAGCCGTCCGCCGAGACGGACACGATCCCGCGCTACGTGCTCGTAATGAGCATGGTGATCCGCCCCGCGTAGCAGCACCCAACCCGCACCCATCACCCATTCACCCGTCGGCGTCTGGCCGTGCGGGTCCTCGCTATGCCTGGAGGCATCCCGTGGCGAACGACGCCGACAACGTGAGGGTCGGTCTCAACGGATCGATCTACATCGCCCCGAAGGGCACCACCGCACCCGCCGACCTCGACAGCGCATGGGCGGCCGGCTGGGTCGACCTCGGCTACCTGTCCGACGACGGCGTGGAGATGTCGTACTCGACGGAGACCGAGGACATCAACGCCTGGCAGTCCCTGTCCCCGGTGCGGAAGGTGCTGACCGGCGTCGACATGACGCTCGGCTTCACCGCGATCGAGCTGAAGACGGCCACGATGACGCTGTACTTCCCCAGCGCCACCATGAGCGACGTCTCCGGCACCGTGCACAAGCTCAGCATCCCGGCGGCCCCGGCCCCCGACGAGCGGGCGATCGGCCTGGAGTGGCTCGACGGCACCATCAAGAACCGGCTGATCATCGCCCGCGGTGAGGTCACCGACCGGGAGTCCATCACCCTCGCCCGCTCCGGCGCGGTCGGCCTCGGCATGACCGTCTCCGCCTACGCCGACACCGCGCCCGAGATCGCGGTGTGGCTGTCCAACGACCCGGCCTGGTCCGCGGCCTGACGAACTCCCGGCAGACGTGCCTAGCGGGTCGCGTCTGCCGGGCCCCAACCCGCTACACCCGCAAGGAGAGATCAGCATGACCACCAGCAAGAAGCCCGCCGGGCGCGAAGTCGTTTCCCTCGACACGCTCGCCAAGCAGAAGCGCGACGCGCTCCCGGAGCCGGTTACGTTCGAGCTGCGAGGCGTGGAGTTCACCCTGGAGCCCTTCCACTCGCTGCCGATGGATCTGCAGGAGCGGATGCGCGGGCCTGAGGACTACCTCGGCATCCTGCGCGTCGCGCTCGGCCCGGAGAAGGTCAAGGAGATGGTGGACGCCGGCTACACCATCACCGACCTGAACCTGGTCGCCGAGGAGTGGATGCGGCGGTCCGGGATCGAGCCGGGGGAATTGCAGGCCTCCTCCGCTTCCTGACGGAGTACGGGGAGGCCGTCGAGTGGGACATGGCCCGGTACTGGCCGGGCCGGTCCCTGCTGGACCTGTGGCGTGGGACGCTCAGTTGGCGTGAGCTGCGGGTGTTCCTCAGCCATCTGCCGCACGACTCGGCCACGGCACGCGCGGTGCGCGGGTCCACGCCGGAAGAGGAAGCGTGGACGCTGGACCGGCAGCTGCTGGCGACGATCGCTGACGCGGTGCGAGAGAACACCTTCGCCACGATCAAGTTGGGCGGAGATCCGAAGAAGACGGGCCGCCTGAAGCCGCCCCGCCCGATTCCCCGCCCGGGTGTCGAGCAGCCCAAGTCGAACGTCATCCGCTTCGGTGGCCGTCACGGCTCCGGAGCCAAGCAACTGGCGCAGGTCTTCGGGAGGCCCGCCGCGAACCAGTAACGGGGGTGCGCGGTGGCCGGTGCTGGTGGCGTCCTCGTGGGACGCGGATACGTCTCGATCCGCCCCGAGTTCGAGGGGGACTGGTCCCGCTCCGTCAACGCCCGCGCCAGCCAGGCCGGGCGGTCCGGGGCGGGAGCCTTCAGCAAGGCGTTCGGCGCCGGGCTGAAGGGCCTGGGTGCGCTCGCCGGTATCGCGATCGGTGCGAACCTCTCGTCGGCCGCCGCCGGCGCCGCTGCACTGGCTCCCGCTCTGACGACTGCCGGCGTGGCTGCTGGTGCACTCAAGCTGGGACTGACCGGCGTCGGGGCTGCCTTCAAGGCGGCATTCGCCGACTCGACCGCGCAGGCGTCGTCGGCTGCTTCGGCGACGCGGGCCGTGGAGTCCGCGCAGCGCGGGCTGGCGAACGCGCAGCGTGCGCTCGCGCAGGCGCGTGAGGACGCGGCCCGCCGTGTCGCGGACGCGCAGCGGCAGGTCGCGGACGCCGAGCGGGACCTGGCCGAGGCTCAGCGCGACGCACGTGAGGTGCAGGCCGAGCTGAACGACGCTCGCCGTGAAGCCGCCCGCGCGCTGCAGGACATGAATCAGCGGCTCGCCGAGTCCCACCTCGACGAGCGCGAGGCCGTCCTCCGCCTGAAGGAGGCCGAGGACGAGCTGAGGGCAGCCCAGCGGAAGCCGGGCACGGATCCGGAGGAGCTGGAGCGGCTCCGCATCGCCTACGAGCGGGCCAAGCTCAACCTGACCGAGCAGCGCACCGAGACCAAAAGGCTTGCCGAGGACACGAAGGCTGCGAACAAGGCGGGCATCGAGGGCAGCGAGCAGGTTCTCGCCGTCCGCGAGCGGATCTCGGAGGCGAACGAGAACGTCGCCGACAAGGAGCGAGCTCTCGCCGACGCGCAGCGCGGCGTGGACGAGGCGCGCGCCGAGGGCGCCCGGCAGATCGAGGACGCCCAGCGCGCGGTAGCCGACGCTGCCGCTGCGGTGGCGGACGCACAGGCCGCGGCTGCAGCGCAGACGTCGGCGCTGGACCAGGCCATGGCCAAGCTCGCCCCCAATGCGCAGAGCTTCGTGCGGGCCGTGCAGGGGCTGGCGCCCGCCTGGGATGCGATGCGCCTGTCCGTGCAGAACGAGCTGTTCCGAGGCCTCGACGACACGGTCACCACCCTCGGACGCACCACCATCCCGATCCTGCAGCGGCAGCTCACCGCAACGGCCGGCGTGTGGAACGCCATCGCCAAGTCGGCTGCCGGCGCGGTCACGGAGATGGCCCGGTCGGGGATGCTCGACCAGATCCTGAAGGACGCCACCGCCAACCTGAGGGTCTTCCAGGACACGCCCGGCCAGCTCATCACAGCGTGGGGGCAGCTCGCTGTCGCCGCGCAGCCCGCGTTCAATGCGCTGCTCACCCAGTTCGCGGGGGCCATCAAGAGCTTCACCGACGGCATTGCCGCATCGTTCGAGTCGGGCGGTCTTGAGCAGGCCATCACGACCGCGTTCGGGATTCTGTCGCAGTTCGGGACGCTGCTCGGAAACGTCTTCGGCGTCGTCAGCCAGATCTTCAAGGCCGCGTCGGACGCGGGCGGGCAGATCGTCGGCGCGTTGGGTGCCGTGTTCGGCGAGCTGGAACGCATCCTGGCCGCGCCACAGATGCAGGCGCAGCTGCGCAGCCTGTTCGCGTCGGTGGCCCAAATCGTTGGCGCGCTCGTCCCCGTCATCGGGGCGATCGTGCAGGCTGCCGTGCCGCTGATGGCGGCGATCGCCCAGCCGATCGCGATCCTGGCGACCGCGCTCGGACCGCTCCTGCAGCAGCTCGCCACCACCTTGGGCGCTGCGCTGCTGCCGATCGTCGATGCGCTCGCGCCCGCGCTGGTCCTCGTCGGTACGACGATCCTGCAAATCGTCACCGCGGTGATGCCGCTGCTGCAGCCGATCGCCACCCTGATCAGCCAGGTAATCACCGGACTGGCGCCCGCGCTGCAGCCGGTCGTGGCGGTCACCATGCAGCTGGCCAATCTCCTCGTCGGGCCACTGATGCAGGTGGTCCAGGCGCTGACCCCTGCCCTGGTGCAGGTCGCGGGGCTGGTGGCTGGCGTGTTCCAGGCGCTGCAGCCGATGTTGCAGCCGCTGATCGGACTGCTGGCGCAGGTCGCGCAGTTGGTCGCCGACGTATTCGCTGCGGCCCTCGCTCAGATCGTGCCGGCGCTCACCCCGCTGGTCGACGTCGGCGTGCAGCTGGTCGACAACGTGTTCGCCGCGCTGGAGCCACTCCTGCCTGTCATCGGGCAGGCCTTCGAGGCGATCGGGGCCGCCCTGCTGACCATGCTGCCCAGTCTGCTGGGATTCGCCGACGCGGCCGTTCTCCTCGTCGAGGGCCTGTCGCCGCTGATCCCGATCGGTGTGCAGCTCGTGCAGAGCGTCCTGGAGGCGCTGCTGCCGGTACTGCCCACGGTCGCGGACGCGTTCGTCGGGATCGCCGAAGCGCTCTTGCAGATCGTCGGCCCGCTCGCCGAGATGGCCGGGCAGATCGCGCAGCAGCTCGCGCCGATCCTCGCCGACATCGCCCCCATCTTGGGGGAGTTCGTCGGCCTGCTCGCGAACACTCTCGCCCGCGTGCTGCCGCCCCTGACGGACGCGCTCATTATCCTGGTGGGTGCGTTCACGCCCCTGTTCCCGGTGCTGACCGAGCTGGTCGGGATGGTGCTGGAGATGGCGGCCGGAGTGCTGATGCAGCTCCTGCCGTCGATCCTGCAGCTGGTACAGGCCGGAGTGGACCTGGCCGTCGCACTGCTGCCCCTCGTGCCGCCGCTCGCGCAACTGATCGGGCTGGTGCTGGAACTGGCGGTCAACGTTTTGGACTGGCTGCTGCCCCCGCTGATCGACCTTGCCACCTTCCTCGTAGGCGGCCTGGCGGGTGCACTGTCGACGGCGATCGGATGGGTATCCGGCATCATCACCGTGATCGCAGACCTGATCAGCTGGGTGACGAAACGGCTGATCCCAGCGTTCCGCCTGCTCCGCGACCGAACGATCAGCATCTGGAACGGCATCAAGAAGGCCATCTCCGACGCGTGGACTCTGATCAAGGTTCTGGTGCTGTACCCGATCCGGGACTTCTTCACGAAGACGATCCCCGGCTGGGGATCCACCCTGCGTCGCAAGGTCGCCGAGTCGTGGATCGGTCTGCGTACCGGCGTCAACGACTCGTGGGTCTGGCTCAAGACCTGGGTGATCTACCCGATCCGCGACTTCTTCACCAAGACCATTCCGGGCTGGGGTACAACTCTGAAGAACCGGCTGGTCGGCGCGTTCACCGAGGCGGTCAAGAGCATCAAGACGGCCTGGGACCGCATCAAGAAGATCGCCCGCGACCCCGTCAAGTTCATCGTCGACACCGTCTACAACAACGGCATCCGCAAGGTGTGGAACCTCGTCACCGACGCGTTCGGCGGCAAGCACCTCAAGCCCATGGAGTTCGCCACCGGCGGCATCCTGCCCGGCTACACCCCTGGCCGCGACGTGCACCTCATGCCGTCCGTCGCCGGACCTGTCGCTCTCAGCGGCGGCGAGGCCGTCATGCGCCCGGAGTGGACGCGCGCGGTCGGACCCGGCTACGTCCACGCCATGAACGCCGCCGCCCGCCGCGGCGGAGTCGGGGCAGTGCGCGGCATGCTGGGCTTCGCCGACGGCGGCATCTTCTCCGGCATCGGCGACATCCTCGGCGGCGCCTGGGACAAGGTGAAGAAGAGCGCCTCCTGGCTGAAGGACACCTTCGGCGGCGCCATCACCTCCGGCGTGAAGTCCGTCATCAACCCCCTCATCAAGGCAATCCCGGGCGGCAACATCGGCTGGGTGGGGCTCCTCAAGAGCCTGATGAAGGGCGCCGTGTCGCGCCTGGTCAGCGCGGGCAAGGAAGGCGACAAGCGGTCCGTCCCGAACATCGACTACAAGGCCGGTGCGGGCGTCGAGCAGTGGCGGGGCGTCGTCCGTAAGGCGCTCGGCGAGGTCGGTCAGCCGCTCGCCTACGACGGCATCACCCTCCGCCGGATGAACCAGGAGTCCGGCGGCAACCCGACCATCGTCAACAAGTGGGACTCCAACTGGCAGGCGGGACACCCGTCGGTGGGCCTCATGCAGGTCATCGGCCCCACCTTCCGGTCCTACGCCGGGAAGTACCGGAACACCGGCCCGTTCCTGTACGGGGTGTCGACGAACCCGCTGGCCAACATCTACTCCAGCATGAAGTACGCGCTCGCCGCCTACGGCAGCCTGCCGCGGGCGTACAACCGGGCCGGCGGCTACGACTCCGGCGGCTGGCTCCAGCCCGGCGTGACCACCGCGGTCAACCTCACCGGCAAGCCGGAGGCCGTCCTCACCGACAGCCAGTGGCGAACCATGGTGGGCGCCGCGGCAGCGGGCACTGCTGCCGGGCCGGCCACGCAGTACGTCATCAACGCACGCACCGCCGATTTCACCGTCGCCGACCTGGAGCGCGTCCAGCGCGTCCAAGAGGCCCGGGCCAGGGTGGGGAGGCCGCGGTAAATGCCCATCATCGCAGCACCTGTCGTCATCCCGCCGGATACGGGAGAGCCGCCCGGCGGGACACCCGTACCGCTGCCGGAGATCGGGTACGCCACCGCGACGTACATCGATCCGTCCGGCACGGTGTGGCCGCTCACCGACGAGGCGGCAGGCTGGTTCACGCTGGCCGACGGCGTATCCGGGCTGGGGGCGACGCCATATGAGCTGACCAGCGACCCTCACCCGCGCGGAGGTGCGCGTCTGCGGCATGTCCAGCCGCAGCCGCGGACCATCGTGTGGCCGCTGTTCGTGCAGGGCAAGGACCACACCGAGTTCCTGCAGCGGTGGCGGGCGCTGGCTACCGCGTTCACCCGCACCCTTCGCAGGCAGGAGGGGCCGGGCCTGCTGGAGATTGCCCGGCCGGACGGTACGCGTCGGCAGATCCGGGTCTACTACCAGGACGGATTCGAGGGGCAGGCCAAGCGGGGGTACTACCGCGACGCCGACAGTGCCGTGATCTCGCTGTGGTGCGAGGACCCGTACTGGTTCGATCCCGCCCCGTGGACAGTAACCCGGGAGACGGGCACTCTCAGTAGCTTCTTCACGCCCTATCCGACGGTGTCGTCGTCGCAGGTGCTGGGCGCGACGACCGTGCACAATCCGGGCGACGTCGACGTCTGGCCGACGTGGGTGGTGACCGGCCCGGCCAGCTCGATCACGTTCACGCATGCCGGGACGGGCGAGGCCTTCACACTCGACCCGGATGCTCCCGCGATCGGGCACGGCAGCCTGCTCGCTGGCGAGAAGGTCACGATCTCCACCGACCCGCCGCGTGTGCGCTTCGAGAACGGCGACAACTGGATCGGCGGCCTGGACTGGCCCGCAGCCACGCTGTGGGGGCTGGAGCCCGGCGACAACGAGGTGACGTTCGCGCTGTCCGGGTCCGGGCCCGAATCGTCGGTGAACCTGACCTTCAACGCCCGATACGAGACAGCCTGATGACCATCCAACTCCTCGTCACCGACAACACGCTGACCGTGCAGGGCGACCCGCTCACCGGCTGGACCAGCCTCGACGCCGCGAAGAAGTTCAACGAGCCGGGGGCGGGCTCGGTCACCTTGCCCGCCTACCCGGAGGTGATGGAGCAGCTACAGCCCGGCAACCGCCTCGTCGTGATCCGCGACGGCGGGATCTGGATGGGGGGCCCGATGGAGGTTCCCGCCGACTTCTCCTGGTCCATCGACGGCGAGCAGGACCCGGGGCAGGTCACGGTGAGCTTCAGTGACGACTTGGCGCTGGTCGCGGGCTACATCACCTGGCCTGAGCCCGCGAACGCGTGGGCGACGCAGCACGGCATCACCTACCGGCAGATCAACGCCACCAACGCCGAGACGATCATCCGCACGCTCGTCAACGAGAACTGTGGGCCCGCCGCAGTCACAGCGCGCCGCATCCCCAGCTTCGCCCTCGACAGCGTCGCAGGAGTCGGCACGGCCACCACCATGAAGACCAGGTTCGAGCCGCTGCTCGACGCTGCCCGGCGGGCGGCAGCCGACGGCGGCGGCATCGGCTTCCGTACCCGGCAGGTCGGCACTCAGATCCTGTTCGGCTGCTACGAACCCCAGGACCTCACGGCCACGGCCCGCTTCTCCGTCGGCCTCGGCAACCTGCGCGGCGTCACCTACAAGCGGGGCGCGCCGACCGTCACCCACGCGCTTGTCGCCGGCACCGAAACCGAGGGCAGCACCACCCGCACCTTCGTCGAAGTCGCCGACTCGGCGGCAGCCACCGAGTGGTGGCGGGTCGAGCGCTTCATCGACGGCGGCGCCGACAACAACGCCAACCTCGAACTGACGGTCGCCGGCCGCAGCGACCTCGCCGACGGGTCCGGGCCGGTCGAGCTGTCCACTGTCACCATCGACACTCCGGACCTGCAGGCCGGCCGCGACTTCGACCTCGGCGACCTGGTCACCGTGGCGCTGCCGCACGGCCTGGAGGTCACCAACATCGTCCGCTCCATCCACCTGCACGCCGAGCCCGGCACCGGCGAGAGCGTGACCTCTGTCGTCGGATCTTTGGATGCCACCACTGACCCTCAGACGGTGAGGCTGCTCGGCAGGGTGACCCGTCGGCTCAACCGACTGGAAGCGAGGTAGCCACATGGCTCAGGATTCGTGGCCGTCCCCATCTCACGCCAGCCGGGCCGTCACCGACACCGAGTACGAGAAGATGGCCGCGCGCTTCTCCGACGACGGCGTCTACGGTGACCCGACGGATGCGGCCGTCGCCTCTGCGGGTGTCGGCCTCAACGTGACCGTGCGGGCCGAGGCGCGCGCTTCAGTGCGCGGGCACGCCTGGTACTCCGGAACGACGCCCGTCAACCTGCCCGTCTCGGCGAACGCCACAGGATCGACGCGTACCGACTGGGTGGTGCTGCGCCTTGACCGTTCGACCTGGCAGGTGCGGGCCGTGATCCGTGAGGGAACCGCGGGCGCGGGTGCTCCGGCCTTGGTGCAGGACACGGGGGACATCGGCGTGTTCGAGGTGCCGCTCGCTCTGGTGACGGTGCCTGCTGGTGCGAGTGCGGTGTCGGTGACGCGCGCCGAGCAGTATGTGGGGACTCGGCTGCGGCCGTGCACTTCGACGAGCCGCCCGGCGATGCCGCGCCGCGGTGATGTCTGCTACGAGATCGACACCGGCCGCCTGGTCCTCTTCAACGGTTCCGCCTGGATCACGGTCTATTCGGATTCCGGGGTCATCAACGTGTCGTCGGCGCTGTCGTCGTGGACGGTGGGGATCACCCCGGTGATCTGGGAGCGTAACGGGAACGTGCATTTCCGGCTGGGTGAGTTCGACCGGGTGGGCTCCAGTTTCACGGGTGCTTCGGACAGCCGCCTGCCGGTGCTGATCCCTGCCGGGTACCGGCCCACGCATCACATTTACGCCGTCGCGTATCTGACCGGGTCGCGTATCGGGCGGGTCACGGTCTACGCGGCGGGTAACGAGCGGGCCGGGCAGGTGTGGCTGACGCAGCATCCCGGGATTTCGACCGGTGATGTCGTCATGCCGAACAGCGTCTCGTGGGTGGTGTGACATGGCTCGTGCAACATTCGGTGCCGGCGTGGCGGACTTCGTGGTGCAGCCGTCCGACGGGCTGTGGGGTGTCGCCGCCAACGTGGTGGTGACGTTCTGGGATGAGGCCGAGGGCGGCCTGCAGTACACCGACCTGCTCGACGCCACGGGCACGCCGGTCACGCAGGTCGTCACCGACGAGTTCGGCGCGCTGCCCGAGTTCTCCGGGCCGGACGGCGTGCTGGGTATGTGGGCGCAGGCGGGCGGCGGCACGCGGGCGTGGCTGGCGACCCGCGATCTGACGAGCAGCGCGTCGACGAAGCTGGACTGGATCGTCGTCACCGACCCCTTGTACGGGGCGGCTGGCGACGGCGTCCGCGACGACACGGCGAGCATTCAGGCGGCGATCGACGCGGCCACCGCCATTGAGGGCGGCACGATCTACATCCCGCGCGGAACCTACATGCTGTCCGCGCCGCTGCTGCTGCCCGCAGGCGAGGGCCCCACGATCATCGGCTCGGGCTGGACCTCAAGCCTGAAGCTGGCTGTGGGCGCCAACTGTTACGTCATCGAGATGGGCGGTGGTGACACCCGGGTCACGATCCGCGACCTGAAGATCGACGGCAACGAGTCCGGCCAGACCGACGAGTCTGGGGGCATCTACGCTGCGGGCGCGGTCGCCTGTAGGTTCGACAACATCCACTTCGTTGCTTGCCGTGACGACGCCCTCTATCTGGGGCCGCAGACCGGTGGTGCCTTCGGCCACAACAACAGGATCATCGGCTGCCTGTTCGACGGGGCGATGGGGTCGGACGGCCCCGGCCGTGGCATCCACATGGACGCCAACGACGAGAACCAGATCATCGGCTGTGACTTCGAATTCCTCGGCGGATCGGGCGGCACGACGTGGGGGACCGCGGTCTGCATCCTCGACCGGGCGGGCACGCAGACGATCGAGTCCTGCAACTTCGTCGGCGGCGCGACCAACAACACCAAGGGCATCCGAATCCAGGACGCGAGCGCCACGAAGATCAACGGCTGCAACTTCGACGGGACCGGCGGTGACAGCGTCTTCATTGCGGGCACCGGCAACGTCGTCACCGGCAGCACCATCTTCAGCCCCGGCGAGGTCGGCTCACTCACCGGCCAGGTCGCGGGCGTGCACCTGGAGTTCGGAACTCGCAACAACCTGATCGTCGGCAACTCGATCGCCTCGTCGACGACCGACGACAAGACCGGCTGGCTGATCCGTGAGGAGGGCTCGGGCGACGCTGGTCCGAACCTCATCTCGAACAACGTGCTGATCGTCAAGGGTGACTGCGCGGTCGCCACCGCCGAGATCAACGGCATCGGCACCCTCTACACCAACAACCTCGGCGACGGGCCGATGACTGTAACGACCGCCGTCGTCAAGGAGGACGACACCCCGCGCGCGTCCACGGTCACCACCACAGCCGACCCCGAGCTGACGCTGGAGGTCGAACCCAACGCCGTGTACGACGTCGAGTGCGTGGCCGTCTGGTCCACCGGCGGCGGCGGCTTCCGCGCCACATGGCTCGTGCCGTCCGGGGCGGCCATGGTGTGGACCGACAACGACAGCGTCGGCGCGTCGAGCGCGGCCACCGCGGTCACGTTCGCGTCCGGCACCGGCACCACCCTCAAGGGCACCCTCGTCGTCGGCGCGACCGCCGGACCGATCACCCTGTCGTGGGCACAGAACGCGTCGAACGCCGCCAACACCATCCTCCGCGCGGGCTGCTCACTGAAGCTGACCCGCATCCGCTGACCCCCGCCCCGAGCCGCCGGCCCGGGGCTTTCGCATGCCTGGAGAACCGATGGCCCTCAAACTCGTCAGCCGCTCCCAGTGGGGTGCGCGCGCGTATCGCACCCCGAACGGGGCCACCCCGTACAGCCGTGCCCGGCGCGGCGTGAAACTCCACTACCTCGGCACCACCTACTACGACCGGCATCACGCGCAGTGCGCCGCCTACGTGCGGCAGATCCAGGCCCAGCACATGGACGGCAACGGCTGGTCCGACATCGGCTACTCCTTCGTCGTCTGCACACACGGCTACGTGTACGAGGGCCGCGGCCTGAAGCGCCGCAACAGCGCGAACGGCAACACCACGCTGAACGACCAGGACTACGCGGTGCTGCTGATGGTCGGCTCGTCGGGTCTCACCGCGCCGACGGACGCACAACTGCACGGCGCGCGCGACGCCATCGAGTACTGCCGCAGCGAAGGCCCGGCCGGGACGTGGCTGGGCGGGCACCGCGACGGCTACGCCACCGCCTGCCCCGGCGACACCGTCTACGCCTGGGTGCAGACGGGCGCACCCCGACCGAACACCGAACCCGCCCCGCCCACGGAGGACAGCATGCCCCTCACCAAGGCCGACGTCGAAACGATCCTCAAGACCGACGGCATCATCAAGAACAACAACCCGTCGACCCGCGCCAGCAACCCGCACATCGCGATGAAGACGGCGTTCGAGAACGAGGAGATCCTCCTCCGCCGCATCGACCGCAACGTGGCCGCGCTGCAGGCGGCGAACGAGAAGCTTGTCGGCGCCGTCGCCACGCTGACCGCCGGGCTGGGCGACCTCGACCCGGCCGCGATCGTCTCCGAACTCCGGGCCGCACTGGAGTCCATCACCGTCCGCCTCGACGTCCCCGACGAGGCATCGTGACCGCCATCGACTACGACCTGGAGTTCCTGGAGGACGGCCGCCACATCGAGCTGATCTCCATCGGCATGGTGTGCGACGACGGCCGCGAGTACTACGCCGTCAATCGGGACATGCCCGTGCGGAAGATCCGCAAGCACAAGTGGCTGATGGAGAACGTGGTTCCCGGACTTCCGAAGGGGCACGGCGACCAGCGCATTCACATGCCGAAGCGCTGGCTCTTCCACTACGCCGACCACCGGGTGAAGCACCGGTCGACCATCGCCGCCGAGGTTGCCGCGTTCATTCGCGCCGCCGGGCCGGACGTACAGCTGTGGGCGAACTACGGCGCCTACGACCACGTTGCCCTCGCCCAACTGTGGGGGCCGATGATCGCACTCCCCGACGGGGTGCCGATGTTCACGCACGACATCCAGCAGGAGCGCGCCCGGCTCGGGCTGCGCTGGGACGAACTCCCTCAGCAGGAGTCCGGCGAGCACAACGCTCTCGCGGACGCACGCCACAACCAGTTCGTGCGGCGCTGGCTCGCCGAACAGGAAGCGAGAACCTGATGAAGCTCTTCGGCCGCGAGCCCGCGCTCGTCATCGCCACGATCAGCGCCGCCCTGTCGCTGCTGGTCACCTTCAACTTCGGCCTGTCCGCCGAGCAGTCCGGCGCGATCGTCGCCGTCATCTCCGCGGTGTTCGCCGCGGCCACTGCCGCCGTCACCCGGCCCATCGCGCCGTCGGCGTTCACCGGTCTCGTCGCCGCGGTCGCCGCGCTCCTCGCCGCCTACGGCATGCACCTCGCACCCGAGACGATCGGCTCCCTGAACGCGGTCGTGCTCGCCGTGCTCGGCCTGCTCACCCGCGGCCAGGTCTCCCCGACACCCGCCGGCGCGCCCGTCCGGGGCGTCTGAGTGCCGCGCCGTGTCGTCCGGCGGCTGGGCCAGGCCCTCGGCCGCCGCGGCGCGATCCTCCTGTCCTACGGCACCGTGTGGGCGCTGTACGGGTACGCGCAGATCACCACCCCGCAGCCCGACCAGCGCGGACTGCGGCCCGCGCTGGAGTTCATGCCGCTCACGGTGTGGGGCTGGCTGTGGGTGCTGACCGGGCTGGTCGCGGTCGTCTGCGCGTGGATGCCGCAAGGCCTGGACTGGCCCGCTTTCCTGGCCCTGCCGTTCATGGTGCTGCCGTGGATGGGCTCATATCTGATGGCGTGGGCCACCGGCGACTTTCCGAGGGGGTGGGTGGCCGCCATCGTGTGGGCCGCGATCGCTGTTCCCGTGCTGGTTGTGGCGGGATGGCGTGAGCCGCCCCGCGTGAAGAGAGTGCGAGTCGAATAATGGGTGTAGACACCTGGGTTCAGGCAGGTATGGCTGCGGTTGCCGCGGTGGGTGGGGTCGTGTCGGCGCGGTCCGCGCGCCGCACGAAGCGGCAAGAGCGGCGGGACGACTTCCTCGCCATCAGCGAGCAGCAGGGCAAGGCGATCGAGCGCCTGGAATCCCGCGTGCAGCGGCAGGAGACCGAGGCGGAGAAGCAGCGGGAACGCATCTCCGACCAGGATGAGGCGATCGGCTGGCTTCTGCATCGGGTGCGGTCGCTGGTGTCGCACATCAAGCGGGCGGGCATGGAGCCGCCGGCTCCCGAGCCGATGCCGGAGCGTGCCGCACGTTACGTCCGCGGCATCGACGTGTGAGAACTGGAGTGCGACATGCCCGACCCGATCCCGCTCCGTCCGCGCCGGGATGATGCGGCGGCGGACGTGCGGTCGCTCGTGCAGCTGGGGGAAGCCCCGCCGCAGCCGGTGCCTGCTCCGTCGACGAGCCCGTTCCTGGAGCCGGTGTACGACCCGCCCCTCGAACCCCTGCCGGACGACCCGGCATGACGACGCCCCCACCGCTTCGGCGGTGGGGGCGTTCTGCTGTGTCCGGCGCAGGGGCGCACGCCGACTCTTTGCCAAGTTGTTACCTGCACCTTCGGTGGCCGCTAGACCCCCGCACGCGCACACGTCCCTATAGGGGTGTGTCTGAGCTGTTTGCGGGGGATTGCGAACAATGCGAGGGGCCGGGCAGCATCAAGCCAACCCGCCCCGCACACCGAGGACTTCACCCATGACCCGCACCCCAGACCGACGCGCATCACGCCAGCGAACCGAAAACCCGCCGATCACCCCCGGCTCCCCGGTCGAGATCCGGCTCGTCGGCCACGAGGACGACGTTCACCGCGTGGTTGCTGCCATGCAGCAAGCCGCCGGCCACTCCAGCGGCCCCGTCTCGTACCGGCCCAGCCACTACACCGCAGGCGCCCTCCGCGCCTACCTCACCATCGTCATCCCGCCCGCCGAGGAGCAGCCGTGACCGCCACCTACCAGGACCTGCCCGTCTACAGCACGGGCAGCGCACCCGCTGGCCTCATGACCCGCGCCCAACTCCGCGGCGCCGGCCGCCGACTCCGTCCCGGACAGAAGACCCGGCCACAGGCGTGGCTGTACTGCATGCCACGCCACCACCACGCCCCGCTCTACACGCTGGAGCAGACCAGCCCGCAACCCAAGTCGACCCCTGCCCAGCTCGCTGCGCTCGCCGTTGGCCGTGCAGTGTGGTGGAAGGCGCGTGCGTGTCATCACTGCGATGAGATCCACAAGGGGTGGTGCGATCAAGAGATGGTCGCCATGTTCCGTCAGGACCACGACGCTGCCGCTCAGTGGGCGCGCAAGGTGCTCGATGATCCAGCCTGCGTCGTGCTCGACACGGAGACCACGGGCCTTCACGACGGGGCCCGCATCGTTGATATCGCCGTCCTCGGCATCGACGGCAGCGTCCTCCTCGACAGCCTCGTCAACCCGGGCGTGCCGATCCCGGCCGAGTCGACCCGCATCCACGGCATCACCGACGACACCGTCAAGGACGCCCCCAGCTTCAGCGAGCTGCTGGTGTCGCTCACGACGGCACTCCATAACCGCAAGGTCGTCATCTACAACCGAGAGTTCGACAAACGCCGTCTGGCCGTCGAGCTCCACCAGCATTACCGCGCGCGCTACGTGAACCTGGAGAAGCCCCGTCACGGTCGCCAGCGCATCCACCCCGCAGCCCGCGCCTGGCTGGCAGCCCAGACGTGGGAAGACTGCGCGATGGTGGCCTACGCCGAGTGGTACGGCGACTGGACCTGGGACTACGAAGCGCGCGACGACAAACCGCTGTACCGGCAAGGCGACTACCGGTGGCAGCCGCTCCCTGGTGCCGGGCACCGTGCAGCCGACGACTGCCGAGCCGTCATCAGCGCGCTCAAGGAGATGGCCGCGTAGCGCCCAACGATCTCTGAAGCGCGCCCGGTTGGCCGCTCGACCTCTCGATAACATGCCATATCGCGGGCGTTATTTGAGGTGATTGTCCGACTCGGCCTGCGGGGCTTCCGGCCTCTCCGGTAGCTCCGCCCCGGGCCGCCTGGCGTACCACTCCCATAGTCGCCGCGTGACGCTGCTGCGATCGCTGCCTACGGCGTGCGCTGCGGCGTCGAAGTCATTGACCAACTCGTCGGGGATGCCACGCACGACTCGCTGCTTATGACGGTGACGGTGCTGGCGTCGGCGTTCCTCTTCGCTGGTCATGGGGGGATTGTGGCAGGTGGCTTGCCACCAGTCAAAGGGTGCGGAATGATGGTGGCAAGCCACCAATGTGAGGATTGCAAGCATGGCCATCTCCGCCGAAGACCAGATCATCCACCACCTGAAGGACAAGGTTGGGCTCGCCAAAGCCGACGAGCTCGTGACCGGACTGAAGGAGGAGATCGCGGCATCCCTGCGTGAGTTCGCCGATCAAGAGGACGCTCACCTCGCCAAGACCTCGGCTTCCGTGTACGTGCAGGGGATCCGAGACGCCGCCGACCGCGTCACCGACAAGTGAGGACACCGACATGACCGACACCATCCGAAAGACCCGCCCCAACGCCACAGTCGAGAAGGCCCTGGTCTTCGACGGCACCCCTGAGACCGTCCTGGTCCGCCCCATCCCCACTGCCTGCCGCACCAACATGGCCGAGGGCGTCATCGACTCCGACGGCTGCGGCGGCACCGGATGGATCTGCCCCGCCTGCCACGAGGGGGACGACTGTCCGACTGTCGGCAGCGACGAGTGCGAGCCCGGCACCGGAGGAGCGCAGGCGTGCGTCTGCGTAGACGGCCAGTCCGGCAACTGGGAGCCCTCCACCTGGGCCTGAGCTCCACATACAGAAGCGCCCCGCCTGAGGAAGCAGGCGGGGCGCTCGCTCGTACCGTAACGAATTGGAGAACCCGTGACCGACCTCGCCCCGCAGCAGCCGGACGCCACCCCCGCCGTCTACGACGCTGCGACGCTCGCCGTCCTCGCCGCCATGGAGAAGGCCGCCGAACAGCACCTCGACGCCATCCGCCCCCACAACACGAAGCGCGGCTACGCCAACGACTGGAAGCTGTGGGAAGAGTTCCACGGCTGGCTCGCCGAACGCACCGGGCAGCCGCTTCCGTTGACCGCCGTCACCAAGGGCACGCTCGTCGGGTTCGTCGTCTGGCTCGACACCATCAAAGCGGCCGCCCCCAACAGCATCGACCGCCGCATCACCGGCGTCACCGTCACCCTGCGCGGCCGCGGCATCGAAGTGCCTAAAGCCGTCACCGTCGCCGCGCGCCAAGCCCTCAAGCCGCTGAAGGCCGACCCCGAACGGCAGGCGCGCGGACGTGGCAAAGCCGCTGCCGTCACGCCCGAGCAGCTGCGGCAGATGAACGCCGCCGTCGCCGACGGACTCACCGGACTCCGCGACCGCGCCCTCTGGCTCATGGCCTTCGGGATCGCCGGACGCTCCGCCGAAGTCGCCGCCCTCCGAGCCGACAGCATCGTCCACGTCAGCCAGGGCCTCGAAGTCCACGTCCCCGCCGTCAAAGGCCGACCGCCCCGAGACGTCGTCGTCCACTACGGCCGCAACCCCGACACCTGCCCCGTCCGCGCCTGGCTCACCTGGCGCGCCGCCGCAAGCATCACCACCGGGCCCGCCTTCCTGCCCATTACCGTCCACGGCCGTCTCGGCGAACGCGCCCTCTCCCCGGAAGCCGTCCGCGAGATCATCGCCCGCAACGCCGAACGAGCAGGCCTCGCCGTCCGCTTGACCGGCCACAGCATGCGAGCCGGGTTCATCACCACCTCTCGACGCGCAGGCAAGCGAGAAGAGAAGATCCGCGAACAGTCCGGCCACGCCGAGAACAGCCCCGCCTTCTGGGGGTACATCCGCGAAGCCGACAAGTGGACCGACGCGGCCAGCGAGGACATCGGCCTGTAGCCGCCACCCCATGCCACACTGAACGAGCGCCCGCCAGGCCCCCCGTCCTGGCGGGCGCCTGCGTTGTCGGTGGCCAGCCGTACAGTGGTGGCACCTAGCGATCCCGAGACAAGTCGGGTTGCTGCTGCTGAAGTCTGCCCCGGCGTGATGCACCGGGGCAGACTGCATTCGGGAGGGGTTATGGACGAGCTGGTGGAGTGGCTGCGCGCGCAGCTCGACGAGGACGAGCGGATCGCGCGGAGGGCAGGCGACACCTTCCGCCAGATCGGCGAGACGGGCGTCATCGTCGCCACCGAAGGTGACCGCGCCGAAGAGTGCGCCTCCGCGAACTGGGCTGGCGTAGCGGAGCACATCGTGACACACGATCCGGCGCGGGTGCGGCGGGACATCGACGCCAATCGGAGACGGCTGGAACGCCACACGCCGACGATGATGGTCGGCTACGACAGCAACGAGAACGACCCGTCAACCTACGTGCTCGGATGCCCCACGTGTCAGGTGACGGTCGTACATGAGGGCGACTGGCCGTGTGAAGAGGTGCGGGACATGCTGGTCAGCTTCGCGGACCGGCCCGGCTACCGCGAGGACTGGCGACCGTAGCCTCACGCCGCTTCGACGACGTCCCCGCGCTCGACGGCCGCCAGCTCCGCCAGCAGCCGCGCGTACTCCGCCCGCTGCTCCGCCGTCAGCGGCACCTGCGGATGCGACCACAGCGCACGGATCGCCGCGTTCAGCTCAGCAGCCGAGCGCGCGGAACCCTCAGGCGGGGGAGAGACGGGCATGGCGATCAGCGTAGCCGCGGGGTGTGACAGCGGGCTACGAGTTGCCGCGGTCGACGACCACGAACGTGCCCTTGTTCGGCAGCGTCACGACGAGCCCCCGATCCCGCAGTTCCTGCACGGCCCGCCTCGCCGTTCCCGGAGCCACCCCGTACTGGGCGCCCATGTCCCGCTCGTTCGGTAGACGCGCACCTTTCGGCAGCCGACCGGAACGGATCTCCGCCTCCACCTCGTCGGCGACCCGCATGTACACGTACCCGATCGGCAGCTCACCCATGATCCGAAACTAGGGCGGCACCCTGCGGTCGGCATCCGCAGATGGCGCCATGCCGCCCCATGTAGCGGTATGTAGCGGTACCGTCTGAGCAGCACAGACCCCCGCGACCGCTGGCCCGCGGCCCGGGGGCATGGCCGACGAACGGAGCGTCGACGTGGACGAGCGTAGAGACCCCGAGCCCGCAGCCGGAAGCACACAGCACGTCTTAGCCGGCGTCGGCCAGCTGTCGCCCGTGCAGGAAGCGTGGGCCGCCTACGTCGCGCACGCCACCCATTGCGCCGGCTGCCGCGACGTCGACCGGCGGTGCGAGCAGGCCGAGCAGCTGTACCGGGCATGGCGGGAGCTGAGCAGTGCGGCTCTGCGCCGGCTGGGCGCCGAGAGGGCCTGACAAACCGGCAGATGCGATTCCGCATCACACCGGTACTAACCGGCGGACCAGTCTTGCCTCAGAGGAAACCCCTGGCCAGAGCGGGCGCGGGCGGTTACAAATTCACACGGGGCGCATAAGATCTGCCCGGATATATGCAGCGGCCACAGTTCACGCGGGGGTACTCCCGTTGTTGACTGAGATTCGGCAACGGGCCGCAGGCTCGGCGAGAGATGATCAGTGAAGGAGGTCAGTCACATGGACGCGCAGCGCGTGCGCCACCAGGAGCAGGTGGCTGAGCTTCATCTCCTGGCCGGCTTCCATCCGCTGGATCGTGGACCGGTCGACGGTGCTGGCGTGGGCGAGCATCTCCTGGGTCATGTTCTGGTGCAGCCGCCGCACGCGGACGCGGTCGCCGACGGCCCGGCGGGCGTCGAGGATCCACTGGGGTTGATTGGCTGGCACCCGAGCAACGTCTTACGGACCATGATCATAAGTCAGCAGCAGATTTGCGGCATTCTTTGATCATGCGATCCCGGCGACGGACGGGCAGCTGCCCCGCGTAGAACAGGCGAGGCGACGCCGCCTCGACTGCCGACCCGTGACTGCATATGCCAGACGCGGCAAGGTAGTGTCCACACTCGAACGCATGTTCGCCCATTCGAGTGAACAACGGCATTGACGTACATCCGTCAGGCAATACGGAAGGTCGAACTCCACAGGCGTGCCGGCCCCGTCATCAGTGGTCGCCCCCCCTCGATGACGGGGGACCGGCACTTGGGGCGGCCCCTCGCACTCCGTCGACGCACGGGCGAGGGGCCGCCTGTCATCTGGCCTGGGCAAACGGCTTGATCGTTTAGGAGGAATTTAGGAGTCGCGGTAGGTCACTGCCAAGGTTCTACCAAGGTTCTGCCGGGGTTCTACGGAGCCGATAACGAAGGCCCAGGTCCGGGGATTCCCCCCGTGACCTGGGCCTTTACGCGTTCTACCTCGTGCCCCCGGCAGGATTCGAACCTGCGACACCCGCTTTAGGAGAGCGGTGCTCTATCCCCTGAGCTACGAAGGCGCAGCTGTCCCTGACCTGGATCAGGGTGCTCGGTCCACAGAGTACCGGATCAGGGGTTGGCCAGGAGGGTGGGCCGGGTGAGCGTGCGGTGTCAGCCACGGTCACCTGTGAAGCCCGCAGCTCAGCCGCCGTGCACCGGCAATTGAGCACTGCCGGGGACGGCCACCCGCGCAGGGGGAACGCAGCCCGCGACGTGCCCGCCGCCCCGCCCTCCGGGGTGCCGCAGGCCCTACGGCCGGCCTGTGGCCCCGCGCCTCGGCCACTGAAGTCCCCACGATCAGCTCGCGGCATCGCGCCCTGGAGCCCGGCGATCAGCTCGCGGTCCGCGCCCTGGCGCCGGAGCCCCGCGAGCGCGCGCCGCCCCGCGCCCCAGGCGCCGGCGCCCCCACGGCCGGCCCCGGCGCCGCGCGGAGCGCCGACGCCCCCGCTGACTGACTCCCACCAATCCGAACCGCCCCACCACATGCAGATCCGCCTCGATCGCGTCCGCTGTCTCCCCTGTGCATCGCTGTGTTGAGGGCGGCCACCGCGTGGCCCGTGCGGTCGCGGACAGGTACCGCCAGGGAGGGCAGGCCCTCCTCGAGTTCCTCGTCGACCAGGGCGCAGCCCTGGTCCCGGACCTCCTCCAGGGTGCGGGACAGGGCCCGCGGGTCGGTGAGTGTGCGGGAGGTGAGCGGGTGCAGGGGGCCGGGGGTGCGGGCGGCGGGCGGCGGGCGGGAGGTCCGCCAGCAGGGCGCGGCCCATGGAGGTGGCGTACGCGGGCAACCGGGTGTCCACGGTGATGTTCACGCTCATCACCCGCGCCGTCGCCACCCGCGCCGTGTACCGGATCTCGTCGACGGCGGCCGTCAGCACGGCGAGCGATGTCGACTTGTGGATGCGCTCGGAGAGTGCCGCGAGGTGCGGGGCGGCGATGTGGGGGAGGGAGGTGCGGGACAGGGCCGGGTAGCCGAGGGCGAGGACCCGGGGGTGAGGGTGACGGCGCCGGGGCGGGACTGGGCGACCAGGCCCAGGTGCCCGTAGGTGATCAGGGCCCGGCGGGCGGTGGCCCGGGCCAGGCCGGTCGCCTTCGCCACCTCCGTCAGGGTGAGCTCCGGCCCGCCCTCGCCGAACGCGGTGAGGACGGTCAGGTGTGATGGCTGGTGTCGCTGACGACGCTGGCCGCGCACACGATCCGGCCGGTACGGGGGTCGCGTACCGGGACCGCCACCGCCACCAGTGCCGGTCCGATCAACTGGTCGTCCAGCGTCCATCCGTTCTGCCGGGCCTCGGTCGAGCGGCGCGTGAACTCCTGCGCGGGCAGTGGGTGTTCTGCTGCCGGTACGGCCGCGAAGTCGTGGTTCTGCGGATCCGCCGCGCGGGCGTGCCCGCCAGCGCTTCCAGTTGCCCGCCCCGTGTCCGGCCCCGCCCCGTGTCCGGCCCCGCCCCGTGTCCGGCCCCGCCTCGTGTCCGGCCCCGCCCCGTGTCCGGCCCCCGCCTCGCCGTCCCCCCTTGCCTCGCGCGCGGCTCTGTTCAGCTTCCCAGCCTCCCGGCCTCCCTCCGGCTGCGGGCCCGGCCCGCAGCCGGGTTCGCCTCGCGCCAGGTCTCACCCCGCAGTCGGGCCCGCCCGCTGCCGTCGCCCTACCGTCGTGTCACCCGCACCGTGTGGTTCCCCTCCACGTCCGCTCCCGCGACCACGATCCGTATGCCCCGCTCCCGGTCCTCGAAGGTCTCCCCGGGGGTGAAGGTGGCGTCCGACAGTTCCGCGTGGACGTTCGGGCTGCGGGTGCAGCCGCCGCTGGCCCGGCGGGAGTCGTACACCCGCACCGGGCCGTGTCCGGTGTCCACCTCAGCGTCGACCTTGTAGATCAGCAGGCCCGGCCGGCACACGGCCTCGTCGTTGCCGTCGCGGGTGCGCAGCTCGACGGCGTACCCGCTGCGCCGGTCGAGGGGTATGACGATCAGTTTGGCCCCGCCCGGGAGGGCCAGGGGGGTCAGGGTGTGCTCGGTGGTGCCGGGGGTGGACAGGCAGTGCACCTGCGCCGCGTCCAGCCAGCCCAGCTTCCACTTGTGCCAGCCGAGGAGGTCGTTGTTGGCGCCCCAGTCCTCGCTCATGATGTCCCAGTGCCCGACCGCGCCCCCGCCTTCCTGGGTGTAGAGGTCGGGGAGGCCGAAGACATGGCCGTTCTCGTGGGGCAGGACGCGGTAGCCGGTGTCGGCGTAGGTGCCGGAGCCGTCGTCCTGGCGGGAGTAGACGAACGAGGCGTTGGCGACGGGTACCCCGTCCGCCGTGGGCGCCTCGCTGTTGCCGGCGAAGGTCACCGACAGGACCGTGTCCAGTGCAGAAGGGCCGGCGTTCGGGGTCACCAGCACGTTCAGCATGTCGTACTCGCGGAAGTCGACCTTGGGGTCGGCCGCGGCCACTATGTCCCGCACCAGCTGCCGGTAGCCGGGGTCGAAGGGGGCGCCGCGTTCAATGCCGTACTCCTGGAAGGACTTCGGCATGCGCAGCCAGTCGGCTATCGGGGTCTGTGGGCGGTAGTCCAGGCGGCCGTAGGAGCTGGTGCGGAACCACTCCTGGGTCCGGGGGAAGAACTCGTCGAACCGGTCCAGTGCGTCGCCCTTGCCGGGGGCGTCCGTGAAGTCGACCATCAGCGTCAGCGCGTGGACGGTGCCGGTGGAGCGGGAGTAGCCGCCGGGGGTCGGTATGCCCTCCGACATCTGCACGTCGGCCTTGCCCGTGATCATGCATGGCCCGTGGGTGGAGGAACGGGCGAGGTCGGTGATCGGCCGCGCACCCGCCGTCGCCGAGCCCACCGTGTGGTGGCCGGTACCGGCCGAGGTGCTCACCGCCAGGGTCACTGCGGTCACGGCGCCGAGCGCGGCCGCGCGGCGCGGGCGTATCCGACGGCGGGACGGCTGCATGCATGGACCTTTCGCTCCAGGCAGCCACCCGTCTCCGGCTGCACCCTTGCGATTCACCCTGTGCCGGGTGTGGCGCGGGCGCGCGCTGGAGCCGACCGATCGTGGGTTTGCGGTGAGTAAGCGCAGGTCAGGTGGGGTATGAACGCGGTGGTGGTGGTGTGTGACGGGGGTCACAGAAATTCCTTCTGCGGGTGGGAAATAACCGGGGATCGTTTCCCCGTTTAACCACTCGTACGAGCGAAACGGGGGATCATTCCCCGGATCGCGGCACCGACCGGCCTCACCCCGAAGACACCACCTCACCCATACTCAGCCAGTCACCCACTCATCCAGGAGTACGCCGTGCAGACCGCCACCCCCGAGCGACGTAAGGCGACCCGGCCCCGGGCCGACGCCCTGCGCAACCGGGAGCGGATCGTCACCGCCGCCCGCGAGATGTTCGTCGAGCACGGCCCCGACGTGCCGCTCGACGAGATCGCCCGCCGGGCCGGCGTAGGCAACGCCACGGTGTACCGCAACTTCCCTGACCGCGACGCCCTTGTCCGCGAGGTCGTCTGCTCGGTCATGGACCGTACGGCCCGGGCCGCCGAGCAGGCACTCGCCGAGAACGGCGACGCCTTCGCCGCCCTGGAGCGCTTCGTGCACGCCTCCGCCGACGAGCGGATCAGCGCGCTGTGCCCCATGATCGCCAGCACCTTCGACGAGCACCACCCCGATCTGCTGGCCGCGCGCGGCCGGGTCGAGCAACTCGTCGCCGAGGTGATGGCGCGTGCCAAGGCGGCCGGGCAGCTCCGCACCGACGTGGGGGTCGGCGATCTGATGGTCGTCGTCGCCCAGCTCAGCCGGCCTCCGGCCGGCGCCGCGTGCCTCAGCGTGGACCGCTTCGTGCACCGGCATCTGCAGATGTTCCTGGACGGTCTGCGCGCACCGGCGCGCTCGGACCTGCCGGGCACGGCCGTGACCTTGGAGGACCTGCGCCAGGTCTGACAGCCGATTCCTTCCGTTCACTTCCCTTTCTGTTCCGTAGCTGGTGGCTGCCAGCTCGTAGCTACTAGCTGGCAGTTCGTAGTTCGTAGTTCGTAGTTCGTATCTGGTGGCTGCGGGGGTTTCGTCAGCTGGTGGCTCCGGTCGTTCCGTAGCTCGCGCTCCGGGCGTTTGTCCTCCTTCGCCCTTCACCTTTCGTCCTTCGTCCTACTCGTCCTCCTCGCCTTCTCGCCTTCTCGTTCTTCCGTCTTCCTTCTCGCCCTTTTCCGTCCCGAAGTTCCGAAGTGGGTACACCCATGTCTGAATCAGCCGTCAAGGCTCCCGGCGTCCCCGACGCCAACCGCTGGAAAGCGCTCGTCTTCATCGCGCTCGCCCAGCTGATGGTCGTCCTCGACGCCACCATCGTGAACATCGCCCTGCCCTCCGCGCAGCAGGACCTCGGCATCTCCGACGGCAACCGGCAGTGGGTCGTGACGGCCTACGCCCTCGCCTTCGGCGGTCTGCTGCTGTTCGGCGGCCGGATAGCCGACCTGTGGGGCCGCAAGCGCGCCTTCGTGGTCGGCCTGGCCGGCTTCGCCCTGGCCTCCGCGCTGGGCGGTGCCGCCACCAACGAGGCGATGATGTTCGGCGCCCGCGCCCTCCAGGGCGTCTTCGGCGCACTGCTGGCTCCCGCCGCGCTCTCCCTGCTCGCCGTGATGTTCACCGACGCCAAGGAGCGCGCCAAGGCCTTCGGCATCTACGGGGCCATCGCCGGTGGTGGCGGCGCCGTCGGCCTGATCCTCGGCGGCTTCCTGACCGAGTACCTGGACTGGCGCTGGACGTTCTACGTCAACATCCCGTTCGCGGTGGTCGCCGCGGCCGGTGCCTGGTTCGTCATCCGTGAGCCCGAGGGTGGCCGTAACCGCTCCCCGCTCGACATCCCCGGCGTCATCCTGTCCACCCTCGGCCTGGTCGCGCTGGTGTACGGCTTCACCCGCGCCGAGTCCGAGGGCTGGAGCGACTCCGTGACCATCACGATGTTCGTCGCGTCGGCCGTCCTGCTCGCCACCTTCGTGTTCGTCGAGTCGCGGGTGAAGGCCCCGCTGCTGCCGCTGCGCGTGATCACCGAGCGCAACCGCGGTGGCGTCTACCTCTCGCTCGGCCTCGCGATCATCGCGATGTTCGGCCTCTTCCTCTTCCTGACCTACTACCTCCAGATCGTGAAGGGCTACTCGCCGGTCAAGACGGGCTTCGCGTTCCTCCCGATGATCGCGGGCATGATCACCGGCTCCACCCAGATCGGCACCCGCCTGATGACCCGGGTCGCGCCGCGGCTGCTGATGGGCCCCGGCTTCCTGGTCGCCGCGGTGGGCATGCTGCTGCTGACCCAGCTGGAGATCGGTTCCTCTTACGCCGCCCTGCTGCTGCCCGCGATGCTGCTGCTCGGCCTCGGCATGGGTACGGCGTTCATGCCGGCGATGTCCCTGTCCACGCAGGGCGTCGAGCCCCGGGACGCCGGTGTCGCCTCCGCGATGGTCAACACCTCGCAGCAGGTGGGCGGCGCGATCGGCACGGCCCTGCTGAACACGATCGCCGCCTCGGCGACCACCTCGTACATCGCCGACCACATCGGCTCGGCGACCTCCCGCTCGCAGCAGCAGCTCGTGCAGCTGGAGGGCCAGGTGCAGGGCTACACCAGTGCCATCTGGTTCGCCGTCGGCATCCTGGTGGTCGCCGCGGCGATCGCTCTGACCCTCGTCAACGCCGGCCGCCCGGACATCAGCGCGGTCACCGGCGCGGGCAAGGGCGCCGAGGACGAGGTGCCGGTTCCGGTGGTCGCGCACTGACCCGCTGACGGCTCCCGCCCCGACGTACCCCTGCGGGCGTACATTCTTCCGGCGATCGGTACGACCTCAGCGAAGCCAGGGCAGATCCGCCCCGGCCTCGCTGGGCTGAAGTCCCTCGGCGACGATCCGCATGATCTCGCCGAGGGACTTCTGCTGTTCCGGGGTGAGCCGCTCGAACAGTGCCTGCCGTACCGCCGCCACATGGCCCGGCGCCGAGCGCTTCAGCACCTCCAGGCCCTGCTCGGTGAGCACCGCGAACTGGCCCCGCTTGTCGGAGGGGCAGTCCTCGCGGCGTACCCAGCCGTTCTTCTCCAGCCGGGCGACGGCGTGCGAGAGGCGGGACCGGGTGATCTTCGCGTGCATCGCCAGGTCGGTCATCCGCAGCCGGAGGTGCGGGGACTCGGCGAGCTTGACGAGCAGGCCGTAGTAGATGTGCGGCATGCCCGCGTCACGCTGGAGCTGACGGTCGAGGTGGTCCTCCAGGAGCGTGGCGGCCTCGATGTACGACCGCCAGACGCACTGCTCCTCGTCGGTGAGCCAGTTCGGCTCGTCGACGGCCGCGGCGGCTGTGGCTGTGGCTGTGGCCGCGGGTGTGGATGCAGGAGCGGATGCGGATGCGGAGGCCGACTTCATGGGAGTCACTGTACGAGGCTCTTCTTGAGACTTGAACAAATGCGACGTAAGATCCTTCATGAAGGTTGAGAGTTGAAGCACTCGGTCGGGTCGTCACCCGGTCTGGATTGTCGCCCGGTCTGGGGTTGTCACCCGGTCCGGGGTTGTCAGGTCTTGAGGCCGTACGGTCGGCCGGAGGGAGCCGCCGTGATGTTCGCCGCCGCACAGGAGCGCATGCCTGCCCTGTACCTCAGTCACGGCGCCCCACCGCTGGCCGACGACCCGGTCTGGCCCGGTGAGCTCGCCGCATGGTCCACCGGGCTGCCCCGGCCGCGCGCGGTCCTCATCGTCTCCGCCCACTGGGAGGAGGCCCCGCTCGCCCTCGGCGCCACCCGGACCGTCCCCCTCGAATACGACTTCGGGGGCTTCCCCGAGCGCTACTACCAGGTCCGGTACGAGGCCCCCGGCGCCCCCGAACTCGCGGATTCCGTACGGAAGTTGCTGCGCGCTCCCGGCATGCAGGTGCAGGACGTGCCGGACCGGGGCCTGGACCATGGCGCGTACGTGCCGCTGGCCGAGATGTACCCCGAGGCCGACATCCCCGTCCTCCAGGTCTCCATGCCGACCCTCGACCCGGTGCGGCTGATGGAGATCGGCCGCCGGCTGGCCCCGCTGCGGGATGAAGGGGTGCTCATCGTCGGCTCCGGCTTCTTCACCCACAACCTCGCCGCGCTACGGCACCCCGGTGGGGGAGTGCCCGGCTGGTCGGCCGAGTTCGACGACTGGGGCCGGCAGGCGCTGGCGGCCGGAGACGTGGACGCGCTGCTCGACTTCACCCACACCTCCCCGGCCGGACGGCTCGCCCATCCGCGCACCGAGCACTTCGCACCGCTCTTCGTGGCCATGGGCGCGGCGGACGCGACGGGAGAGCTGAGGGAACAGAAGTCCGTGATCGACGGGTTCTGGATGGGGCTGGCGAAGAGGTCGGTGCAGTTCGGCTGAGCCGCGGGGACTGAGACGGCGCCAGGGAGCTACCGGCCTTTGACCGCAAGCCCTTCCGTGCGGCCGCACGGTTACAGGGCCTTCTCGTACCAGGCAACGTCCCAGTAGCGGCCGAACTTGCGGCCGACCTCGCGGTACGTGCCGACGTGGCGGAAGCCGAAGCGCTCGTGCAGCCGGGTGGACGCCTCGTTCGGCTGGGCGATGCCGGCGTAGGCGCGGTGCAGGTCCTCGCCGGAGAGGGCGTCGAACAGGGCCCGGTACAGGAGGGTGCCGACGCCGCGGCGGCCGGCGTGCGGCGCGACGTAGACCGTGACCTCCACGGAGGTGGAGTACGCGGGTTTGGCGCGGTGCGGGCCGGACGTGGCGTACCCCAGGATTTCCTGGGAGTGCGCGTCCGTGGCAACCATCAGGCGGTGCGGCCCGTCTACCGGATGGGAGAGCAGCCAAGGGCGGCGCTCCTCCGGAGCGAAGACGGTCGTGTCGAATGTGATGGGCGTCTCACGTACATAGTGGTTGTAGAGGTCGGTGAGGGCCGCGAGATCACCCTCGACTCCCGGTCTGACCTGCACCTCTTTGTGCCCCGTCGGCATCGGGCCTCCTCGTGTGGCCGGACAGGGTACTGCATGATCAGAAAAATCGAGGGGTGGGTTGGGAATTCTGTCCGGATTCCAGTCGTTGTTTCCGTCGGATGCAGGGCACCCGAGCAGTGACCGGACAGGGTGCTGAGCGTCCTAAGGACCACCCGCTGACCTCACCATCGCAAGGGAGCACGCATGGCAACCCGTGCCGTCGCCCGTCGTACGTCCGCCGCCGGCGAGACCGTCGACGCGGCCAGCAGTGTTCGCGCCCATGGCGGCGAGATCGCGGACCGCGATCTGGTCGGCATGTATCTCGACGAGATCGCGCGCACACCGCTGCTCGACGCCGCCAAGGAGGTCGAGCTGTCCCAGACCATCGAAGCGGGTGTGTTCGCGCGGCAGGTCCTCGACGGGTGCGAGGAGTCGAAGGCCGACGCCACCCGTGAGGAGCTTCAGGCCCTGGTCGCCGCGGGCGAGCGGGCCAAGGACGTCTTCATCCGCTCCAACCTCCGCCTGGTCGTAGCGGTCGCCCGGCGCTACCCGCGCAGTGGCCTGCCGCTGCTGGACCTGATCCAGGAGGGCAACGCCGGCTTGGTGCGCGCGGTCGAGAAGTTCGACTACCGCAAGGGCTTCAAGTTCTCGACGTATGCCACCTGGTGGATCCGCCAGGCGATCACCCGCTCCATAGCCGACCAGTCACGCACCATCCGGCTGCCCGTCCACCTGGTCGAGGAGCTGGGCCGGATCCGGCGTGTGCAGCGCGAGTTCAACCGCGAGCACGGGCGTGACCCGGAGCCCGCGGAGATCGCCGCCGAGCTCGGCTCGACGCCGGAGCGTGTCACCGACGTACTGGACTGGGCGCGCGACCCCGTCTCGCTGAACATGTCGGTGGACGACGAGGGCGAGACGCAGTTCGGCGACCTGCTGGAGGACACTTCGGCGGTCAGCCCCGAGCAGTCCGTGATGACCCTGCTGCGCAGCGAGGAGCTGGACGACCTGATCGGCCGTCTCGACCAGCGCACGGCATCCATCATCAAGATGCGGTACGGCATCGAGGACGGCCGGGAGCGGACCCTGACCGAGGTCGGCAAGGAGCACGGCCTGACGCGTGAGCGCATCCGCCAGATCGAGAAGCACGCCCTTCTGGAGCTGAAGAAGCTGGCACGTCAGACCGGCTTCGACGCCGCGGCGTGAGGCTCGCCCCAGGTGCCGCACGGAGATCGTTCCGGGGGCGTACGCCGGGGGGCGAAGGCCCGCGCGAACATGGCTGTGTAACGCCGCTTCAAAAGGCCCGTCCCGGGAACAAGACTTCAGGGCACGGGAGTTCGGGCCCGAGGGAGACACCCCCGGGCACCGGCGGCCCCAACGGTCCCACCCACGGCACGGCCCGTGACCAGCAACTGCCGCACGGCACACCGCAAGCCACGTCCCGACGCACTCCCCCCGGCGCCGGGACTGCCCCGAGCCGGGCTTCGGCGCCTTCCCCCGGGCGCCGGGGCCCGGCTCTTGTCTGTGGCGTGCGGGCCTCGGCTGATCGCGGCGCGCGTGGCTGTGCCCGTCGGCGGGCATGTCAGGGCGGCGGGGCACCCCGTACCTGAACACCGGGGTGGCCCGCCGGAATGGCAGATTGTGCCACATGGGCATAGCCTGCCGACGTGAGCAGCGCCACCCCAGCAGAGCACCCCCGGTCCTCGTCCCCGTCCCTCTCCCTGACGGAGCGCCGCAAGGCGGAGACCCGGATGGAGATCGCCCGCGCGGCGGCGGGCCTCTTCGTCCGGCAGGGGCTACGGGCCACCCGCGCCGAGGACATCGCCCAGGCGGCGGGCATCGCGCCGCGCACGTTCTACCGCTATTTCGCCTCCAAGGAGGAGGCCGTCGCCCCTCTCTACGCGGCCGGGGGCAGGCGCTGGGTGGAGGCGGTCCGCGCGGCTCCCGCCGGACTGTCCGTCCCGCAGGCCCTGGAACACGCGGTACGGCACACGCTGACGCCGGGGGCCGGGGCCTCGGCGGCGTCGTGGGAGTGGGTGCGGACGCTGATCCGCATGGCCGACGCCAGCCCGGCGCTGCGAAGGGTCTGGGCGGAGGTCTGCCGAGCCTCCGAGGACACCCTGGTGGCAGCGTTGGTGGGGCGGGTGCCCGAGATCACTGAGGGTGACGACAACGTTGCCGGACGCGTCACGCCGGAGCTGCGCTTCACGGCGGCCGTAGCGAGCGCGGCCGTGCGGGTGGCCGTGGAGTCCTGGGCTGCCGGAACCGCTCCTCCCACGGGGCCGGAGGGACCGGCGGAGCTGGCGCTTCGGAATCTGGGTGCGTTGCGGGACTTTCGGTGGGGAGAGGGCTGGAGGGGCGTGAGCTGGGGAGAGGGTGAAGGGGTGGACTGCAGGGGCGTGAGCTGAGCGTGTCTCACCTGGTCGCCGCCCCCGCCGCCCCCGCCGCCCCCCCCGCCCTGCCCCGCCGCCCGACTGAGCCGACCCCCCAGTTCCCGCACGTACTCCACCAGGACTCCCGGCTCGCGCACCGTGAACTCGCATCCCAGCATCGCCAGCCGCACCGCCACCCACTCCAGCGGGTCGGCCGTCCTGCCCCGCAGCCCGCACCTGGTCTCACCGAGCGGCTCGGGCGCCCCCAGCCACCCCCGCAGCCGGGGCGCGACGACGTCGGCGGGTTCCTCGAACGTGACCTCGACCTCGTACGTCTCCTGCTGACGCCGGATCGACTGCCGCAGGTACTCCGCCGCGCTCCCCGTCGGCAGCTCCCGTGGGGCGAACCGCGCGCCGGTCGCGAACGGCTCGCTCACCCTGTCGACGCGGAAGGTGCGCCAGTCTTCGCGGCCGAGGTCGTAGGCGACGAGATACCAGCGGCGCCCGGTGGACACCAGCCGGTACGGCTCGGTCAGCCGGCGCGACTCGCTGCCGTCCCCGGCGCGGTACGCGAACCGCAGCCGCTCCCGGCCGGCCACCGTCGACGCCATGACGGTCAGTGTCTCCGGCGCGATCGACGCCCCGTCGCCGCTGGTCAGGGCGGTGGTCGCGGATTGCAGCGTCGCCACCCGGTGCCGTAGCCGGCCCGGCAGCACCTGTTCCAGCTTGGCCAGCGCCCTCACGGACGCCTCGTCCACGCCTTCCAGCGCGTGCCCCGCCCCGGCCCGCAGGCCCACCGCGATCGCCACCGCCTCCTCGTCGTCGAGGACGAGGGGCGGCATGGCCTTGCCCGCGACGAGCCGGTAGCCGCCGTCCGCGCCCTTGGACGCCTGCACGGGATAGCCGAGCTCCCGCAGCCGGTCCACGTCCCGCCGCACGGTGCGCCGCGAGACCCCGAGCCGTTCGGCGAGCTCACCGCCGGGCCATTCGCGGGGCGTCTGGAGGAGGGAGAGCAACTGAAGGAGCCGAGCCGGGGTGTCCGTCGTCATGAGTCCGAGCATGCCGTAGGAATAGGACACGATCTGACCTATTGCGAACCTAGTTTGCAGCCATGACCTCCACCGAGACCCCTCCGCCCCGGCCTGCCGTGCCGTCCGGTCCGTCCGCGTCGTCCGGTCCGTCCGTGCCGCCCGACCAGCCCGCGTCCTCCGCCCCCTCCGCGTCCTCCGCGTCGTCCGCCCCGCCCATGGCTTCGATACCTGACCGCCGTCGCTGGTTCGCTCTCGCGATCGTGATGACCGCCGCCTTCATGGACCTCGTCGACGTCACCATCGTGAACATCGCGATTCCGTCGATCCAGCGCGACGAGGGCGCCACGTTCAGCCAGATCCAGTGGATCACCGCCGGTTACGCGCTCGCCTTCGCCGCGGGCCTGATCACCGGCGGCCGCCTCGGCGACATCCACGGCCGCAAACGGGTCTTCCTCATCGGCATCGGAGGCTTCACCGTCGCGTCCGCGCTGTGTGGACTCGCCGCGAACCCGGAGATGCTGGTCGCTTCCCGCATCCTGCAGGGCGCGATGGCGGCGCTCATGGTGCCGCAGGTCCTGGCGATCGTGCACGCCACCTTCCCGGCGCACGAGCGCGGCAAGGTCTTCGGCCTGTTCGGCGCGGTCGTCGGGCTCGGCGCGGTCTCCGGCCCGCTGCTCGGCGCCCTGCTGACCGAGTGGAACCTCTTCGGTCTCGAATGGCGCCCTATCTTCCTGATCAACCTGCCGGTCGGCATCGCGGGCCTGATCCTGGGCCGCCGCTTCATCACCGAGTCCAGGGCGCCGTACGCCCTGAAGCTGGACCTTGTCGGCGTCGTCCTGGTCACGCTGGGCCTGCTGATGCTGCTCTACCCGCTCACCCGCGGCCGTGAGCTGGGCTGGCCGCTGTGGGGGTACGTCTCGATGGGCGGCTCGCTCGCCGTGCTCGGGGCGCTGGTGGCGTACGAGCGGCGCAAGGCGGCGCGGGACGGCTCCCCGCTGATCGAGCTGTCGCTGTTCCGGGTCAAGAGCTTCGCCGCGGGTATCGCCGTGCAGACCGTCTTCGGGATCGGGCTCGGGGTCTTCTTCCTGGTCTGGACGCTGTACATGCAGATCGGGCTCGGCTGGAGCGCGCTGCGGGCCGGGCTGACCGGGGTGCCGTTCTCGATCGCAGTGTCCGTGGCGGCCGGGGTGTCGGTGCAGCAGCTGGTGCCGCGCTTCGGGCGAGGGGTGCTCCAGGCCGGCGCCCTGGTGATGGCGGCCGGGCTGGGCCTGTACATCTGGGAGTCCGAACGGTACGGCCTCGGTATCGCCTCCTGGCAGATGGCTCTGCCGCTGGTCGTGATGGGTGCGGGCATGGGCCTGATCGTCGCCCCGCTGACGGACGCGATCCTGTCCGAGGTGCCGCGGGAGCATGCCGGTTCGGCGTCCGGGCTGATCAGCACGGTGCAGCAGATGGGCAACGCTCTGGGGCTGGGCCTCGTGTCCGTGGTCTTCTTCGGCGTGGTCGACGACCGTGTGGCGGAGACCGGGCAGCCGGGGCCGGCGTTCGTGGACGGCTTCCAGAACGCCGTGGGGTGGGTCACCGCCGTGATGCTGGTGATCTTCCTGCTGATGTTCGCGCTGCCGAGGCGGCCCGCCCAGCACGCGGAGGGTGCTGGGCAGGGGCCGCCCTCGGCGGTGGAGAAGGAGGAGGGGGAGAAGGAGGCAGGCAAGGAGGCGGAGCTGGTGCACTGAGGCAGCGGCAAGCACTGCGGCGGCGTGCACTGAGGTGAGCACAGCGGTGGCTGCGTGCAGTGAGGCGGCTGCGGGCAATGCGGCGTCGGCGTGCACTGCGGCGGCTGCGGGGCGCTGCGGCGGCTGCGTGCACTGAGCAGCGGGCGAGCACTGCGGGGGCTGCGTGCAGTGAGGCGGCTGCGGGCAATGCGGCGGCGGCGGTGGCTGCGTGCAGTGAGGCGGCTGCGGGCACTGCGGCGGCCGCCTGCGGGTGAGGGCCCGGCACCTCGGTGCCGGGCCCTCACCATGCGCCGACGCGAGGACCCCTCGATGTCACGTACGTCCGTTCATGCCCGATTGAGGTCCGAGCCTGTTTACTTCCAGGAAATCCGGGCGTAGCCTTCGCCGTGAAACCACACGTTCGGGCATAGTCGGAGGCGAACGGGCATGTACGCACCGGAGCGGCAGCAGGAGATCCTCCGGCTCGCCCGCGACGCCGGCCGGGTGGACGTCCTGTCGCTGGCCGAGGAGTTCCAGGTCACCGCGGAGACGATCCGTCGGGACCTGAAGGCCCTCGACCGCGCCGGCCTCGTCCGCCGGGTGCACGGCGGAGCCATCCCGGCGGGCCGCCTCGACTTCGAGCCGGACCTCGCCGAGCGCGAGTCCACGGCCGCCGACGAGAAGGACCGCATCGCCAAGGCCGCCCTCGCCGAACTGCCCGCCGAGGGCACACTGATCCTCGACGCCGGTACGACGGTGGCCCGGCTGGCCGCCGCCATCCCGCTGGAGGCCTCGCTCACCGTCGTCACCCACAGCCTGCCGATCGCGGCCCGCCTCGCGGACCACCCGGGCATCCAGCTCCACCTGGTCGGCGGACGCGTGCGGCACCGCACCCGCGCGGCCGTGGACGCCTGGGCGTTGCGCGCGTACGGCGAGATCCGGGCCGACGCCCTGTTCGTGGCGGCCAACGGCTTCTCCGCCGAGCACGGCCTGACCACCCCCGACCTGGCCGAAGCCGCGGTCAAGCGCGCGGCCCTCGCGGCCGCCCGCCGCGTGGTGCTGCTCGCCGACTCCTCCAAGCACGGCCAGGAGCACTTCGCCCGCTTCGGCGACCTGGGTGACGTCGACCTGCTGGTCACCGACGACGAGCTGAGCCCCGAGGACGCCGCCGCCATCGAGAGCGTCGGCACGGAAGTGGTGCGCGCATGATCCTCACCGTCACCCCCAACCCGTCCCTCGACCGCACCTACGAGGTTCCCGCCCTGGCGCGCGGCGAGGTCGTCCGGGCCACCGGCGAGCGCATGGATCCCGGCGGCAAGGGCGTGAACGTCTCACGCGCCGTCGCGGCCTCCGGACGGCGCACGGTCGCGGTCCTGCCCCTGGGCGGAGCACCGGGGGCACTGGTCGCCGAGCTGCTCGACGCGCAGGGCATCGAGGTCGCGCCGGTCCCGGTCGCGGGTGCGACCCGTTCGAACATCGCGCTCGCGGAGGCGGACGGTGTTCTCACGAAGATCAACGCGCCGGGTCCGAAGCTGTCGGCGGAGGAGCGGGAGCTGCTCTTCGACACGGTGCGCGCGCGGTCGCGGGGCGCCGACTGGATCGCCTGCTGCGGCAGCCTGCCCCGCGGGCTCGCGCCTTCCTGGTACGCCGAGCTGGTCGCCCGGGCACACGCCGGGGGCGCCCTGATCGCACTGGACACCTCGGGGTGTGCGCTGCTGGAGGCGCTCCGGGAGCGGCCCGACGTGGTGAAGCCGAACGCCGAGGAACTGTCGGAGGCCGTTGGACGGCCCCTGGCCACGGTGGGCGACGCGGTGAAGGCGTCCGAGGAGTTGCGTCAGCGGGGCGCGCGCGCCGTGCTGGCGAGCCTGGGGGCCGTCGGTCAGCTTCTGGTGGACGACGCGGGCGTCTGGTTCGGCACCGCGCGCGTGGAGGCCGTGCGCTCCAACGTGGGCGCCGGGGACGCCTCGCTCGCCGGCTTCCTGATCGCCGGCGGCAGCGGCCCTCAGGCCCTCGCCTCAGCCGTCGCGCACGGGGCGGCGGCCGTTCAGCTGCCCGGCAGCGCGATGCCCGCGCCGGGCGACCTGGACCCGACGGCGGTGACGGTCACGGCCGATGTGCCGGTCGACCGCGAGCTGACGGAGCCGGTGTCATGAACGTGCGTACGGCGTGCCGCGCGGCGGACCCGGCATCGGCCGGTGCGCGGCCGGTCTCCTCCCTGCCGACCGCCTGCCCCGACCCCCATCACCCCGACCCCCATCACCCCGACCCTCACTCCCGTCCCCACCCCCACCCTCACTCCCGTCCCCGCCCACCTCACCCTCGGGCGATACGCGTGCGAAGGAGCCCGCGATGAGCGACATGATCACCGCGGACCTGGTCGACCTCGACCTGTCCGCCGACACCAAGGAAGCGGCGGCGCGCGCCCTCGCCGAGCGCATGGTGGCCCTGGGCCGTGTGACCGACCTGGACGGTTTCCTCGCCGACGTGGCGGCCCGCGAGGCGCAGATGCCGACCGGCCTCGACGGCGGCATCGGCATCCCGCACTGCCGCAGCGAGCACGTCACCGAGCCGACGCTGGCCTTCGGGCGCAGCGCGGCCGGGATCGACTTCGGTGCCGCGGACGGCCCCGCCGACCTGATCTTCCTGATCGCCGCGCCCGCCGGCGCCGACGACGCCCATCTCACGATCCTGTCCTCGCTGGCCCGGCAGCTGATGAACGCCGAGTTCACCGACGCCCTGCGGGCCGTGGGGGACCGAGCGGCAGCGGCGGCGCTCATCCGCGGGGACGCGACGCCGGCGGCCGCCACCGCCGGTGCGCGAGGGCCGCAAGCGGCAGCCGGCACGGCCTCAGAGGCCGGCCCCGCAGACTCCGTGGCGGCGCCGGGAGCGGCCTCTCCCGGCGCCGCCACGGGTGATCCCTACGCCACGGGTGATCCCGTCGCGACGAGTGAGGCGGCGGACCCCGCAGCCCGCTCCGACGGCCACGCCGACCCAGCCGGCGAGCGTGACCGCGACGAAGGCGAACGCGGAGGCGAGCGCCGACGCCCCTTCCGTGTCGTCGCCGTGACCTCCTGCCCCACCGGCATCGCCCACACCTACATGGCGGCCGAGTCGCTGGAGAACGCGGGCCGGGAGGCCGGGGTCGAGGTCGTCGTCGAGACACAGGGCTCGGCCGGCTTCACCCGGCTCGACCCGGAGGTCATCGCGGCGGCGGACGGCGTGATCTTCGCCCATGACCTGCCCGTACGGGAGAAGGACCGCTTCGCGGGCAAGCCCACCGTCGACGTCGGCGTCAAGGCGGGCATCAACCGTGCCGCCGAGCTGATCACGGAGGTGCGCGGCAAGGCGGAGCGCGGCGAGGTCACCGCGGCCGCCCGCCCCGGCGGAACGCCCGTCGAGCGCGCCGGTGAGCCCGGAGAGGGCTACGGCACCAGGCTCCGCAAGTGGCTGATGTCCGGCGTGAGCTACATGGTCCCGTTCGTCGCCGCGGGCGGTCTGCTCATCGCCCTCGGCTTCGCGATCGGCGGCTACCAGATCAACGAGGCCACGTCCGTCATCGACCACTTCGACTGGGGCCAGGCCGACAGCTGGGGCGCGCTGTTCTTCCAGATCGGCTCCGCGGCCTTCGGCTTCCTCGTCCCGGTCCTCGCCGGATACATCGCCTACGGCATGGCCGACCGCCCCGGTCTCGTCCCCGGCTTCGTGGGCGGCGCGATCTCCTTGACCATCGGCGCGGGCTTCCTCGGCGGTCTGGTCGCCGGTCTCATCGCCGGCGGCGTGGTCCTCGCCATCCAGAGCATCAGCATCCCGGCGCCCCTGCGCGGCATCATGCCCGTGGTGGTGATCCCGCTGATCTCCTCTGCGATCGTCGGGTTCCTGATGCTCGTGGTCATCGGCAAGCCCATCGCCGAGGCCCAGAAGGCCCTCACCGACTGGCTGAACGGCCTGTCCGGCGCCAACGCCGTCCTCCTCGGCGTGCTCCTCGGCCTGATGATGTGCTTCGACCTCGGCGGCCCCGTGAACAAGGTGGCCTACACCTTCGCGACGGCCGGTATCTCTGTCGCGGCACCCAGCGACTCCGCGATGAAGATCATGGCCGCGGTGATGGCTGCCGGAATGGTGCCGCCGCTGGGCATGGCCCTGGCCACCACCGTCCGCAAGAAGCTGTTCACCGGCGCCGAGCGCGAGAACGGCAAGGCCGCCTGGGTGCTCGGCGCCTCCTTCATCTCCGAGGGCGCGATCCCCTTCGCTGCCGCCGACCCGCTGCGTGTCATCCCCTCCGCCATGGCGGGCGGCGCGGTCACCGGTGCCCTGACCATGTCGTTCGGCTCGACCCTGCGCGCCCCGCACGGCGGCATCTGGGTCACCTTCCTGATCGGCAAGCCGCTGCTGTACCTGCTGGCCATCGCGGCCGGTACGGCGGTCACGGCGGGACTGGTCATCCTTCTCAAGGGCCTGCGCAAGCCGGCCCCCGGCGCACCGGGACCCGAGCCGGCCACGGTGCCCGCGGAGGCGAAGCAGCCGGTGGCGGCGGCGTAACGGCCGCCGCGTCCGCCGCGCGGCGGACGCGCAGACGGCGGCACGGCCCGGGACCCGGTCAGGCCCGGACCGTGCCGCCCCATGCGGTGGCCCGGGCCCCTGACCGCGCCCACGCCCGGGACGGCATGCCCGCCTGCGTGGCGCCCCTCAGGACAGCTGCGCGGCCCTGCGCTCCATGGCCTGCCGGGCCGCGTCCTCCGTCGCGTACACCTCGCACATGTGCCGGCCGTCCGGCGTGGCGGTGTGCTCCACCTCCCACAGGGAGACCTCCTGGCCGTCGCTGAGCAGGAACGCGTGCTCGTAGAGCGAGAAGCCGAGCCCGGCGCGTCCCGCACGGCAGGGCCGCCCGAAGGCCTGCGTGATCTGGTGGGCGCACGCCGTGGCGAGCAGCGCGGCGGTCGCCGTCCCGGGCCGGTCCTGGTTCTCCGCCCGGCGCAGCAGCCGGCGTGCGTGGTCCGCCGAGTCGTCCGGCACGTATGCGTGCCGCGGCGTGGGGATCGAGGAGAGCTCCACCGGCACCGGCAGCTCGAAGTCCGGCGTCTGGGGCGGGAGCGGGAGCCGGGAGCCCGCGGCGCGCAGCTCCTCCGAGTCGAGGTACACCTCGTGCTGCGGGGCGCCGCCCGGAGTGGTGTTGTGGACGAGCTCCCAGAGGGTGAGCGCCGAGCCGTCGGCGAGCAGCCAGGTGTGCCGGTACGTCTCCTGGTGCAGGCCCGCGCTGTGGTGCGCGGAGTGCAGCGAACTGTCGTGCGCCAGCGCGCTGTCGAGCCGCCCTATCGTCTCGTCGGGCAGCTCGAACGAGTTCAGAGCGCGTCCGAGCAGTCGCTCGAGGTGCTCCTGAGGAGTCTCGGGCGAGTCGGGTGGTTCGTACGCTGCCGTCTCGTACGGAACGCTCAAGGTTTCTCCCGGCGTTGCTGCATGTCACCTTGTGGGTGCATACCGTAGCCCCTCGGTCGGACATCATGTCCGGGAACCGAGAAAACGTACGCCGGGAAAACGGCCGGTCCGCGCGGCAAGTTCCCACGCGAGCCGATGTTCCGTCAATGACCGCTGGTGAGGCGGCCGTCGCATGGCTCCCGGTGTCCTGGCGAGGCGTGTCCTGGCGAGGCGGCGGAGCCGGTGGCTCGCGCCGGTCAGCCGGCGCTCCCGGCGGTCCACTCGCTCCACGCCATGTTCCAGCCGTTGAGCCCGTTGTCCGGCGCCACCGTGGAGTCGGCGGAGTTCTTCACCACCACGACGTCCCCGAGGAGGGAGTTGTCGTAGAACCACTTGGCCGGAGTGTCCCCCTGTCCGCCCTGGACGTCCTGGAGGCCGACACAGCCGTGGCTGGAGCCGAAGCGGCCGAAGGGCGGATTGGACGGCTTGTACCAGTAGTTGCCGTGGATGAACGTGCCGGACGTGGTCAGCCGCATCGCGTGCGGCACGTCCGGGATGTCGTACGCGTCGGCGAGGTCGACGGTACGGCTGTCCATCCGCGTCTCCGCGAGCTTCTCGGAGATCACCATCTGCCCGTTGTACGTGGTGAACTCCGGGGAGCCCGCCGAGATCGGGATCGTGCGCACGGTCCTTCCGTCGCGCACGACCGTCATGGTCTGCGTGGCGGCGTCCACCGTGGACACCTGCGAGCGCCCGACGGTGAAGGTGACCGTCTTCTTCTGCACTCCGTAGACGCCGTTCGCGCCCTCCACCCCGTCCAGGTCGATCTTCATGGTGACCTTGGAGCCGGCCTTCCAGTACTCCTCGGGCCGGAAGTCCAGCCGCTGCTCCCCGAACCAGTGCCCGGTCACCTCCTGCCCACTGCTGGACGTGACCGTGATGTGCGACTGCACGGCCTTCCTGTCGGTGATCGCCTTGTCGAACCTGAACGACACCGGCATCCCGACCCCGACGGTCGTCCCGTTGTCCGGCGTGTACGTGCCGATGAAGCTGTCGGCCGCCGTGACGGTGGTGAACGTGGAGCCGGCGGCGACGGTCCTGCCGCCCCTGTCCTTCGCGCTCGCCGCTATCTCGTACTTCGTGCCCCGCTCCAGCTGCTCCTTCGGCTTCCAGCTGCCTCCGTCCGCCGAGATCGTCCCCGGCACGGCCTGGTCCGTGCCGGCCACCGTCATCGTCACCTCGGTCAGCCTGCCGCCGCTGACCTTCACGCCGGTGGTGTTGACGGACGCGCGGGTGGAGCCGTCCTCGGCCGAGATGACGATGCGCGCCGCCGAGTTCTTCGGCCCCTCGCCGTCGCCGTTCCTGCCGTCGTCACCGGCCTTGGCGCTGCCCGTGCAGGCGGTGAGGGCCAGCGCACCGACCATCAGGGCGGCACTGGCCGCCGACGTGCGCCGCTGTGCTATGTCCGGCGTTGTCACGGGCTGCTCCAGGTTTGTGTGATGTGGGTGATCCGCTCCGTTCCGTGGAGAGAGAGGGGACCGGCGACCGGCGGGGTTCCCTCCGTCCGAAGGAAGCGTCATCACGTGACAGAACCGGGACAATCGCCGAACTCGACGCGGGCTCGCGCGCGGTCCGGGCGGCGCAGGCCCCTCAACTCCCCCCGTACAGGTCCGAGTACGAGGGCCAGCCGCCGCCTTCCGTCTCGACCGGTTCGGCCGCCCGCACCGCCCGCACGATGGCGCGGGTCACCATGTCCGCGCCCGCCGCCAGGATCTCGTTCAGCGCGAGCGGCTGCGCGGAGTCGAGCCCGCGCACGCCGGTCGCCAGTGCGAAGACCGTGTCACCGTCGTGCAGCAGATGCACCGGCCGCACAGCCCGCGCGATGCCGTCGTGGGCCGTCCCCGCCAGCTTCTGCGCCTGCGCCTTCGACAGGTCCGCGTCCGTGGCGACGACCGCGAGCGTGGTGTTCAGCGGTGGCGGCGCGTTTCGCGCGGCGCTCTCGGCGAGCCGCGTCAGCGCCTCCTGATGCACCCGCGCCTTTGGGTGGAGCACCCGCCCCTGGAACAACTCCCCGTACAGAACGCCCGTCTCCGGGTCCATCACCGATCCCGCCGCGTTGGCCACCACCAGCGCGGCCACCGTGATCCCCGAGTCGAGGACGACGCTCGCGGTGCCCACCCCGCCCTTCATCACCCCCACCGCGGCGCCCGTACCGGCGCCGACGCAGCCCTCCCGTACCGGCGCGCCGATCCCGCTGGCCGCGGCAGCCTCGACGGCCGCCCGGCCGAGTGCGGCGTCCGGCCTGGCCCGGAAGTCGCCGCCCCGGCCCAGATCGAAGACGCACGCCGCGGGCACCACCGGCACGACATGCGCCGGGTCCGGCCCCACGCGCACCCCACGTCCCCGCTCCTCCAGCCAGGCCATCACGCCGGACGCCGAGTCGAGCCCGTAGGCGCTGCCGCCGGTCAGCACGACCGCCTCGGCCTTCTGCACCAGGTTGCGCGGGTCGAGCGCGTCGGTCTCCTTGGTGCCGGGGCCACCGCCGCGCACGTCCACCGCGGCGGTGGCCCCGCCCTCGGGTGCGAGCACGACCGTGGTGCCGGTGAGCCAGCCGTCGCCGGTGCGCGTCGCGTGCCCCACCCGCAGGCCGGTCACATCCGTCAGAGCATCAACTGTCATGGGGACCAGTCTCCTGCCCCCGGCGGGTCCTTCCCCCTGGCGCCCGCCTGGAAGGCGAGGGCCGCTCCCCGGGGTCAGGTGGCCGGCGTGCCTGTCCGCGCCGCGCGCGAGCGTGCGGCCCGGCGGGTCGTCAGGGTCTCCCCGACCCCCACGGACAGCGCCGACACCACACCGGCCGCGAAGACCGCCCACTCGCCCAGGAAGGTGCAGCAGATCACCAGCAGCGCGGTCGTCGGCAGCACGAGTTGCTGGGCGATGCCCACCTTGAAGTGGCCCGAGTGCAGGGCCCATACCGTGAGCAGATACAGCGCCGTCGGCAGGGTCACCGCGGCCGACGCGGACAGCGTGGAGATGTGCGCCGTGCCGACCGCCTGCTCCACCGCCACCTCCAGGCCCGCGCCGATGGCTGCCGCCGAGGCGAAGATCAGGTAGTGGCCGTAACCCCACACGAACGACTGCCGGTTGGATCGCAGGCGGCCGTGGACGGGCGCCATGAAGTAGATCCACCAGGCGGAGAACACGATCAGCAGGCCGCCGGCCGCGATCGGCAGAAGTTCGCCCAGCGCGTCGTTCTCGTCCGCGCCCGTCTTGACGGCGATCGTGGCCGCGGCGATGCTCTCGCCGAGCACGATGATCGTGAACAGCCCGTACCGCTCGGCGATGTGGTGCGGATGCCATGTGGTGGGCCGGCTCCGCTCCGCGTAGAGCGGCACGCACAGCTCCAGCACCACCATCACCAGGAAGAGCCAGGGGCGGGCGTGCTGCGGCAGGAGCACCAGCCCGCACCAGCCGGCCTGGCACAGCAGCACGCCCCCTGCGTACCGCAGTGCCGTGGTGCGCTCCGCCCCCTGCGCGGACCGCGCGGCCCGCAGCCACTGCGTGGCCATGGCGAGCCGCATCACCACGTAGCCGAGCAGCACCAGCAGGAAGTCGCGTGTCTCGAAGGCCCGCGAGATCCCGGCGGCGAGCACGAGGACACCGGCGATCTGCACCAGGGTGACCACGCGGTACAGGGCGTCGTCGTTGTCGTACGCCGAGGCGAACCAGCTGAAGTTCATCCAGGCCCACCAGATGGCGAAGAACACCATCGCGTAGCTCAGGATGCCCTCGCCGGCATGACTCTCGGCGACGGAGTGCACCAGCTCGATCCCGGCCTGCGCGACCGCCACGACGAAGCAGAGGTCGAAGAAGAGCTCCAGCGGCGTGGCGCCGCGATGCACCTCGTCGCGGCGGCGGGCGGTGAGCCGGCGCAGCGGCCTCCGCGGGGGCGGCGCGCCGGGTGAGGCGGGCGTCGGAGTCGGGCTGGACGTCATGATTCCTAGCACAGCAGACGTCGGCCGGAACTTCTCCGCGAGTCGGGACCGTCCGGGCACCCCGGCCTGCGCAGGCGCCCGCCCCGTACGCTGGGGGCATGAGTACCTCCCCCACCCCCGAGCCGCGGGCGCCCCAGGCGCTGATCTTCGGCGATCCGCTGGACGAGCAGTCCTCGGACGACACGGATCGCGGGTGGGGCGACCGGCCGCGCGGCGGGGGCGACGCGGCCGAGGACCTGAAGCGCTTCCTCGACGAGAAGCCGCCCCACCACCTGTGAGCCGCCCGCAGGGCCCGAAGAGCCCTGCGAAGCGCCTTCGCTACCCCCCGGTACGGCCCGAGCCGCGCCCGCCGCCCTGAGCGACGAGCGTGTCGCGGATCTCCTTGAGCACCTCCAGCTCGGACACCTCGATGATCTCGTGGGTGCCCTCCCTTGCCTTCCTGCGGGCCTCCTGCCGGGCCAGGTACTTCGCCATCGGCAGCACCATCAGGAAGTAGACCACCGCCGCGGTGATCACGAAGCTCAGCGTCGACCCGAGGACGGAGCCCCAAAGGATCATGACCCCACTGGAGACCGATCCGTCGTCCGCGACCCGGCACGGTCCCTTGAGGCAGGAGCTGTAGCTGTCGAGGTTCTTGGTGCCGATCGCTCCGACCAGCGGGTTGATGACGCCCTTCACCACCGCGTTGACGATGTTGGTGAAAGCGGCGCCGATGACCACCGCGACCGCCAGATCGACGACGTTCCCGCGCATCAGGAAGGCCTTGAAGCCCTGCCAGACGCCCGGTTCCTTCTGCTCGCTCACCTCGTGGCCTCTCCTCATCACATGGGCAGCTTGTGGAACAAACAGTTCCGCAACCTACGGCAGGGCTGGGCGGCCGTGTCCAATCCGGTGGCTCCGGGGAAGGACGTGACAGCAGTTCGCGCAACAGGCGCAAGGCGCGGTTCAGCACAGCGTCACCGCCAGCCGGGCCGTGGCGCTCGCGCCCGCCAGGCGTGCCGCGGTGCCGCGCGGTACCGAGAGCACGACCAGCGCCCCGCTCACCGTCTCGCCGTCCAGCGGCTCGGGCACCCCGGTCACGAGTGCGCCGCGTGCGACGACATCGGCCGCGCCGCCCGCCGCCGTCTCCCCGGTGGCGACGACGTCGACCCGGTCGCCGGGGCGCAGCAGCCGCACCGTCGCCGCGTCGGCGATCCGCACGGGCGCGGACACCCGCTCCACCGCCCGGCGTTCCGGCGCGGCGTCCGCAACGGGGTGCCCGCGGGCCCGGTCACCCTGCTCGGCGCCGGCCGGGGCCCGCGGGCCGGCGGCCACGAGCACGGCGGCGGTGAGCACGAGCCCTGCGGCCAGGGCCTGCCGCCGGCGCCGTACGAACCTGCGCGGCCGATACCGCCCGCCGCGTACGCGGACGGGAGTGAAGTGCGGCACTTCGCAGGTCGGCGGCGCGTCCGTCCCGGGCGGACGGGGCGGGAGCGGGCCTGAGGGCGGCACGGAGGACGGCTGAAAGGCATCAGCGAAGGACACGAGGACCACCACCTGTGACGACGGAACGCTTGCCGCCCACGATGAGGCTTCGCTCCGCCGCCCGCCGCGGCCCGTGCGCTACCGACGAGTTGTGGAAAACTCCCTCACCCGAACGTGAAGCTCCGCCGTCGTCGCGCCAGGAAGGCGCGTCACGGCAGCACGAACCCGGGATCCATGCCGCCCAGCGCGTTCACGCACGGACAGTCCCGCTCCTCGTTCGTGGGCAGCGCCGCCACCGCGTCGAACAGCACGTCCCGCAGCCGGTCCACGTTCGCCGCGAACACCCGCAGCACCTCGTCGTGCGAGACGCCCTCCCCGGTCTCGACGCCCGCGTCGAGGTCGGTGACCAGGGTCAGTGAGGAGTAGCAGAGTTCCAGTTCACGGGCGAGCGCCGCCTCGGGGTGGCCGGTCATGCCCACCACCGACCAGCCCTGCGACCGGTGCCACAGCGATTCGGCGCGGGTGGAGAAGCGCGGCCCCTCGACCACCACGAGCGCCCCGCCGTCCACCGGCTCCCAGTCCCGTCCGCGCGCCGCCTTCAGCGCGGCCGACCGTCCCGTGGGGCAGTAGGGGTCAGCGAGGGACACGTGCACCACGTTCGGTACGGTGCCGCCGGGCAGCGGCAGCCCGTCGAAGTAGGTCGACACCCGGGACTTCGTACGGTCGACGAGCTGGTCCGGGACGAGGAGCGTGCCCGGTCCGTACTCGGGACGCAGGCCACCCACCGCGCAGGGCCCGAGGACCTGGCGCACGCCGGCCGACCGCAGCGCCCACAGGTTGGCCCGGTAGTTGATCCGGTGCGGCGGGAGATGGTGGCCGCGTCCGTGCCGGGGCAGGAAGGCGACGCGCCGACCTGCGACCTCGCCGAGGAAGAGGGAGTCGCTGGGGGCCCCGTACGGCGTGTCCACCTGGAGCTCGGTCACGTCGTCGAGGAACGAGTAGAAACCTGAGCCGCCGATTACACCGATCTCTGCGTTCGCCATGACCAGCACAGTAGCCGCCGTCGCCGCGGCGGCAGGAGGTGGTGCCGCAAAGACCGAGGACCCCGCCGTCGGTACGCGGGCGGGGTCCGGGGAGTGCGCGTGGGCCTCAGGCGGCGGTGGTGCTGGAGGAGCTTCCCGCGCTCGACGTCTTCGAATCCGAGGACGAGGACGTGGAGGAGGACGAGGACGAGGGGGAGGACGTCGAGGACGCCCCGGTCGACGCCGGCGAGCTGCTCGACGAGGAGCCGCGGCTGTCGTTGCGGTAGAACCCGGAGCCCTTGAAGACAATGCCGACGGCGGAGAACACCTTCTTCAGGCGTCCCTGGCAGCTGGGGCACTCGGTCAGGGCGTCGTCGGTGAACTTCTGCACCGCCTCGAGGCCCTCGCCGCACTCGGTGCACTGGTACTGGTAGGTCGGCACTGTCTTCCTCCTGGCACTCTCACTCAATGAGTGCTAACGACGGTCCATAGTGACGCATTCCTCGGGATCAGTCCACTGCGACCGGCGCGCGGTGACCGACGCCACGTGCGACCGTACGGCTCCGGGGCCGCGCGTCCAGCCGCGACCGGAGCGCGACCAGGGTCGCCAGCGCGAGCGCTGTGCCGCCGAGCGGGACCAGGAACCCGGCGCCGCCCCAGAGGCGGTCCTCCATCTGCCCGGCGATCGTGACGGCACCCGCCTGACCGAGCGCCACCGCGCCGGTGAGCCACGTGAACGCCTCGGTGCGGGCCCCGGCCGGGACCAGGTTCTCGACCAGCGTGTAGCCGGTGATCAGGGCGGGTGCGATGCACATGCCGACGAGCAGGCCGAGCCCGGCGAGCAGCGGCACCGAGTGCGCCGCCCACAGCCCCGCGGCGGCCAGCGCGAGGGCGCCGTAGCCGACGATCAGGCGGCGCTGCGGGGCAGCCTTCCAGGCGATGGCCCCGCACGCGATGCCGGCGAGCATGTTGCCCGCCGCGAAGGTCCCGTACAGGACGCCGTTCAGGCCGGGCTCGCCGATCGACGCGGTGAACGCGGCCAGCGACACCTGCATGCCGCCGAAGACGGAACCGATGCCGAGGAACGCCACGGCCAGGACGCGCACCCCGGGGACGCGCAGCGCGGAGGCGTGCTCCACGCGCGCGTGCCCGCCGGCCGTCACCGTCGGCTGCGTGCTCCTCTGCGCGGCGAACAGCAGACCGCCGACCAGGGTCAGCGCGGCCTCGGTCACCAGACCCGCCGCCGGGTCGACGGCGGTGCACAGGGCGGTGGCGAGCAGCGGGCCGACGACGAAGGTCAGTTCGTCCGTGACGGACTCGAAGGCGGCGGCGGTGGTCATCAGGGGCGAGCCCTGGAGCTTCACGCCCCAGCGGGCGCGCACCATGGGCCCGACCTGCGGGACGGAGGCGCCTGTGGGGACGGCCGCCGCGAACAGCGCCCACAGGGGAGCGTCCGCGAGCGCGAGTGCCGTCAGGGTGAGACCCGCGAGGGCGTGCACCAGCACGCCGGGGAGCAGCACGGCGCGCTGCCCGAAACGGTCGGCCAGGCGCCCGGTCCAGGGCGCGAACAGCGCCATGGAGACGCCGGTGACGGCCGCGACGGCGCCTGCCGCGCCGTACGAGCCGGTGGTGTGCTGCACCAGCAGCACGATGGAGATCGTCAGCATCGCGAACGGCTGGCGTGCGGCGAAGCCGGGAAGCAGGAACGTCCAGGCGCCGCGGGTGCGCAGCAGTTGCCCGTAGCCCGGGCGGGAGGACTTCGACGAGGTGACCGTGGACGCCACGGCCCTTGCCTTTCTGCCGCCTGGTAGCGCGGCCCTCTTGTGGTGGGCCGGGGCGCCGAGAGCTGTCCTCTTGCGCTGACTGCGGTAGATACCGGCGCCCACTGCGTCGAAGAGCGTTTCCGGCCGCCATACGGTCGCGCCAGCTCTGCGTCAGGCAGAGTTGGTTCGATCTGGGTGACAACCTGCATCGTACAGGGGTGAAGGACGGGTGCGCCTGTGAAAGTGCGCACCACCGGCCGCGCCCGCCTGCGATCAGGTCGATTCGTTGGTGCCCAGCCAGCCGGCCAGCTTGCCCCCGCGGCCGACCGCGCGCAGCCGCCGCTCGGCCGCGTCCCGGACCGGGTCCGTGGCCACCACGAGCAGTTCGTCGCCCCGGCGCAGCGCCGTCGTCGGCAGCGGCACGAACGACGTGCCCTCCCGCACGACGAGGGTGACCGCGGCCCCGGCGGGCAGCCGCAGCTCGTTGATCTCGACGCCGTGCATCTTCGACCCGCGCGGGATGCTGACCGACAGCAGGTGCCCGCGCAGCTGCTCCAGGGGAGCCGACTCGATGCCGAGGTCGGCGGCGGCCTGGGAGCCGTCGCGCAGGTGCAGGGTGCGGGCCAGCCAGGGCAGCGTCGGCCCCTGCACCAAGGTGTAGACGACGACCAGTACGAAGACGATGTTGAAGATGCGACGGCTGCCGTCCACGCCGTTCACCATGGGGATGGTCGCCAGGATGATGGGCACGGCGCCGCGCAGCCCGGCCCACGACATCAGGGCCTGCTCCTGCCACGGCACCCGGAACGGCGCCAGGCAGAGCACGACGCTCATCGGGCGCGCGACCATGGTGAGCACCAGCCCGATGAGCAGGGCGGGCAGGATGTCGTCGCCCAGTTCGTGCGGTGTGACCAGCAGGCCGAGCAGGACGAACATGCCGATCTGGGCGATCCAGCCGAGCCCCTCGGCGAATCCGCGGGTGGCGGGCCAGTGCGGCAGGCGGGCGTTGCCCAGCACCATCGAGGCGAGATAGACGGAGAGGAAGCCGCTGCCGTGCGCGAGGGCACCCGCCGCGTAGGAGGCGACGGCGATGGCCATCACGGCGATCGGGTACAGACCGGACGCGGGCAGGGCCACGTGCCGCAGCCCCCAGGCGCCCAGCCAGCCCACCGCGATGCCGATGGCGGCGCCGATGGCGAGTTCCAGCAGTATCTCGCCGACCAGCACGTACCAGTGCTCGAACGGGCCGGCCGTGGAGAACGAGACGACCAGGATGACCACGGGCGCGTCGTTGAAGCCGGACTCGGCCTCCAGGGTGCCGGTCACGCGCGCGGGCAGGGGGATCTTCCGCAGTACGGAGAAGACCGCCGCCGCGTCGGTGGAGGAGACGACCGCTCCGATGATGAGCGCCTGCCGCCAGTCCAGCCCGACCAGGAAGTGCGCCGCCGTCGCGGTGACCCCGACGCTCACCGCGACCCCGACGAGCGCCAGCGCGGAGGCGGCGGGCAGGGCGGGCCTGATCTCCTTCCACTTCGTGCCGAGACCGCCCTCGGCCAGGATCACGACCAGGGCCGCGTACCCGATGACCTGCGTCAGTTCGGCGTTGTCGAAGTGGATGCCGCCGATCCCGTCCTGGCCCATGAGGATGCCGATGCCCAGGTAGACGAGCAGGCTGGGGAGCCCGCTGCGCGAGGAGATCCGTACCGCGGCCACGGCGACGAGCAGGACGAGCGAGCAGACGAGCAGGAGTTCGTTGAGGTCGTGGATGTTCAGCGGCCGCTTCCTTCCCCTGGTGCAGGTACTTCGTTACCTTACCTAACTCTTGACGATTTCTTGACGCTCGCCCGGGCAAGATCGAACGTCGGTCCGCGCTGGTTCCCCACTCCGCGTCAAGTGCCACCGGGCCCTGCGCCTATGGTTGCTCCAGCACTCCAGTACCGCCTGCCGCTCGCGTTAGGACAGCAAGGACAGCGATGCCCCCCAACACCACCGCCTCAACGGGTCAGCAGCCCGGCAAGTCCGGCAGGAAGAAGGGGCGCAAAGCCCGACTGTTCGTGCTCGTGCTGGTGCTGGCCGTCATCGGCGGCGTCGTCTACGGCGCGTACTGGTCCGTCAGCACCGTGCGTGCCTCCTTCCCGCAGACCAAGGGCTCGATCACGCTCGAGGGCCTGACCGCACCCGTCGACGTCAAACGGGACGGAAACGGCATCCCGCAGATCTACGCCTCCTCCGACGACGACCTGTTCATGGCGCAGGGCTTCGTCCAGGCGCAGGACCGGTTCTACGAGATGGACGTCCGCCGGCACATGACCTCCGGGCGCCTGTCGGAGATGTTCGGCAGGAGCCAGGTCGAGAACGACGAGTTCCTGCGCACGCTCGGCTGGCAGCGGACCGCGCAGAAGGAGTACGACACCGAGCTGTCGCCCGCCACCAAGAAGTACCTCCAGGCGTACGCCAAGGGGGTCAACGCGTATCTGGCGGGCAAGGACGCCGAGGACATCTCCCTGGAGTACGCGGCGCTCGGCTTCAGCAACGACTACAAGCCCGAGCAGTGGACCCCGGTCGACTCGGTGGCGTGGCTGAAGGCGATGGCCTGGGACCTGCGCGGCAACATGCAGGACGAGATCGACCGCTCCCTGATGACCAGCCGCCTCGGCCCCAAGCAGGTCGCCGACCTGTACCCGCGCTACCCCTACGACCGGAACCAGGTCGTCGTCCGGCAGGGCCAGTACGACGAACTCACCCAGACGTTCGACGGGGGCGCGAGCGGCGGCTCCGCGGAGGGCGCGGGCGACGGCTCCGTGGACGGCGCGTCCGAGGGCTCCACGGACGGGACAGGGGCGTCCACGGACGCCTCCGCGGACTCCTCCTCGTCCAGCGGGTCCTCGGCGCTCCAGAGCCAGCTCACGGGCCTCTACGACGAGCTGGAGGACCTGCCCGAGGCCGTCGGCGTGAACGGCAACGGCATCGGCTCCAACTCGTGGGTGGTCGGCGGCGAGCACACCATCACGGGCAAGCCGCTGCTCGCCAACGACCCGCATCTGTCGGCCTCGCTGCCGTCCGTCTGGTACCAGATGGGCCTGCACTGCCGCACGGTCTCCGGCAAGTGCCAGTACGACGTCTCCGGTTACACCTTCGCGGGCATGCCGGGCGTGATAATCGGTCACAACCAGAACATTTCATGGGGTATGACCAACTCCGGCGCCGACGTCACCGACCTCTACCTGGAGAAGCTCACCGGCGACGGCTACCTCTACGACGGCAAGGTGAAGCCCTTCACCACCTACGAGGAGACCATCGAGGTCGCCGGCGGCTCGCCGAAGAAGATCGTCGTCCGGGAGACCAGCAACGGTCCGCTGCTGTCCGACCGCGACGGCGAACTCGTCAAGGCCGGCAGGAAGGCCACCGTCGACACCGCCGCCCCCGACCGCGGCGACGGCTACGGCATCGCGCTGCGCTGGACCGCGCTGGAGCCGGGCAGGACCATGGACGCGCTCTTCGCGATGAACAAGGCGGCCGGCTGGGACGACTTCCGCGCCGCGGCGGCCCTGTTCGAGGTGCCCTCGCAGAACCTCGTCTACGCCGACACCGAGAACCACATCGGCTACACGCTGCCCGGACGCATCCCCACACGCGCCAAGGGCCACGACGGATCGGTCCCGGCGCCCGGCTGGGACTCCAGGTACGGGTGGAAGGGCTACGTCGAGCAGGACGAGCTGCCCTACGAGTACGACCCGGAGCGCGGCTACGTCGTCACCGCCAACCAGGCCGTCGTCGGCGAGGACTACCCGTACACGCTGACCACGGACTGGGGCTACGGCACCCGCAGCCAGCGGATCACCGACCTGATCGAGTCGAAGATCAAGGGCGGCGGCAAGGTCTCCACCGAGGACATGCGGCAGATGCAGATGGACAGCAGCAGCGAGATCGCCAAGCTGCTCGTCCCGCAGCTGCTGAAGATCGACGCCGGCGGCAAGGACGTACGCGACGCGCAGAAGCTCCTGGAGGGCTGGGACTACACCCAGGACGCGGACTCGGCGGCCGCCGCCTACTTCAACTCGGTCTGGCGCAACGTCCTCAAACTCGCGTTCGGCAACAAGCTGCCCAAGGAGCTGCGCGTCGAGGGCCAGTGCCTGTGGGTCGAGCCGGTCGACACCACCGGCCCGGCGGACGAGGACCGGCGGGTGCGCGAGTGCGGGCAGCGTGACGCGGACCAGGCCCAGCCGGACGGCGGCGACCGGTGGTTCGAGGTCGTGCGCACCCTCATGGACGACGAGGACAGCGACTGGTGGACGACGCCCAAGTCGGGCACCCGTCCCGGCGCCGACAACCGTGACGAGCTGTTCGAGCGCGCCATGATCGACGCCCGCTGGGAGCTGACCGCCAAGCTCGGCAAGGACATCGATTCCTGGAGCTGGGGCCGGCTGCACCGGCTGTTCCTGAAGAACCAGACCCTGGGCACGAGCGGCCCCGGCTTCCTCCAGTACGTGCTCAACCGCGGCCCCTGGGAGCTCGGCGGCGGCGAGGCGACGGTCAACGCGACCGGCTGGAACGCCGCCGGCGGCTACGGCGTCGTCTGGGTGCCGTCGATGCGCATGGTGGTCAACCTCGACGACCTCGACAAGTCGAAGTGGATCAACCTCAGCGGTGCCTCCGGGCACGCCTACAGCGACCACTACACCGACCAGACGGACAAGTGGGCCAAGGGCCAGCTGCTGGACTGGTCGTTCACCAAGCAGGCGGTCGACAGGAGCACGAACGACACCCTCGTGCTCAAGCCGTGACCCGCTGACGGCGACCGGTTCAGGGCCCTCCACGCGCGCGTGGAGGGCCCTTTCGCCGTCCGGGGCGTCAGCGTGCGGCGCGCGGGAAGCGGCGCACCCCCGACGGCGTCACCACCGCGTGCACCGGCCGGTCGTGCGGCTCGGCGGGCACACGCGCGCGGACCTCGGTGTCGTACAGCAGCACCACCAGTGCCGGCCGGCCGCCCGCGCGCTCCAGCCGCGCCAGGACTCGGTCGTAGGAACCTCCGCCGCGCCCCAGCCGCATCCCGCGCGCGTCCACCGCGAGTCCCGGCAGCAGCACCGCGTCGGCGCCGGTCACCGCGTCCGGCCCGAGCCGCTCGCCGGCGGGCTCCAGGAGCGCCGTCCGGGCACCGTGCCGCACCCGCGCGAGGGATCCCTCCCCGGCGTAGACACCCCAGTCGAGGTCGTTGTCGGGCAGCAGCACCGGGAGCAGGACGCGCACGCCCCGCGCGTGCAGCGCGTCGAGCAGCGCGAGGGTGCCGGGCTCGGCGCCCACGGAGACGTACGCCGCCACCGTGCGCGCGTGCGCCAGCTCATCCAGTTCGAGTGCGCGTGCCGCCAGCGCGGCCGCGGCCTCCCGCACGTCACCTGCGGGCAACCTGTTCCTCACCGCGAGGAGTTCTCGGCGCAATGTGCGCTTGTCAGGCTCGCCCATGTGTCCGAGGTGACTCATGTGTCGCTCCCGTACTGTGATCAAAGTGCTCATATGAGTGCGTACTTACCGGAGCCGCAGATTCCCCGCAAAGTCACCGGATATGGTTGCGAGCATGACTCAGGCGCAACCACGGATCAGCAAGGCTGTCATTCCCGCAGCAGGCCTCGGCACCCGGTTCCTGCCGGCCACCAAGGCCACTCCCAAGGAGATGCTGCCGGTGGTCGACAAGCCGGCGATCCAGTACGTGGTCGAGGAGGCCGTCTCGGCCGGTCTCGACGATGTCCTCATGATCACCGGCCGCAACAAGCGCCCCCTTGAGGACCACTTCGACCGCAACTACGAGCTCGAGTCGGCCCTGGAGAAGAAGGGCGACGCCGAGCGGCTCGCCAAGGTCCAGGAGTCGAGCGACCTCGCGACCATGCACTACGTGCGCCAGGGTGACCCCCGGGGCCTCGGCCACGCCGTCCTGTGCGCGGCCCCCCACGTCGGTGACGAGCCCTTCGCGGTGCTCCTCGGTGACGACCTCATCGACCCGCGCGACCCCCTGCTGAGGCGGATGATCGAGATCCAGGAGCGGTGCGGCGGCAGCGTGATCGCGCTCATGGAGGTGGCCCCCGAGCAGATCCACCTCTACGGCTGCGCGGCCGTCGAGGCCACCGAGGACGGCGACGTGGTCAAGGTCAGCGACCTGGTCGAGAAGCCGGACGCCGCCGACGCCCCCTCGAACTACGCCATCATCGGCCGCTACGTCCTCGACCCGCGCATCTTCGACGTCCTGCGCAAGACCGAACCCGGCCGCGGCGGTGAGATCCAGATCACGGACGCCCTCCAGCAGCTCGCGGCCGACGAGAAGCTGGGCGGCCCGGTGCACGGCGTCGTCTTCCAGGGCCGCCGCTATGACACCGGCGACCGCGGCGACTACCTGCGTGCCATTGTCCGACTCGCGTGCGAACGTGAAGACCTGGGCCCGGACTTCCGGACCTGGCTTCGCAGTTACGTCACCGAGGAGATGTAGCCACTTGAGCACCGCCGCGCCCCGCGCCACCGGACAGGACCATCTGTGGTCGGTGGACGAACACCTGGAGGACATCCTCGAGACCGTCCGCCCTCTCGAACCCATCGAGCTGCAACTGCTCGACGCCCAGGGCTGTGTCCTGGTCGACGACGTCACGGTGCCGGTCTCCCTGCCGCCGTTCGACAACAGCTCCATGGACGGGTACGCGGTACGGGTCGCGGATGTCGCGGGCGCCGGCGAGGAGTTCCCGGCGGTCCTGGAGGTCGTCGGGGACGTCGCCGCGGGCCAGGCGGAGCTCCTGACCGTGGGACCGGGCCAGGCCGCCCGCATCATGACCGGCGCCCCGCTGCCGCCCGGCGCCGAGACGGTGGTGCCCGTGGAGTGGACCGACGGCGGCCTCGGCGAGGGCCCCGTCACCGGGATGCGGGCCCGCAGCCTCGGCCCCGAGGGCGCCTCCGGGCAGGTGCGCGTGCACCGGCCCGCCGAGGCACGCGCGCACGTGCGCCCGAAGGGCAGCGACGTCAGGGCCGGTGACCGCGCCCTGGAGGCGGGCACGGTCCTCGGCCCGCCCCAGATCGCGCTGCTCGCCGCGATCGGCCGCGGCACCGTACGGGTGCGCCCGCGCCCGCGCGTGGTGGTGCTCTCCACCGGCAGCGAACTCGTCCCGCCCGGCGAGGAACTGGGCAGCGGCCAGATCTTCGACTCCAACAGCTTCGCCCTCACCGCGGCCGCCCGCGACGCCGGCGCCATCGCCTACCGGGTGGGCGCGGTCGCCGACGACGCCGAGACCCTGCGTACCACCATCGAGGACCAACTCGTCCGCGCCGACCTGATGGTCACCACGGGCGGCGTGAGCGTAGGGGCGTACGACGTGGTCAAGGAGGCCCTGTCGCACGTCGGCGACGAGGACGAACCGGGCAGCGGCATCGAGTTCCGCAAGATCGCCATGCAGCCCGGCAAGCCCCAGGGCTTCGGCTCCATCGGCCCCGACCACACCCCCCTGCTGGCCCTGCCCGGCAACCCGGTGTCGTCGTACGTCTCCTTCGAACTGTTCGTCCGCCCCGCGATCCGCACCCTCATGGGACTCCCCGACGTGCACCGCCCGCGGGCCCGGGCGACCCTGGCCGCCGACAAGGCGCTGACGTCGCCGCCGGGGCGCCGGCAGTTCCTGCGCGGCAGCTACGCCGACGGCCGGGTGACACCGGTCGGCGGGGCCGGATCCCACCTGGTCGCGGCCCTCGCGCACGCCGACGCGCTGATCGTCGTACCGGAGGAGACGGAGTCCGTCGAGCCGGGTGCCGAGGTCGAGGTGGTCCTGCTCGGCTGACCGCCCCGGGCTCGCGGTACCGTGTCGCGCACAACAGGTCCGTGCGCCGCACCGCGACGGGCCCGGACCGGGAGCGCCACACCATGACCGTGCCTTCCCGGGGGGAGACCCCCGGTGCCCCTGCGCAGGACCGCCTGACGCACATCGACGACGCGGGCGCCGCCCGCATGGTCGACGTATCGGACAAGGACGTGACCGCGCGCACCGCGCGCGCGAGCGGGCGGGTCCTCGTCTCGCCGCGCGTGATCGGACTGCTGCGCGGCGAAGGGGTTCCCAAGGGTGACGCCCTCGCCACCGCGCGGATCGCGGGGATCATGGGCGCCAAGCGGACGCCGGACCTGATCCCGCTGTGCCACCCGTTGTCGGTGTCCGGTGTGACACTGGACCTGTCGGTCGCGGACGACGCCGTGGAGATCACCGCCACGGTGCGCACGACGGACCGTACGGGCGTCGAGATGGAGGCCCTGACCGCGGTCTCCGTCGCCGCGCTCACCGTGATCGACATGGTCAAGGCGGTCGACAAGGGAGCGGTCATCACGGACGTACGGGTGGAGGAGAAGACGGGCGGCAAGTCGGGCGACTGGAGCCGGGCATGACTTCGGACGCGGCGCTCGGCGGCGCGCTGGTCGCGCCGTACAGCGCGCTGGTGATCACCGCCTCCAACCGGGCCGCCGCCGGGATCTACGAGGACAAGGGCGGCCCGCTGATCGCCGACGGCCTCCGGGGCTTCGGGTTCGCCGTCGACGGCCCGCAGGTCGTCCCCGACGGGGATCCGGTTCAGGCCGCGCTGCGGGCGGGCGTGGACGCCGGGTACGACGTGATCGTCACCACGGGCGGCACCGGCATCTCGCCCACCGACCGCACGCCGGAGGCCACCCGCGCCGTGCTGGACCGTGAGGTACCGGGCATCGCGGAGGCCATCCGCGCGTACGGCCGGGACAAGGTGCCCACCGCCGCGCTCTCCCGGGGGCTGGCCGGGGTGGCGGGCGGGACACTGGTCGTCAACCTGCCAGGTTCGTCCGGCGGCGTACGCGACGGACTGGCCGTGCTGGAACCGCTGCTGATGCACGCCGTCGACCAGATCCGCGGCGGTGACCACCCCGGACCCTCCGGTGGGGGTGCGAACTGAACAGCCCGTCCTGGCCCGTCGAACTGGTGGAGGGCGATGTCGTCCTCCGCCCGATAAGGCTGCGCGACCAGCGGGCCTGGCGTGAGGTCAACCGGCGCAACCGCGACTGGCTGCGCCCCTGGGAGGCCACCATCCCGCCGCCCACACCGGGCGGGCCGGTCACGAACCGGCCGACCTACCGCCAGATGGTCCGTCACCTGCGGTCGGAGGCGAGCGCGGGCCGGATGCTGCCGTTCGTCATCGAGTACCAGGGGCGGCTCGTCGGGCAGTTGACGGTGGCCGGGATCACCTGGGGCTCCATGTGCTCCGGCCACGTCGGTTACTGGGTGGACGAGGCGGTGGCCGGCCGCGGCGTGATGCCGACGGCCGTGGCGCTCGCCGTCGACCACTGTTTCCGGACCGTCGGCCTGCACCGCATCGAGGTCTGCATTCGCCCCGAGAACGGGCCCAGCCGCCGCGTGGTGGAGAAACTCGGATTCCGCGAGGAGGGCCTCAGGCCCCGATATCTCCACATCGACGGGGGCTGGCGCGACCATCTCGTCTTCGCGCTGACGGCGGAAGAGGTCCCTGAGGGGCTGCTGTCGCGCTGGCGCCGCGCCCGGTCCGGGAACACCTCTCGGAAGGCGCGGGACCTGCCGTGGAATCCGCAGAACGCCCCCGGGAATCCCGCCTGACGCCAAAATTGAATACGTGTTCGAAAATGATCGGTTGGTGACCGGTCCGAGGGCATTGAATTCGCGGGTGCGCCAGCCTGCTGATCGCATCGGTCACAAAAAAAGCTCGAAATATCAGCCAGATCGTGCGACACACCGGCTCAATTGGCAGATGGCCTCACGCAAACCCCTCTACCGTGTGAGGCGTGAGCAGCAGCGGCCTCATCTACGCAGTCATTGTCGGGGCCTGGGCCGCCTACTTGGTGCCGATGTGGCTCCGTAGGCAGGACGAGCTGAACGAGGCCCGTCCGACGGAACGCTTCAGCACAGCCATCCGGTTGCTGTCCGGACGGGCGGGGATGGAGCGCCGGTACGCCAAGGACCTGCGGGCGCGCTCCACCGACGAGGGGGAGCCCGGCTTCGACGACCCGGACGCGGTCACCGACTCGGTGGACGTCCGGGCCTTCGCCATGCCTCCGACGCGCCCCCGGACCGGCACCGTCAAAGAGGCGGGAGCGGAAGCCGTACCGGCGTCCGACACCCGCGCGGCGGTTCCCGCGCCGGTGCGGGAGGTGCCCACGCCCCCGCCCCCACGCAAGCCGGTTCCCCCGGCCCGCCGCGCACCCGGCGCGGAGGCGGCCGCGGCGCGCGCCCGGCGTTCCAAGGTGCTCGCGCGCCGCAGGCGCACCACCATCCTGCTCTTCCTGGCCTTCACGCTCGGCGCGGTCGTCGCGGCCGTCGGTGGCCTCGCGTTCCTCTGGGCGCCCGGGGTTCCCGCCGTCCTGCTCAGCGGGTACATCGTGTACCTGCGTGCGCAGGAGCGCCGCCGTTTCGCCTACCAGATGGACCGGCGTCAGGCGGAGGCCGCGGCACAGCGCCTCCGCGAGCGGGCGCGGCAGCCGCGCCGGCACGCGCTGGCCGAGACCGATGCCGACGAGCCTGAGGAGGGGCACGAACCGGAGGCCGACCCCGGGCTGTCCGCGCTGGCCGCGGACCGGCGGGCGCTGGTGGAGCAGACCGATCACGCCGAGTGGGTCGATCAGCAGCGGGAGCGGCAGCGGCGGCCCGGGCGCGGGGAGAGCTGGGAGCCCGTGCCGGTGCCGTTGCCGACGTACGTGACGGCGCCCGTCGCGCCGCGCGCGAGCGCCGAGGTGGACCTGGGGGCGCTGGACGCGTGGAGCTCGGCACGGTCGAGCCCGGCGGCGCGGCACCAGGAGGCGGAGGAGGGCTCGCGTGAGCACGGCTCCGGAACGTCGGCCGCCTCCCCTTCCCCGGCCGCCACTGCCTCGCCCGCCGCCGCCCCCTCCGACGGCGCGGCGGGCGGCCCGGGGGACGCGCGGACGGCGGACGGCGCGGCGGACAAGGCGGACGGCGAGGGGCGCGGGGACGCGCGGCGCCGGGCGGCCTCGGCGCGGCGGGCGCGGGAGCGTGGACGTACGCCGCTGTTCGACCAGTACGAGGAGGGGGAGCGGCCGCGGGCGGCCAACGAGTAGCCAGCAACGCTCCGGCCCCGGGTCCAGCGGGAACGGATTTCCAAGCACCCCGATCGGGGTGCTAAGGTTTCACTCGTTGCAAGGGCCTGTGGCGCAGTCTGGTAGCGCACCTCGTTCGCATCGAGGGGGTCTGGGGTTCAAATCCCCACAGGTCCACGCACGGCCGTTCTTGAGTTCGCTTGGGAGCGGTTGACGAGATCCCGCCGATCTTCTGATCGGTCGGGATCTTTGTCGTTTCCGGGGACTGTTCGAGCCTGTTCGGGGTGGTGGATGGCGGCGGGTGTCGAGCGTGGCCGTGTCTCTGTCCCGTTTTTCCGTGTCGTGGCCATCGCAGCCAGCCCCGGGGGGCCGGGGCTGGCTGCGGTTGTGTTCGGTTCTTGTGGTTCAGCGGCCTGTGGTGGGTGGCGGCGGCCGTCCGGCCTGTGCGGGTGGCTCAGTCTCGGGCCATGTCGGCGGCTGGGGACCGGTGTTGTCGAAGACGCTGTCGGTGAGTCGGGTGCCGGTGCGCTGGTAGAGCCAGGTTTCGAGGATGTCGAGGTTGCCGGCGGTGACCATGAGGGCGACGAGGAGCGTCTGGGCGACCTGGCCCGGTGCCGGGCGGTGCTTCGGGTTGCCGATGTCGATCTCGTCGCCCTTGAGGCGACCGTGGATGCCCTCGTTGTGAGAGCGGATGGGCTTGTAGGCGGCGATCCAGTCGTCGGACAGGTAGTGGCTGTCCTGTCGGAATTTGGCGGTCTTGAGGTCGCCGGCGGCGTCGGCGGGGACGGTGATGTCGGACTTGCTGCAGACACGGGGCAGTTCGTCCGCTGGTGGTGGGCTGAGCCATTCGTTCTGGGGGAGTTGGACGGTGGGCCGTGCGGCGGGATGGGCGGTGCGTTGGCGGCGGTCGCTGAAGTCGACCACTGCAGAGGGCGGGCCCTGCGTGCGGGGTGTGCGGGGCGGAGGCGGTCGCGGCGCGCACAGTTCACCGACGGCGACGGTCCGGCGGCCGGGCACTGGAGGCGGATGGCGCCGCGTGCGTCAGGTCCTTGTTTGGTCTTGAGGTAGTGCGGCTCGCGGGCGGTGATGTGTTCGGTGAGCTGCTGGTTGTCGCGGATCTCGCGTACGACTTTGTCGTCCAGCCCGCGGGTGGCCTGCACGAGTGCGGCAGGCATGTGAGGGCAGGCGAGGGAGCCGTCGATGAGCAGGGCGCCCTGCCAGCTGCCTTGTTCGCCAGGGGTGTGGCTGCGGACGGAGACGATCGACGCGTTCGTGCTGTCGGGCTGCTCGGGCCTGGAGGGCTCGACGGTGCAGACCTGCCGGACCTGGCTGCGCCCCTGGCTCACGCGGCAGTCCGCCACTGTCGGCTCACACGGCCAGCCGCCCGACGGCATACAGAAGCCGCCGCACCTCGTAGCAGGTGGCCGGGGCGGTGGCCGCCACCGTCGCCCGTACCTGGTCGGCGACCGGCGCCCACTGCCGGTGCGGCAGCCGCGGGCGGTAGTCGCGGATCCGGCCGGAGATCTCCGAGTTCAAGGTCACGGCCCAAGCCCACCGGCTGGTCAAGCAGCCAGTGAAGGGGGTGAAGCCGATCTTCACGGAAAGGAGTGCATCTGCATGGTCGGAGGCATGAACCGCCGAAGGCCGCCGCGCGAGCTTGCCGGCGATCCGGAAGCCTGGCCCCACGCCCAGCTCACCGACCCCGGTGCCGTCGCCGTTCAGGCCATCGCCCGCACCCGCGCCCGCCTGATCACTCCCGTTCCCGGCGGAGTCGGACCGATGACCATCGCCGTCCTGCTCTCGCAGACCGTCGACGCCGCAGCACGTCAGCTCGGAGTCCCGGGCTGACACCACCCGCATCGGCTGACCCGTCGGATCACGCCATGGGAAACGTCTTCTGTGCCGGATCAGCGGCGGTCCGTGGCCCGCGGATGCCCCGTACCTGCGAAGGTGATCCAGCAAGTCTTCCGGACGGTGTCGAGGAGGTACCAGATGCGGCCGCCGCCGGTCACCTCGATCTGCCACTGTTCGCAGGTCTGTCCGCGGTGTGTACCGTGCGCGAGGCCGCCCTTGAGCCGGTGGTGCCGGGGCGTCTCGGTGGCAGGTCTGGGGTCTGTGCGCATGGTGATCCAGGCGCGGTAGGTGTTCTCGCGGACCTGCTGGGCGAGGCTATCCAAGCCTTTGGCCGAGGCCGCGTCCGCGAAGCGGACTTCCCTTTGGCCTTCTGGCGCCGGTGGTGCGGCGCGGTCGCCGCGCCCCGCAGTCATGCAGCGTCCCGCGGGTCCGGTACGGGTCCGTAATCTTCGCCGTGATCCCGGGTCAGCGCCGCCAGCAGTTCAGGGTCGGAGTAGACCTCGGCAGTGTGTTGCCAGGCGATGAGCAACTGGGCGACAGAGGCGCTGTTGCCGAGCGAGTCGGCGGCCCGCATGGTGTCGACCAGTTCGACGGCGAAGGCGTGGACGTCGGCCTCTGGCAGGAAACGAACCCACGGGAAGGCGTCCGGCAGTATGTCGAGGAGCAGTTCCATGCTGCCGGGCTCCTGGCGCGCCATCGCCGCCAGCATCCGGGTGGCTGCCGACACCACCGTCTGGTCCTGCTCTGCCCGCGCCGCGGTGGTGAGGACCAGATCTTCGCCGTCTCTGCGGTGCAGGAGCAGTCTCGGCGATTCCTGGAGCCGGGCCAGCGTCTGCTTGTTCTTGTTCACCAGCTCGGAGAAGTTCACGGCCGAGTTCTCAGTACCCATAATTTTGAAATTACTTCGAAACTCACCCTGGCGCCATCACCCAAAAGAGGGGCACGGGGCGGCGGACCGCTCACGCACTCCTCGCGAGTGGCCGGATGGCGGCCACCCGTTCCGTTCCCCTGGCGGCTGGGGAACGATCTCCGCCATCAAGGGGAACGATCTTCAGGGCCTCTTGTCGCCGCACGTCAGCCCCACTCGTGAACACCCCACGCAGCGTAGAGCCCCGTCGGGATTCCGACGGGGCTCTGCCGTGTGCCCTGTTGTCCTTGAGGGCCCGATGACGGGTCCTCAAGTGGCGCCTGTCACAGGGCCTTCGCGAAGCAGCGGCTCGACTCGTAGAGGCGGTAGTAGCCGAACTTGGCGCACGGCTCGTAGCCGCTGGAGGTGTACAGGGCGATGGCCTCCGGCTGCTGGGTGCCGGTCTCCAGGACCATCCGGACGCGGCCCGCGGCGCGGGCGTCCTCCTCCAGGGCGGCGAGCATGCGCCGGGCGAGGCCGCGGCCGCGCACGTCCTTGATCACATACATCCGCTTCAGCTCGGCGTCGCCGTCCTCGTTGCCCTCGGCGTTCTTGTCCTGCCTGCGCCAGCCGCCGGTGGCGACGGGGCGGTCGGTCTCGTCGTAGGCGATCAGATATACGCCGCCCGGCGGCTGGAAGTCCGACGGGTCGAGGACGGTGGCGTCGCCGCCGTCGCCGTAGCGCTCGTGGTACTCGGCCTGGACCTCGTCGTTGAGCTTAACGGCGTCGGGATGGTCGAAGGGGACACGGCGTATATACATGCTGTGGATCGTACACCTATGCAGAGTCGAATCCGGACTTTGTCCAGTGTGCCGGTAGGGTGCCCCGGTGCTCACTGTGACCTCTGTGAATGTGAACGGGCTGCGGGCCGCCGCGAAGAAGGGCTTCGTGGAGTGGCTCGCCGGGACGCAGGCTGATGTGCTCTGCCTGCAGGAGGTGCGCGCCGAGCCGCAGCAACTGCCCGTGCAGGTGCGGGCGCCGGAGGGCTGGCATGTGGTGCACGCGCCCGCGGCCGCCAAGGGGCGCGCGGGCGTCTCCCTGTACACCCGGAGTGAGCCGGACGCCGTGCGGGTCGGCTTCGGGTCCACGGAGTTCGACGGCAGTGGGCGGTACGTCGAGGCCGACCTGCCCGGTGTGACGGTCGCCTCCCTCTATCTCCCCTCCGGCGAGGTGGGCACCGGACGGCAGGACGAGAAGGTCCGGTTCATGGGCGAGTTCCTCGCCTACCTCAAGGGTCTGCGGGAGCGGGCCGCCGCGGACGGGCGCGAGGTGGTCGTCTGCGGCGACTGGAACATCGCCCACCAGCGGGCCGACCTGAGGAACTGGCGCGGCAACACGAAGAACTCGGGTTTCCTGCCGGAGGAACGCGAATGGCTCACCGCGGTGTTCGACCCCCGGGCGGGCGGCTACGTCGACGTCGTACGCGCCCTGCATCCGGATGCCGAGGGCCCCTACACCTGGTGGTCCTACCGGGGGCGGGCGTTCGACAACGACTCGGGATGGCGGATCGACTACCAGGCGGCCACTCCCGGGCTCGCGGATCGCGCGCTCAAGGCGTACGTGGAGCGGGCCGCCACCCATGGTGAGCGGTGGTCGGACCACGCCCCGGTGACCGTCGTCTACGGCCGCTAGGGTCCGCGCGCGGCTGGCGCTCACGGCTCCTTGCGCATCCTCCGGTCCAGCGCCAGGGAGAGTTCCGCCTCCACCACGCTGCGGGCCAGGGGGCGCAGGCGGGGCAGGTCCTCGGCCGAGGCGTGGCGGAGGACCAGGCCGGCGAAGAGTTCGGCCAGGGCGTCGGCGTGGGAGCGGACCTCCTTGCCGGCCCGGAGCACCTCCGCGAGCGGGATGCCCTCGCGCACCAGGGCCGAGGACACGTCCAGCAGGCGGCGGCTGATGTGGACGATCTCGTCGCCGTCGGTGCCGAGGTAGCCGAGGTCCATCGCGGCGGCCAGGTTCTCCGGTGTGGCCTCGCCCTCGAAGCGGGCGGCGAGTTCCTCGGGGGTGAGGTGGACCGGCTCCTCCTCGGTGGGGGCTCCGGCGCCGACGCCGAGCAGGTCGGCCACGTCGCGGCCGTGGTCGAAGGCCTCGGCCAGTTCCGCGATGCCGTTCAGGGTGTGGCCGCGGTCCAGCAGCGCGCCGATCGTGCGCAGCCGGGCCAGGTGGTGATCGTCGTACCAGGCGATCCTGCCCTCGCGGCGGGGCGGTGGGATCAGCTTGCGTTCGCGGTAGAAGCGCAGGGTGCGCACCGTGATGCCGGCCAGGCGGGCCAGCTCCTCCATGCGGTACTCACGCTTGTCGGTCACGTCCGCACCCTACGGCGTACCGCCGGTAACTTTCCTTGTGCCGCCCCTACCCATCAGTACGCCGCTCCTCTAGTCTCCGATTGCGCCAGTATTCACTGGCAAGGTCGTGGAGTCGCAGAACGGCATGGAGGGGCGTCGGTATGGCCGAGCACGAACATGTACGGGTGGCGGTGGTGGGGTCGGGGTTCGGCGGGCTCGGGGCCGCCGTGCGGCTGCGCCGCGAGGGCATCACCGACTTCGTCGTCCTGGAACGGGCCGGCGGCGTCGGCGGCACGTGGCGGGACAACAGCTACCCCGGGTGCGCTTGCGACGTACCGTCCCATCTCTACTCCTTCTCCTTCGCGCCCAACCCCGAGTGGCCGCGCACCTTCTCCGGCCAGGAGCACATCCGCGCCTATCTGGAGCGCGTCACCGACGTCTTCGGGCTGCGCCCCCACCTCCGCCTCGGCTCGGAGGTGAAGCGGATGGCCTGGGACGGCGACCAGCTGCGCTGGGTGATCGAGACCGCCACCGGCACCCTCACCGCCGACCTCGTCGTCTCCGCGACCGGACCGCTGTCCGACCCGAAGATCCCCGCCATCGCGGGCCTCGACACCTTCCCGGGCAAGGTGTTCCACTCCGCCCGCTGGGACCACGACTTCGACCTGCGCGGCAAGCGGGTCGCGATGGTCGGTACGGGCGCGTCCGCGATCCAGATCGTGCCGGCCGTCCAGCCCCAGGTCGGCCGGCTGACCCTCTTCCAGCGCACCCCGCCCTGGGTGATGCCCCGCGTCGACCGCGCGATCAGCGGCGCCGAGCGAGGGCTGCACCGCGCTCTTCCGCTGACGGCCCGGCTCCGCCGGGGACTGCTGTGGGGCATCCGGGAGTTGCAGGTCCAGGCCTTCACCAAGCGCCCGGGCGAGCTGGGCTTCGTGGAGCGGCTGGCGAAGCAGAACATGGCCCGCGCCATCAAGGACCCGGCCTTGCGCGCCAAGCTCACCCCGGACTACCGCATCGGCTGCAAGCGGATCCTGCTGTCGAGCGAGTACTACCCGGCGCTCGCCCGGCCGAACGTGGACGTCGTCGCGAGCGGGCTGAGCGAGGTGCGCGGTTCGACGGTCGTCGCCGCCGACGGCACCGAGGCCGAGGTGGACGCGATCATCTTCGGCACCGGCTTCCACGTCACCGACATGCCGATCGCCGAGCGGGTCGTCGGGGCGGACGGCCGGACGCTCGCCGAGGCCTGGAAGGGCGGCATGGAGGCGCTGCGCGGCGCCTCGGCCGCCGGGTTCCCGAACTGGATGACGATCATCGGGCCCAACACCGGCCTCGGCAACTCGTCGATGATCCTGATGATCGAGTCCCAGCTGAACTACATGGCCGACTTCGTACGGCAGTTGGAGGTGCTCGGCGGGCGGGTGGCGCTCGACGCCCGCCCCGCCGCCGTGAGCGCCTGGAACCACAGGGTCCAGGAGCGGATGAAGCGCACGGTGTGGAACACCGGCGGCTGCAACAGCTGGTATCTGGATGCGGGCGGCCGCAACACCACCATCTGGCCCGGCACGACGGGCGAGTTCCGGCGCGCGACGCGACGGGTGGACCTCGGGGAGTACGAGGTGCTGCGCCCCTGTGCGGAGCAGGCCGGCGACGCGGCCGTGCGGGAGGCCGTCGCGTGAGCCGCCTGCTGCATGTCGCCTCCGGCCCCTACGCCCCGCCCGTCCCCGCCCGTGAACTGACCGTCACCTCCGTCGACGGCGCACCCCTGCACGTCGAGGTGCACGGTCCCGACGGCGCGCCCGCCGTCGTCCTCGTGCACGGCTGGACCTGCTCCACCGCGTTCTGGGCCGCGCAGATCCGCGCCCTCGCCGCCGACCACCGCGTCATCGCCTACGACCAGCGCGGGCACGGACGCAGCCCGGCGAGCCGCCTGTGCAGCACCGAGGCCCTCGCCGACGACCTGGAGGCCGTGCTCGCCGCCACGCTCGCGGCGGGGGAGCGGGCGGTGATCGCCGGACACTCCATGGGCGGCATGACGGTGCTGGCGGCGGCCGGGCGGGAACGCTTCCGGGCACACGCGGCCGCCGTCCTGCTGTGCAGCACCGGAAGTTCGCGGCTGGTCGCCGAGTCGACCGTCCTGCCGATGCGGGCGGGGCGGCTGCGGACGTGGCTGACCGGCCAGGTCCTCGGCTCCCGCGCCCCCCTCGGACCGGTCACGCCCCTGGCGTGCAGGATCCTCAAGTACGCCACCATGGGCGCCGGTTCCGCCCCGCACATGGTGGAGGCGTGCGCGCGGATCGTGCACGCCTGCCCCCGCGCCGTACGGCACAGCTGGTCGCGGGTGCTGCGCCTGCTCGATCTCGACCACGGGGTGAGGCAGTTGCAGGCGCCCACCGAGGTCGTCGTCGGCGCGCGTGACCGGCTCACGCCCCCGGTGCACGCCCGTGCGCTGGTCGCGGCGCTGCCGCGGTGCCTCGGGCTCACCGAGTTGCCCGGGCTCGGCCACATGACGCCGGTGGAGGCTCCCGAGCTGGTCACCGGGAAGATACGCGAACTCGTCACCACGTACGCGCCGGTGAAGCCGGTCAAGGAGGGCGCATGAGCAGGGTCAGCCTGGAGGGTCAGGTCGCGGTCGTCACCGGGGCCGCGCGGGGCGTCGGGGAACTGCTCGCCCGCAAGCTGTCGGCGCGCGGTGCCAGGGTCGCGCTGGTCGGCCTGGAACCGGACGAGCTGAAAGAGGTCTCCGCGCGGCTGCACAGCGACAGCGAGCACTGGTACGCCGACGTCACCGACCACGAGGCCATGGCGCGGGTGGCCCAGGAGGTCAAGGAGCGTTTCGGCAAGGTCGACATCGTCGTCGCCAACGCGGGCGTCGCGGCCGGCGGGCCCTTCGCCGAATCCGACCCGCGGGCCTGGCGGCGGGTCATCGAGGTCAATCTGATCGGCTCCGCGGTGACGGCCCGCGCCTTCCTGCCCGTGCTCACCGAGAGCCGGGGCTATCTGCTGCAGATCGCCTCCCTCGCCGCCATCACCCCGGCGCCCATGATGACCGCGTACTGCGCGTCCAAGTCGGGTGTGGAGGCGTACGCGCACAGTCTGCGCGCCGAGGTCGGGCACCAGGGCGTGAAGGTCGGCGTCGCGTATCTGTCCTGGACCGACACCGACATGGTCCGCGGGGCCGATCAGGACGACGTCATGCGGGAGTTGAGGCAGCGGCTGCCGTGGCCGTCCAGCAAGACCTATCCGCTGGGGCCGGCCGTGGACCGGATCGTGGCCGGGATCGAGCGGCGGTCGGCCCATGTGTACGGGCAGTGGTGGCTGCGCGGGATGCAGGGCGTGCGCGGTTACCTGCCGGCGCTCATCGGGACCGTGGGGCAGCGCGAGATGCGGCGGTTCGCCCCGCGGTTGCAGGGGATGCGCACGGGGCTTGTGGGCGCGGGCGGCGCGGCCGACGAACAGGCCCGCGCTACGCAGCGTAGTTGATCGAAATGCGTGCGTAGTCCCGCCGTGCAAATCTGGTCGAGGCCCCATCCCCCACCCACTACGGGAGTGAATCTCATGGGCATGAAGGACCAGTTCCAGGACAAGGCCGAGCAGCTGCGCCAGAAGGCGGAGCGCATGGGCCAGGAGAAGGGTGAGCGGCGCGAGCGCCCCTCCGACCCCATGCGCGAGCGTGGCCGCCGCGACCAGGAGCCCGAGCGGGACCGGGAGCGGCAGGAGGCCGAGGACCGGTTCGCGCAGGACTACGACGCCTGAACAGGCAGGTAGTCGGCTTCGCCCAGTGACGCAGGGTGCCCTCCCTTCTGGAGGGCACCCTGTGTTCGTGCGTAGCCCCGGCGTTCCTCGACAAGGTCACGGCCGTGGCGGCAGCTTGGGCCTTGACCGGTCCGGGACGTGGCTGTGGTCGGGCGGCGTCGCCGCGGGCCGCGTCACCAGAAGGTCCAGGGCGAGGTGTACCGCGTCGTCGAGCTGGGCGTAGCGGCCCTCCGCCCAGTCGAGGGGGGTGCGCAGGGCCTCAACGTCGGGAGCGACGCCGTGGTTCTCGACGGACCAGCCGTAGGCGTCGAACCAGGCCGCGTTCATCGGGACGGTGATGATCGTGCCGTCGCCCAGGCGATGGCGGCCGGTCATCCCGACCACGCCGCCCCAGGTGCGCTGGCCCACCACGGGCCCCAGGCCGAGGAGTTTGAAGGCGGCCGTGATCATGTCGCCGTCGGAGGACGTCGCCTCGTCGGCGAGCGCCACCACCGGCCCCCGCGGCGCGTTCGAGGCGTACGAAACCGGCTGGGCGTCGCGCGTGAGGTCCCAGCCCAGGATCGTGCGGGTCAGCTTCTCGATGACCAGTTCGCTGATGTGCCCGCCCGCGTTGCCGCGCACGTCCACGATCAGCGCGGGCCGGGACACCTCCATGCGCAGGTCGCGGTTGAACTGGGCCCAGCCCGAGCCGCCCATGTCGGGGATGTGCAGATAGCCGCAGCGGCCGCCGCTCAACCTCCGCACCACCGCCCGGCGTTTGGCCACCCAGTCCTGATAGCGCAGCGGACGCTCGTCGAGCAGCGGGACGACGGCGACCCGCCGGGAGCGTTCCTCGCCCTCGGCCGGATCAGCGGGGCCCGAAAGGCCTTCCCCGGAAGGGTGGTGGTGGGCGACGGGCTGGGCGAACGTCAGCTCCACCGTCGTACCGCCCGCGCCCGCGAGCAACGGGTAGGGGCCGGTGACCGGATCGACCGGGCGGCCGTCCACGTGGGTCAGGATCGCGCCCTCGCGGATTCCCGAACCGGCCAGCGGAGAGCGGGCCTTGGAGTCGGAGGAGTCACCGGGCAGGATGCGGGCGACGGTCCAGCCGCCGTCTCGGTGCACGAGGTTGGCGCCGAGCAGGCCTTGCCGGCGCTGGTAGTGGGGCGGGCCCTCGTTGCGGCGGGCGGCGGTGACGTAGGCGTGGGAGGTGCCCAGCTCGCCCAGCACCTCGCGGAGCAGGTCGGCGAACTCGTCCGGCGAGGCGACCCGGTCCACCAGGGGCCGGTACTGGTCCAGCACCGCGTCCCAGTCGATCCCGCACATCCCCGGCTCCCAGAAGTAGGCGCGGATCAGCCGGCCCGCCTCCTCGTACGACTGCCGCCACTCGGCGCCGGGATCGACCTCGTGCATGATGCGGCGCAGGTCGATCCATGTCGTCGTGTCGCTGTCGCCGGACTCGGTGGACGGCACCGCGCGCAGGTCGCCCTCGTCGACGACGACGAGCCGGGTGCCGTCGCCGCTGACGGTGAACCAGTCGAGGTGCTCGACGAGTTCGGACTTCTTCGCCTTGGTGATGTTGAAGTACTCCAGGGTGGGGCGGCCGCTGGTGTCGTCCGGGTTGACGAACGTCTCGCCGAGCGCGCCCGAGATCGGCCAGCGCAGCCAGACCAGCCCGCCGCCCGCGACCGGGTACAGCCCCGAGTACTTGGACGCCGCCACCGGGAAGGGCGTCACCCGGCTCTCCAGGCCCTCGACCTCGATCATCACCGCGCCGCCCTCACCGCCCTCGGCGCCGGCCTCGTCCTCGACCGGGTCCATGCCCCCGGCGGCCGGGCGCCCGTCCGGGCTGAGCGCGAAGGGGGAGGGGGTGGCCGAGGTGAGCGGGACCAGGTACGGGCGGCAGCCCAGCGGGAAGGAGAGGTCGCCGGTGTGGACGTCGTACACCGGGTCGAAGCCGCGCCAGGAGAGGAAGGCGAGATAGCGCCCGTCCCGGGTGAAGACCGGGTTCTCGTCCTCGAACCGGCCGTTGGTGAGGTCGACGACGAGACGGTCCTTGATCCGGGCCAGTTTGATCTGGCGCAGCGACCGGCCGATGCCCGGGTGTGACCAGGTGAGCCAGGAGCCGTCCGGTGAGAAGGCCAGGTCGCGCACCGGCCCGTTGATCGACCGGATCAGCTCGGTCACCTCGCCGTCCGACTCCTCCGTGGCGTCGAGCAGCAGCAGCCGTCCGTCGTGGGCGGCGACGGCGAGCCGTTCGCCTTCGGGGTCGCAGACCATCTCCAGCACCCGGCCCAGCTGACCCCGGGCCAGCCGCCGGGGCTCGCGGTCGCCGGTGGCGCGGGGCAGGTAGGAGATCTCGATCGCGTCCTCGCCCTCCGCGTCGGTCACATAGGCGACCCGGCCGCCCGGACCGAGCATCTCCGGGAGCCGTACTCGTACGCCGGGGGTGTCGGTGAGGGTGCGGGCGGGGCCGTCGCGATGCGTGAGCCAGTACAGGCTGCCGCGCACCACCACCGCGCTCGCCCGGCCGGTCTCGTCGACCGAGATGCCGTCCACGTGGTGCGCGGCCGGCACCTGGTAGGGACGGCGCCCCGCGCGCGGACCGCTCAGGCGCACGTCGAGGCGGCGCGGCGCCGAGTCCGCGGCGAGGTCGTCGACGAGCCACAGGTCCCCGGCGCACTGGTACACCACGCGCGTGCCGTCGCTGGAGGCGTGCCGGGCGTAGAAGGCGTCGTGGTCGGTGTGCCGGCGCAGGTCGGTGCCGTCGGGGGCGCAGGAGTAGAGGTTGCCGACGCCTTCGTGGTCGGAGAGGAAGGCGACCCGGCCGCCGACGAACATCGGGGAGGACAGATGGCCGTCGAGGCCGGCGAGCAGACGCGTGCCGTGCAGCCAGAGGCGGCCCATGGCGCCGCCGCGGTAGCGCTTCCAGGAGGCCGGTTCATGGGGCGGGGTGCCGGTGAGCAGGAGGGTGCGGCGTTCGCCGTCGATGTCCGCCACCTGGATGTCGGCGACCGGGCCCCACGGCAGCTTGCGGCCCGGGCAGCCGTCGGTGGAGACCTTGTAGGCCCAGGTGTGGTGCGAGAACGGCTCTCCGTGTGAGGCGACGGCCAGGATGTCGCCGTCCGGGGTCCAGCCGCACACCTGGGTGTCGGGGCTGCCCCAGTAGCTGAGCCGCCGGCCACCGCCGCCCTCCACCGGCACCAGGTACAGCTCCGGGGCGAGGCTGCGCCAGCTCGTGCAGGCGATCAGCCGGCCGTCGGGGGAGAGGCGCGGGTGGCCGACCTTGGTGCGGTCGACGGTGAGCCGCCAGGGGCGGCCGGGCCCGTCCGGAGAGGCGAGCCAGAGGTCGTCCTCGGCGATGAAGCACAGCAGGTCACCACTGAGGTGGGGCAGACGCAGATAGGTCACCTCCCCATGCTTCGCCCGGGGGACGGACGCGAGCAAGTCGTGACAAATAAGGTGGTGGGGCGGGCCTCGGGAGGGACGTGACCGGCGACACGTACGAAACGGTTTCGTTTCACAAGAGGCTGCGTTATCTTCGTACTGTACGAAACCGTGTCGTACGGAGGCTGTCATCGAGCAGAGGGGCTGAGTCGCATGGCCGATGCCGCAACGTCGCGTCGCAGCCGGATCACACCCGAGCGTGAGGCCGAGCTGTACGCGGCCGTGCTCGACCTGCTCCGGGAAGTCGGGTACGACGCGCTCACCATGGACGCCGTGGCCGCCCGCACCAGGTCCAGCAAGGCGACGCTCTACCGCCAGTGGGGCGGCAAGGCCGAGCTGGTCGCCAGGGCGATCCGGCACGACAAACCCGGCAGCATCGCCGATGCCGACACCGGCTCCCTGCGGGGCGACTTCCACGCCCTGATGGACCGCGAGGACGACTGCACCATGGAGCGGAACGCCGCGCTCATGCGCGGTCTGGCCATGGCGGCGCACACCAACCCGGATCTGCTGAAGGCCTTCAAGGAACTGCTGGTGGAGCCCGAGGCGCGGGAGTTCCGCAAGCTGATCCAGCGGGCCGTCGACCGGGGCGAGGTCCGGGCGGACAACCCCGCGCTGGACTACGTGCTGCACATGATGCTCGGCGCGTTCGCCACCCGTGCGCTGATCGACGACCGGCCGCCGACGAAGGCCTTCCTCCTCTCGTACATCGACGCCGTGGTCCTCCCCGCCCTCGGCGTCCCCACCACCTGACCCTCCCCGCCGGACCCCGCGCCGGTACCTGACGCGACCGCTCACGTCGTCGGGACGATCACCCCTTCCCCGCTGGTGATCACCCCTGCCCTGCAACACCACGACCTGACCGGGAGTACGCCCTCGTGGCCACGTTCCTCTACAAGATCGGCCGACTCGCCTTCCGGCGACGGCACTTCGTCGCCCTGATGTGGGTGGCGCTGCTGACCCTCGCCGGAGTCGGCGCGGCCAGCGCGCCCACCCCCGGCACCACGTCCTTCTCGATTCCCGGCACCGAGGCCCAGAAGGCCTTCGACCTGCTGGAGGAACGCTTCCCCGGGATGAGCGCGGACGGGGCGACCGCACGGGTCGTCTTCAAGGCGCCGCCCGGCGAGAAGATGACGGGCGCCGGCAACAAGGCGACCGTCGAGGAGACCGTCCGGGAGCTGTCCGACGGCTCCGAGGTCGCCGCCGTCGCCGACCCGTACGCCGCGAAGGCGGTCAGCCGGGACGGCACGATCGCCTACGCACAGGTCACCTACAAGGTCTCCGGCATGGAACTGGCGGACTCCTCCCGGGAGGCCCTGGAGGAGGCCGCGCAGGCCGCGCGGGACGCCGGGCTGACGGTGGAGGTCGGCGGCGACGCGCTCCAGACGACGCCGGAGACCGGGTCCACCGAGATCATCGGCATCGGGATCGCCGCGGTCGTCCTCGTCATCACCTTCGGCTCGCTGCTCGCGGCCGGGCTGCCGCTGCTGACGGCGGTCATCGGCGTCGGCATCGGCGTCGCGACGATCACCGCGCTGGCGAGCACCCTGGATCTGGGCTCGACGACGTCGACACTGGCCACCATGATCGGCCTCGCGGTCGGCATCGACTACGCGCTGTTCATCGTCTCCCGCTACCGGGCGGAACTCGCCGAGGGACGGGAGCGCGAGGAGGCCGCGGGCCGGGCGGTCGGCACGGCGGGCTCGGCGGTCGTCTTCGCCGGCCTCACGGTCGTGATCGCGCTGGTCGGGCTGGCGGTCGTGAACATCCCGATGCTGACGAAGATGGGCGTCGCGGCGGCGGGCACGGTGGCCGTCGCCGTGCTGATCGCGCTGACGATGATTCCGGCGCTGCTCGGTTACGCGGGCCGCAAGGTGCGTCCGGCGGGGGAGAAGAGCAAGCTGCTGGGCGGCGGCCGCGCGGCCGCCCCGCGGGGGCAGGGCCGTCCCAACATGGGCACGCGCTGGGCGAGCTTCGTCGTACGCCGTCCGGTCGCCGTCCTGCTCCTGGGCGTGCTCGGCCTCGGCGCCGCCGCCGTCCCTGCGGCCTCGCTCGAACTCGGTCTGCCCGACGACGGCTCCCAGCCGACGTCGACGACACAGCGCCGGGCCTACGACCTGCTCTCGGAAGGCTTCGGCCCCGGTTTCAACGGCCCGCTGATGGTCGTGGTCGACGCGAAGTCGAGCGAGGACGCCAAGGCCGCCTTCGGTGACGTGGCCGACGAGATCAAGGGCCTTCGGAACGTGGTGACGGTGACCCCGCCGGCACCCAACAAGGCGGGCGACACGGCGACCATCACCGTGATCCCCGACTCCAAGCCCTCGTCGGCGACGACCGAGGAACTGGTGCACTCCATCCGGGAAACGGGCGCGGACGTCAAGGCCGACACGGACGCGGAGGTGCTGGTCACCGGCGCGACGGCGATGAACATCGACGTGTCCCAGAAGCTGAACGACGCGCTGGTCCCGTACCTGATCCTGGTCGTGGGCCTGGCCTTCCTGCTCCTCATCGTGGTCTTCCGCTCGATCCTGGTCCCGCTGAAGGCGGCGCTCGGCTTCCTGCTGAGCGTGATGGCGGCGCTGGGCGCCGTGGTCGCGGTCTTCCAGTGGGGCTGGTTCGCCGGTCTGATGGGCGTCGAGGAGACCGGTCCGGTCATGTCGATGATGCCGATCTTCATGGTCGGCGTGGTCTTCGGGCTGGCCATGGACTACGAGGTCTTCCTCGTGACCCGCATGCGGGAGGCATACGTCCACGGGGAGAAGCCCAGCCAGGCGGTGGTGACCGGGTTCCGGCACGGCGCCCGGGTGGTCACGGCGGCGGCGGTCATCATGATGGCGGTCTTCGCGGGCTTCATCGGCTCCAGCGAGGCCATGGTCAAGATGATCGGCTTCGGCCTCGCGACAGCGGTCCTGTTCGACGCCTTCGTCGTCCGCATGGCGATCGTCCCGGCGGTGCTGGCGCTGCTCGGCAAGAAGGCCTGGTGGCTGCCGAAGTGGCTGGACCGCGTGCTGCCCGACGTCGACGTCGAGGGCGAGGGCCTGCGCACGAAGACGGACCACGACGAGGACCGCGGGCTGGTCCACGCCTGACGGCTCCCGGAGAACGGACCGGTGACGGCACCGTGCGCACGGCGCCCGCCCTCACCGGTCCTTCTCCTGCCCGAAGTCCGGACGCCGTGACGCCTCACCCGGGCGTAACCCGTTCGCATGCGCGCTGCGCGGGCCGCTAGCGTGCCGGGCATGACCACTTCGGAAGCAGGAGTCCACCCGCGGTTCGGTGCCGCGCTCGACGAGCTGGGGCTCGCGGATGTCCGGGGGCAGGTCCGGCGGTTTCCCGAGGCCACGCGGACCGCCGCCGAGGCGGCCGCCGCTGTGGGGTGTGAGCTCAGCCAGATCTGCAAGTCGCTCGTCTTCGCCGCCGACGGCGTACCGGTACTGGTGCTGATGGACGGGTCCTCCCGCGTCGACCTGGAGCTGGTGCGGCACCAACTCGGAGCCGGGAAGGTCACGCGGGCCGCCGCCGACGTCGTACGGGAGACGACCGGGTACGCCATCGGCGGAGTCCCGCCGTTCGGGCATCTGACCAGGACGCGGGTGCTCGCCGACCGGTCGCTGCTCGGCCACGACGTGGTGTGGGCGGCGGCCGGGACGCCGTACACCGTCTTCCCGATGGCGCCCGAGGCCCTGATCGCCCATGCCGGCGGCACCCTGGTGGACGTCCGCGAACGCGCTGCGTGACCCCGCTGGTCACCGCGGCCGGGCAAGGGGTGGTCATCCCGGCGTACGCGCTGTGCTTCTGGCGCACGCGGACCCGCGCGCGCCTGCGGCCGTTCCCCGGACCGGGGCTGCAGGGCGCCGGCCTGTCCGCGGGTGCCTACGCCCTGATCCCGCGGGCGCAGACCCGCGCCGGACTCGCGCCGACCGCCGCCCTGCGCGAGCCGTCGGTCATCGTGGGCGCCGCCGTAGGGGCCGTGGTCTTCAAGGAGAGGATCGGGGCGGCACGGATCGCCGCGGCGCCTTGGCCGGGGCCGGGAGGTCGTCCCGGCCCCCGGCCCCGGCAGCCGGACCGCCGGTGGTGGGGATGGGCTGATGCCGGCGTGGTCTCCGGCGCCGGTCCGCCGCCGTCGCGGGCTATGCCGCCGTGAGCCGGCCCGGCAGCGGGTCCCGCGGCGACGGGCGGGTGATGCCCGACAGGTCGTGGGCCGCGACACTGTTGCGGTCCGTCACCGAGTGGCCGAGCGCGTGGTGCGCCCACAGGCCGCCCGCGACCCGGCGGCTGCGCTCCACCCAGGCGCGGGCCGCGGCGTCCCGGGGCGTGTAGTGGTTCAGGGCGTATCCGGCCGTGTGCAGGCGCAGCAGGCTGAACCCGCCCGGATAGTCCTTCACCGCGCTCACCTCCTGGAAGGTGACGTGCGGCGCCTCGTGCAGGACCGTGCGCTTGTTGCGGTGGGTGTGGCCGGCGTGATGCAGGAAGACGCCCCGCGCGGCGGCGTAGGCCGCGAGGATCGCGCGGGCCTGGGCGCGGGCCAGGCGCTGACCCGCGCTCACCGGGAACAGGGACTGCCGTACCGTCAGCGGATGGTGGCCGAAGACGAGCGTCGGCTGCTCCCTCGCCTCCCGCAACCGCGCCCGCAGCCAGGCCAGTTGCTCCGCCCCCATCCCGCCGGCGTCGCCGCCGGTGCCGGTCTTCTCGTAGGTGTCGAGGCCGATGATCCGCAGGCCGCCGGCCTCGCGGGCGAAGTACGTGGGGTCTGCCGTGCCGGAGCCGAACGCCCGGTGGAACGGGTCGCCGCCGGGGCCCGCCCGGTCGTGGTTTCCCCGTACGACGAAGTAGTCCCGTCCGTGGGTACCGAAACCGTCCAGGATGCGCCGTGCCGTCGCCAGGTCGCGCGGCGCGCCGCCCGCCGAGACGTCCCCGGCGGCCAGCAGCAGGTCCGCCCCGCGCCGGAGGGCCTCCGCGACCACCGCCCGGCTCATGATCTCCGGGTACGGGGCACGCCCCGGCGCCTGGGACACGCCGCGCAGCAGCGGGAGCCCGGCCACGAGGCCCGCCGTCGTCTCGCCCAGGTGCAGATCGTTGCAGAGGGCGACCGACAGCAGGTGGCGGCCCGGTGGGGGCTGCGGCGTGGTGAAGGCGTACGGACCCGCCGGGGTGTCCAGGCCGTGCGGCAGGGTGCCCACCGCGTTGCCGCCGGCCAGGTGCAGGGGGGTGGGCGTGGCGGGGACGCCCCGGGAACGGGCCTGGTAGTAGTACGTCCGGCCGGGTTCGAGATCCGTCAGCTCCACCTGGTGGTGAGCGGTCGGCCGGTCCTCGCCCGCCACCCGGTCCAGGCGGGCCGGATGGGTGCCGTACACCACCTCGCCCTCGGTGGGCGCCGGGAACATCTGGCCGAGCCCGTCGTCCGTTCCGGGCACACCCGTGAACCAGGTGATCACGGCGTGGTCCTCGGCGAGGGTGACCAGTTCCAGCTGGACCGCGGCGACGGGGCCGCAGTGCCGCGTGCGCAGTCCGTGCAGGACGACAGGGGCCAGCAGGGCGGCGGAGCGCAGGACGTGGTGGGGAGCGGGGAGGGCGCAGAGGGCCCCGAGGGCCGAGCGGGCGGCTTGGGCAGCGGTCGGGCAGCAGCGCATGCCGTCTTCGTGCCCGGTGGCAGTGAACGGGGGCCGTGGCCGGGGCGGCGTACCCGGGTCCGGAACACGACAGGAGGGACGGGAACGCGACAAGCCGGGCATTCGGGGAGCACCCTGGAAGCAACGGCGGCGACGGGTGAGCACCTGGAAGCAACGCCGGCGACGGGTGAGCACCCTGGAAGTGACGCCGGCAACGGGTGATCCTGGAGACAGGTGGTCCGGAGGTGATCGTCATGATGCACACCACTGTGGGATGGCATGTCGAGCTGGAGTTCCAGGAGGACGACACCCACACAAGGGCGGCGGCGCTGGTACGCCTGCCCGACGGGACCGAGGTGCGGGCCCACGGACAGGCGAGCCGGCACCACACCGACCCCAATCAGCCGCGGGTGGGCGAGGAGATCGCGGGAGCACGGGCGCTGAACGAACTCGCCATGCGCCTGCTGACCAAGGCGCACGACGAGATCGACTCGGCGTCGGGGCGCACGTCGCACCCGATCCACGTCTGACCCGCGTCCCGCGCGGCCCGGCCGGCAGGGGCGTGACGGCACCCGGAGCGGGTTGACTTCCGCGAAGGGGGGCTGTCACGCTCTTGGCGGCGGTTGATGCATGCCCCGAGCGCCCCTCCGCGGGCCGGGGTCTCCCGCCCGCTGACCGTTCTCTTTTCCTTGTGCTCCGCCTCATGCTGTCGACACCGCGCGGCAGGCCCCCCGGCCTGCCGCGCGGTGTCTTTTTCATGCCGCGCGAAGGAGAGATCCGTGACCATCCCGACCCACCGACCCCAGGAGAGTGTGCCCGCCCGGACCGGGCGGGCACCGTCGCTCGCCGGGCTGCCGTCGCTGACGGGGCTCCGTTTCTACGCGGCGACGGCCGTGTTCCTGTACCACGTCACCAGCCCACAGCTCAGCCCCTTCGGCGGGCGGGCCGGACAGGAGGCGGCCCGGCTGTTCGGGATCGCGGGCGGGCTCGGGGTGTCGTTCTTCTTCATCCTCAGCGGATTCATCCTGACCTGGTCCGCCCGCCCCACGGACACCCCGGGCCGGTTCATGCGCCGCCGCCTGGTCAAGCTGTACCCCAACCACCTCGTCACCTTCGTGGTCTCCCTGGTGGTCTTCGCCGGCGCGACCACCACCGCCTGGCAGCACTGGCTGCCCAACCTGCTGCTGGTGCAGACCTGGTCCTGGGACCCGGCGGTGTCCTTCAGTGTCAACGCCCCCAGCTGGTCGCTCGGTTGCGAGCTGCTGTTCTACCTGTGCTTCCCGCTGCTGCACCGCGCGGTGAAGGCGATCTCCCCGGCCCGGCTGTGGGCGTGGACGGCGGGGTTCGTGGCCGCCGTGGTCGCCGTACCGGCCTTCGCCTACGCGGTGCTGCCGGGCGAGGCCCGGCTCCCGGGCTGGCAGGTCAGCGAGGTGCAGAACTGGTTCGTGTACCAGCTGCCGCCGGTCCGGATGCTGGAGTTCGTGCTCGGCATGCTGCTCGCCCGGCTCGTGCTGACCGACCGCTGGGTGGGCGTGCGGCTGTGGCAGGCGGCGGCGCTGTGCGTCGCCGCCTACGCGGTCGCGCTCGAAGTGCCGTACCTGTACGCCCTTTCCGCGGTCTGGGTGATCCCGCTCGGGCTGCTCGTCCCGGCCGCCGCGGTCGCCGATCTGCGCGGGCGGCGCTCGCCGTTCCGGGGGCGGGTGACGACCTGGCTCGGCGAGGTGTCCTTCGCCTTCTACCTGCTCCAGGCCGCCGTGCTGATCGGCGGCAGCAAGTACCTTGCCGGGCACGCCCCGTACAGCTTCGCCGAGGCCGTCGGGCTCTGCCTGCTCGCCTGGGTCGTCACCACCGTCCTCGCGTATCTGCTGTACGCGCTGGTCGAGCGGCCGGCGATGAAGCACCTCGGCCGCCCGCGCCGGAGGGAGGCGGCAACGGGCCCGGCCGAGCGGACGCCCAGCCTCCGTTGACACCGGACGCGTGCACATGTCACGCTTCCTCGCGGAGCCCGTTTGCCCTGAAACGGCATGACTAAGGCGACATCCACCGGTAGCGACCGGTTCTGGATGTCGCCTTTTCTGTTGGCCCCTCGCCGGGCCGGCCGGCCGTGCGCGGGCTCCCCGCATGCGCTTCAGCCCCTCACCAAGGATGTGTGGACATGCCCGAGACCATGACCCCCGACCAGGTGCCGCACGCCGCGCGCATCATGGACTACTTCCTGGGAGGTTCCGAGAACCTCCCGGTGGACCGCGCCGCGGCGGACGGCATCGTGAAGCTGCTGCCCGGCGGCCCGCTGGGGGCGCGCGCCAACCGGCGCTTCCTCAACCGGGCGGTGCGCGCCGCCACCCGGCGTGGCATCAGCCAGTTCCTGGACATCGGCTGCGGCATTCCGGCCGCGGCCGCCACGCACGAGGTCGCCCCCGAGGCCAAGGTGCTCTACGTCGACAACGACCCGGTCGTCGGGGACATCGCCCGCCGCATCCTGGGCGAGCGGTCCGACGGCCGCACCTCGTACCTCGACGCGGACTTCCGCGATCCGGATGCGGTCCTGTCCGCCCCCGCGACCAAGGAACTGCTGGACCTCTCCCAGCCGGTGGCCGTCCTATTCGGCGCCCTGCTGCACTTCGTCGTCGACTCCGAGGACCCGTACGGCACCGTCGAGCGCTACAAGGGGGCGCTGGCCCCCGGCAGCCTCGTCATCCTCACCCACTCCAGCCCCGACTACGTCTCCGCGCCGGTGCGGGCCGCGGTCGACGAGTTGTACACGAACCTCCGGGTGGACCTCGCCTCCCGCTCCCGCGCGGAGATCACCCGTTTCGTGGCCACCGACGGCTGGACCGTGCTCGAACCCGGTGTGGTGTCCGTCAACGAGTGGGAGACGGCGGACGAGCGGGCCTCCGACGCGGACTACCAAACCAACCGTGAGGACACGGCCGGTTTCGCCGCCGTCGCCGTGAAGAACTGACCCACCCGGGCGTGGCCGGCCCCGCCCCCGCGGGCCGGCCCGTCGTGCGGATCGGCGCGGGAACGTGTGAGGATTTGGAATCTTTTTGTTCATCTGACACTGGGCTTGCTTTCCGCTGCGGTGCCGAGGCGTATGAAGGACCCATGCAGGAGGTGTAACGGGTTGCTTCGAGGAGCGGTCGGATGGCAGGCAAACAGAAACGCTCCGAGCGGACCGTCGAACGGCTGGTGGTCGCCGCCGCCGAGCAGTTCGCGCGGAACGGCTACGTGCGGGCCACGCTGGCCGACATCAGCCACCATGCCGGGGTGACCAAGGGAGCGCTGTTCTTCCACTTCTCCACCAAGGACGAGGTCGCCATGGCCGTGCAGGACCGCGGCCGGGAGGCCATGGAGTGCGCGGTGCTCCAGCTGGAGGCGACCGGTGGGACGTATCTCCAGCTCGTGGTCGATATGACGTACGTGCTGGGGCGGTTGCTGCGCGAGGACGTGTTCGTGCGCGCGTCGGTGCGGATCGCGCGTGAGCGGGAGCCGGGGGACGCCGGCGGCATCGTTGTCGGCCGTGCCCTGCCCGCCGACGAGAGCGCCCCGGACTTCTACGGGCAGTGGCTGGGGCGGCTGGGCGGTCTGCTGGACGAGGCCCGCCGGGCCGGTGAACTCGGGGACTCCGTACCGGAGTCGTCCGCGCGGACACCGGTGGCGGCGGCCGTCTGCGGGCTGGAGACCCTGACATGGCTCGGCGTACCGGCGGACGAGTGCGAGAGCTGGCTGGCCGACCTGTGGGAACTGACGCTGCCCGCGCTGGCGTCGGAGGACGGGCTGCGGACGGTACGGACCACGGCGCCGTCCGTGTCGTGAGGGGCGGGGGGCCTCGGCCGGGGCGCCGTCAGCGGCGCGCGTCGCCGAGCACGCCCGTCTTCGTCGCCTACCGGTCAGTCGGTCTGTCCCCGTCCCTGCCCCTGCCCCTGTTCCTGTCCCCGCTCCGGCTCCCGCTCCGCCGGCCGGTCGTCGTCGAGCGGCGCAAGCCCCAGCTCGGCGCGGCACTTGGGGGAGCCGGACGGCTGGAGGGCGGCGAGCCGGTCCGCCGGGGCGATGCCCGGCAGCAGGTAGCGGAACATGTCCGCGACCCGCTCGTGCAGGTCTTCGCGCCCGGTGCGGACGTACGACGCGAGCTGTAGGCCGGTGAACGAGCCGCACACGAAGGTGGCCAGATCGGTGACGTTGATCTCCGGGAAGAGGTCGCCACGGCCCTGGGCGGGCGCCAGGCAGTCCCGCACGATGCTGATCCACGAGTTGTACGGCGTGGGGTCGGGGTCGACGAACGAACCGAACTCCACCACCAGCCTTATCCCCGCGCGCAGCCGGACGTCGGTGCGCAGTCCGTGCGCCAGACGGTGCCCCATGTCGATCACCGTCTGCACGCCCGGCATCAGCTCCCCGGCGATCAGGTCGGTGGACTGGAACTGCTCGTCGACCAGCGCGCGGGCGAGGGCCTCCTTGGAGGCGAAGTGGAAGTAGAGCGCGCCCTTGGTGACACCCGCCTGCTGTGCGACGTCACTCAGGCTCGTCCCGCCGAAGCCGGTCGCGTCGAAGGCTGTCGCGGCTCCGTCGAGGATCGCCTGCCGGGTGATCTCGGCCCGTTCCTGCCTGACCCTGGCCACGTGCCTACCTCCTGTCCGTCGACGGACCGGTGACGGTCGCCCACCCCCGCCGGTCCCGTCGATTGTCCCTTGGTAAAAGACTGCCATGTCCAAGAGAAAAAAAACCAGTCAGCTAGTACGCTTACGGCAGCGGCGTTGCCATGCACGACGGCGGCCCATGTAAGCCCTGTCCTGTTCCGCTCGCGGAAGGCCGCATTCCTTTCGCGCCTCAGGAGGCACACGATGAGTGCACTTGTGCAAGCCGACCGACTGGAATTTTTAACTCTCGAAAACGGGGAGGTCGACCTCTTTGAGCGCACGGTGCCACGCTGGCTCGTGCACCGTGCGGCGGTCTCGGAAGTCCTCATCACGGGGGTCCGGCCGCACAGACGCGACGTGTACCGCGTGGGTGCGCAGTGGGCCCGCGGACACAGCTACTACGGCCCGGTCGCGGGGCGCTGGCACGACCCCATGGTGCTGGGAGAATCGATACGCCAGGCCGGGCTGCTCCTCGCGCACCAGGCGCTCGGCATCCCGCAGGGGCACCGGTTCCTGACCAAGGGCACCTCGTTCGAGATCACCGAGGAGGGGGCACGCCTGGCCGGGGCGCCGGCGAACGTGGTGCTGGAAGTGACGCTCAAGGACATCCGCTGCCGCCGGGAACACGTCGTGTCGTTCTCCTGCGACGTGCTCGCGCACCGGGACGGCACGCTCATCGGGCACGGGTACGCCGCGAGTGACTGCGTGGCCCCGGGGGTGTACCGCAGGCTGCGCGGCGAGCGGGCGGAAGTCCGTCCGGCGTGCACGCTCATCCCGGCGGTGGAGCCGGAACTCGTGGGCCGGTCACGGGAGTTCGACGTCGTGCTGGGCGTGCCGGGCGGGGAGGCCGGCAACGACCAGGGTGCGGTGCACCTGCTGCGCGTCGACCACACCCACCCGGTCCTGTTCGACCACCCGGTGGACCATGTGCCGGGCATGCTCGTCATGGAGGCCGCCCGGCAGGCGGCCCTGGCCCGCCTGGGGCTGCCGCACGGCCTGCTGGTCGGGTGCGAGGCCTCGTTCCACCGCTACGTCGAGCTGGACACGCCCTGCGTGGTGTCGGCATCCGCACCGACGGTGGACGAGCTCGGGCGGCGCAGCCTGCGGGTGGACTTCCATCAGGGGGGCTCGGTGGCCGGCGTCTGCACGGTCACCATCCTGGACACCGCGGCCCCACACGCCTGACGGCCCGGCACACCCGAACGCCATGGGGGTGCCCCCTTCCCGCACGGGTGCGGGGAGGGGGCACGGTCGTGTGAACGGGCGAGCAGCAGAGAGGCTGAACGGGCGGACGGGGCGGGCGGGGCGTACGGAAGACGTGCGACTCGCGTACGTGAGGGGATCGTGGGGCGGACGCGTCGCGTGCGCCCCGGGGGTCGTGAGGCGTGTGCCTTGGGTACGCGCGGGTCCCGGGGTTCGATTCCGCCGGACGGACGCACGCGAGCCGTCCCCCGAGCCGTCCCCCCGTTCAGCCTCCCTGCTGCTCGGCCGTCTGCCGTACCGGGGTGAGGGCCTTGGGCGGAATCACCAGGCGGTAGCCGATGCCGCGGACCGTTTCGATCCATTCGCGGTTGCCCAGCTTGCCGCGCAGGGAGCCGACATGGACGTCGAGGGTACGGGTGGAGCCGAACCAGTTCTCGTCCCAGACCTGGGCCATGATGTCCTGGCGCCGGTGCACCGTGCCGGGCTCCTCCATGAGCAGGGCCAGCAGGTCGAACTCCCTCCGGGTGACCGGGATCTCCTCGCCGTGCAGGGCGACCGTGCGGGTGCGCAGGTCGAGTTCCAGCGGGCCGGCGCCCAGCATGTCCCGGGGCGAGGGCACGGCGGGTGCCGGCCGGTCCGCGGGCTGCGGCTGCCGGCCGTGGTCGTCGTGTCCGGGGCAGTGCCCGGTGCGCCGGAAGAGGGCCTGGATGCGGGCGCTCAACTCGTAGGAGCCCACCGGCTTGTAGGCGAACGCGTCCGCGCCCATGTGGAACGCCATCACCCGGTCCAGCTCCTCGGCCCGGTCGCTCATCGCGAGGATCGGCACGCAGGACCGCTCCCGGATGCGGCGGCACACCTCGTGCCCCGCCAGGTCCGGCAGGCTGAGTTCGAGCAGGACGAGCGACACGTCGTCCAGCAGGTCCAGCGCGTCGGCCCCGGTCGCGGCGCGCAGCGCGGCGAACCCGTGCACGGTCAGGGCCTGCGCGAGCGATTCGGCCACGCCGTCATCGTCATCGACGATCAGAACGGTCCTCATCGGTGTCTCCCAGCGCCGTGGCCCACCTGCGCCGGAGCGGTCCGCCGCAGGTCTGAAGGGTGGTCGAAAAAAACTGGTCGAACGGTATCTTCTGCTATGTTTATCAAACGGATCGGCCGGTCTTCAAGCCTTGCCCGGGAGCCACCGGACCGGCCCGGCGGCGGAACCGGTCCCTCCGGGGACGCGGCGTCGCCGACCGCCGGACCCGGCCCTGCGCACGGCCAATTCAGGCCGTCTCACACTGCCCTGACGGTCCGTTCACACAACTGCAGATGCTTGCCCAAACCCTGAACGGGCCTGCGTTGCAGCGCGTCAGGGCGGCCGCGAGCATGGAGGAAGTCTCAGGAGAACCCAGAGATCCGGGGGGATTCGAATGCACGAGGTTCGGCAACTCGCCGACGACCACAGGAGCAGAGACTGTGTGCCCCTGTGCGGTCGGATCTGCGCCAGGTGCGTGGGCCGGCTGCACCGGGAGTTACGTACGCTGCTCGAACTCTACGAAGAGAGCGACCAGGCCCTCACCCGGGCCACACCCCGGCTGCGTGAGCGTGTCAGCGGCAGCCGGAGCACCGTGGGCATCGTGCTGGACGACGACGCGGTGGCCCTGCGGACCCAGGTCACCGACGTCCTCGCGCAGTGGGCACGGCTCGTGGTGGACGAGCGGCGGGACCGCGCGCTGCGGCCCCGGGAGCCGCGGATGGACAGCCTGGTGCTCTTTCTGCGGCAGCAGTTGCCGTGGCTGGCCCTGCACCCCGCGGCCGTCGACTTCGACGAGGAGGTCGCCGAACTGCTCACCGGTCTTGGCAAGCTGTTCGGCCCCGGCCAGGTGCGCAGGTTCCCGCTCGGCCCGTGCCTGGAGCCGGGGTGCGACGGGGCGCTGCACGGGGTCACCTCCGCGGCCGGCGGCCGGGTGCCCAGCCACGTCACGTGCGACGCCGGGCACGCCCTGCCGCCGCACCAGTGGATGCGCCTGGCCGACCGGCTGAAGGGTGAGGCCGCGTGACCGAGGAGGCGTACCGGCGACAGCGGAGGGTCTCCACGGAGCTGGCCGCCCTCGCGATGGGGGTCTCCGAGGCCACCATCCGCAAGTGGGCGAGCCGCCGGAAGATCACCCGGTACGGCGGTCCGCAGCGCGCGGAGTACGACCTGGACGAACTGTTCAGGCTGAACCGCCGGGACGATTCCCGGTAATTCCCGATCTCCGGCAACGGCGCCGGGGAATAACGACCTGCAATTATCCACCCGACCGTCATGAGCGGATCGTCAGGACGACTCCGAAGAAGAAACGCGGATCCGTGCGGGGATCCCGTCGAGCAGCCCCCGAGGCCGGCCCCCAGGCCGCGGGGGCTGCTTCTTTTCCGTTTACCGGTCCTTCATCAAGTGGTGCCCGTAAGACCGGAGTTGACGAAGCTCAGGCCAAGGTGTCACACTTTTTCCGGCACCTTCATGCCCTGACTCGAAATCCGTGTCCACGCCGGTCCTCCGGCCTGGACGCGGATTTTTTGTTTCCCGAGTTCCCTCGGGTTTCCCCGGGTGTCACCCGGGTTTCCCCGACTAGAGGAAGTGTGGTCGATGCCTGTTTCTCCCTGGACGCCCGTCGGACGCTGGACGGGTACGGTCACGCACGACGGCGAGGTGGACGACTACACGGTCACCTTCGAGCAGGACGGTTCGCTCTCGGTCACGACCAAGAAGAGCACCGGCACCGGCTCGTGGACCGTGACCGGCGACACCGGACTGGAATTCTCCCTGCGCGAGGACTTCAACCTCGACGTCACCCAGATCAGCCCCAACGGCCACCACGCCGCCTACATACAGATCGACATCAGCGCCCGCCGTGACGGTGACTCGCTCACCGGCGAGGGCAAGGCCGTCGTGCACGGCCCGGACGGCGCCGTGATCTACGGGACGGACGCCACCACCGAAGCGCGCCGGGTGTCATGACCCGGCCGCAGGCGGCGGATCCGGCCGCCCTGGCCGCCGAGGTCGCCCGGCTTGCCGACCTCGCCGAGCTCCAGCGGCTCGCCGGCCGCTATCTGGCCAGCCTCGACGAGGGCAGCTTCGACGAGGCCTGGGCCAAGTCCCTGTTCACCGAGGACATCGAGATGACCTTCCCGGTGGGCAGCCACCGCGGCATCACCGGTGTCGGCGGTTTCACCACAGAGATCATGGCGCGCTGGGGCCGTACGCATCACCACGGCTCCGACAGCTCCGCCGACCTCGACGGCGACCGGGCCGAGCTCAGCTGGAGCCTGATCGCGTCCCATGTGCACCACGGCTCGCCCCTGCCGCCGGACCCTTCCGAGTACTTCCAGCTCGGCGGGCGGTTCACCGGCTCGGCACGGCGTACGCCGGACGGCTGGCGCTTCGGCCGGCTGCGGCTGCGCATCTCGTGGACCACGGGAGCCGTGCCCAGGGGCGTGACCCAGGTCGACGTCAAGACCCTCGACACCCGCGGGAACGCCACCGCGACCGCATCAGCGGCATCAGCAACAGCAGCGACGAAGGAGAACTGACGCATGCCCACCACGCTCACCGCCGAGCAGCAGCGCGAGGTCATCGAGAAGGTCTTCCACGAGGGCCTGGACCTCGGTGACCTCTCGGCCGCCGACCGCTATCTGACCGCGGACTTCCGCAACAACGGCAGCCACGACGACTCCATGCGCGGCCCGGAGGCGTTCAAGCACACCATCAAGATCCAGCAGTCCGCGTTCAGCGACATCCGCTACGAGATCCTCGACTTCATCTCGATGGGCGACAAGGCCGCGATCCGCTGGGTGATGCACGGCAGGCACACCGGTCCGTTCATCGGCGTCCCCGCGACCGGGCTGCAGGTGCAGCACCAGGCGATCATCTGGTTCCGCTTCGAGGGCGACAAGATCGCCGAGCGCTGGGGCATCGTCGACAACTTCACCCTGGAGCGCTTCCTGAAGTCCGGCGGCAAGCCGGCCGGCCCCCTGACCCCGGCCGGCGCGAACGGCGGACCCGGCGCGGGCAAGCCGGCCGCCTGACCCACGCCCCGGTCCGGACGGGCGCCCGCCGTCGGTGGACGATGCGGCGCCCGTCCGGCGTTCCGGGGCAACCGACAGCTCACAGGGAGGGAAGATCCGTGCCGATCGACAGGAAAGTGGCCCGCTTCAACCGGAAGTTCGCCAACCATCTGGTGGGCCCGCTGTTCAGCCGGCTGCCCGGCTTCGGCAAGGTGCACCACCGCGGCCGCAGGTCGGGGCGCGAGTTCGCCACGCCGGTGAAGCTGTTCCGGCGCGGCGAGGACATCGTCATCACCCTGCCGTACGGGCCGGGGTCCGACTGGGTCAAGAACGTGCTGGCGGCCGGAGGTTGCGAGATCACCACCCGGGGCCGGCGCGTGCAGGTCACGAACCCGGTGGTCTTCGCCGACGACGGCACCACGAAGATGCCGGCCCTGACCCGCCGCATCCTCTCCCGGGTCGACGCCAAGGAGTTCCTGGCGCTGACGCCGGTGACCGCGCCGGGACCGGCGGTACGGCGATGAGCGCGTCCGGACCGGTGACGCGCCCGCTGCGGGTCACGCTCCTCGTCGGCTCGGCACGGGACGGACGGCTCGCGCCGGACGTCGCGGGCTGGTTCGCCAGGGTGGCCTCCCGCCGTGACGACCTGGTGCTGGACGTCCTCGACGTGGCCGAGCACCTGCTGCCCGCGAGCCTGGACGCGGACGACCCGACGGCGGCGGCACTGCGGCCCCGGCTGACCGGGGCGGAGGCGTACGTCGTGGTCGTACCGGAGTACAACCGCAGCGTGCCGGGCCCGCTGAAGACCCTGATCGACAGCTTCCAGTCCGAGTGGCAGGCCAAGCCGGTCGGCTTCGTCGGCTACGGGCTCGGCACGGCCGGCGGGGTGCGCGCGATCGAGCATCTGCGGCAGATCTTCGCCGAGTTCCACTGCGTGGGGATGAAGGACGTCGTCACCTTCCCCAGGATCCTCGAACACTACGACGCCGAGGGCCGCTTCCCCGCCGACCCCGAGGGTGCGGAATCCGCGGTCAAGCTCATGCTGGACCAGCTGCTGTGGTGGGCCCGCGCACTGCGCGAGGCGAAGGCGGCACGCCCGTACGCCTCCTGACGCACCGTCGGTGACACCGGACGCCCGCGCGCTTTTCCTTCCCCGAACCCTCCACAGGAGACGTGTGATGGCCGCTGTTCCCGATCCCCTTCCCGATCTGCTGACAGCCGTGCCCGCGGTGATCCTGGCCTGCCGGGCCGGCGCCCAGCTCGTGCGGCGGCTCGGGCAGCCGCCCGTGGTGGGCGAGATCGTCGTGGGGATCCTGTTCGGTCCCTCGCTGCTGGGCTGGCTGTGGCCCGGCGCGCAGGCCTGGCTCTTCCCGCAGTCCGTGCTGCCGTACCTCGGCGTCCTGGGCAACATCGGGCTGCTCGCCTTCATGTTCCTCATCGGGCTGGAACTTGACCTCAAGGCGCTGCGCGGGCACAGCCGTACCGCGGTGGCCGTGTCGCAGGCGGGCATCGCGCTGCCGTTGCTGCTGGGCGCCCTGCTGGCCTTCGGCATGTACGGCACCTTCGCCCCCGCCGGCACCGACAGGACGGCGTTCGTGATGTTCATCGCGGTGTCGATGAGCATCACCGCCTTCCCCGTCCTGGCCCGCATCCTCACGGACCGGGGCCTGTACCGGACCCGGGTGGGCGCGCTGGCCATGGCCTGCGCCGCGGTGGACGACGTGACCGCCTGGTGCCTGCTGGCGGCCGTGGTCGCGGTGACGAAGAGCAGCTCGCCGCTGGACGCGCTGACCACCGCCGCGTACGCCCTGGCCTTCACGCTGGCCATGGTCTGTCTCGTCCGGCCGGTGCTGCGCCGGTGGGCGGGGCGGGCCGAGCGCAAGTACGCCGACGGTGTGGTGCTGGTCGTGCTGTTCAGCGGGCTGTGCCTGAGCGCCTACGCCACCGAGGAGATCGGTGTGCACGCGCTGTTCGGCGCGTTCCTGTTCGGTGTGGTCACCCCGCGTGGCCGGCGGAAGATCGAGGCCGCCGCGGGCCGGCTGCGGGCTTTCACCGTGCCGGTGCTGCTGCCGCTGTTCTTCGTGGTCACGGGCCTGAGGACCGATGTGTCGCTGCTGGGCGGCGACCCCGCGCTGTGGCTGTGGGCGGGCGCCGTGCTCGCCGTCGCCGTGCTCGGCAAGTGGGGCGGCGGCTCGGTCGCGGCCCGGCTCGCGGGCCGGGGCTGGCGGGACGCGATGTCCATCGGCGCACTGATGAACTGCCGTGGCCTGACCGAGCTGGTCGTGCTGAACATCGGCCTCGGCCTGGGCGTCATCGGCCCGGACCTGTTCACGATCCTCGTGCTGATGGCCCTGGTCACCACGGCCGCGACCTCCCCGGCGCTGAGCTGGATCCGCCGTGGCGCGAAGGATCCGGATCCGGCCGAGAACCCGACAGGAACCGGCCAGGAAGAGCCGGTCCTGGAGTCCGCCGGCACCCGCTGAAACCCCCTCTCACCTGCTCTTCCGGCATTGCTTGGGTGGCGGATGGTTGGATGGTTGTTAGTTGGGTGTATTGATGGATAAGTAAGTTGACGATAGTCTCGCGGTACGGCAACGCAGCAGAGGCACTGAGGGAGACAGTGATGAGCCAGGAGTTCAAGAACCTCGACATGACGATGATGTTCGCCATCCACGACGCCCTCCGGCGCGAGCTGGAACGGATCGCGCGGATCACCGCCCGGGTCGACGAGGACCCCCGTCATGTGCTGAGCACCGCGGTCGGCTGGGAGCTGTTCAAGAAGTTCCTGACGATCCACCACACGTCCGAGGACGTCACCGTGTGGCCGGTGATGCAGCAGGCGCTGGCCGGCAAGCCCGACGAGCTGGCCCTGCTGGACGCGATGGAGGCCGAACACGCGGTCATCGACCCGCTGCTCGCCGACATCGACGCGGCCCTCGCCGACCGTGACTCGGGCCTGGAGCGCCTCGGCGGGCTGACGGACACCCTCCACACCCAGCTCGGCGGCCACCTCGACCACGAGGAGAGCGAGGCCCTGAAGCTCATGGACATCACCATGACCCAGGAGCAGTGGGCGGCCTTCAGCGCAGAGCAGCGCACCCGGGTCGGCGACGACTCCCGCTTCTACCTGCCCTGGCTGCTCGACGACATGTCCGCCGCCAAACTCGACGGAATCCTCGGCAAGATGCCCGACCCGCTGAAGAACGCCTACGAGACCGAGTGGCGCGCCGCCTACGAGGCGCTGGACATCTGGGGCGCCAAGGCCGGCTCCGCCGCCCGCTGACACAGGGCCCCCGCGTCCGGTGGCGCCTCCGCTCCCCGCACCCCCGGCCCCCGCCGTGAAACCCCCGCATCCCAGAGACATCGGAGAGAGCTCATGTCGCTGCAAGACCGCACCCAGGTCCCCAGGGCCGCGGCACCGCCGCAGCAGGACGGCAAACTCGGCCTCGCGCTGCTGGTCATCGCCGCAGCACAGCTGATGCTCGTCCTGGACAACACGATCGTCGCGGTGGCCCTGCCGAGCATGCAGAGCGCCCTCGGACTCAGCGAGGCCGGCCTCGGCTGGGTCGTCACCGCCTACGCCCTCGCCTTCGGCGGACTGCTCCTGGCCGGTGGCCGCGCCGGCGACCTCTTCGGCCGCCGGCTGGTCTTCCGGATCGGCCTGGTCATCTTCACCGCCGCCTCCCTGCTCGGCGGTCTGGCCACCACCGGCGGACTGCTGATCACCGCCCGGCTGCTGCAGGGTCTGGGCGCCGCCATCGCCGCGCCCACCGCGCTGTCCCTGCTGGCCACCACGTTCCCCGCGGGCCCCGCCCGCAACAAGGCCCTCGGTGTGTACGGCGCGATGGGCGGCCTCGGCTCGGTCGTCGGCCTGCTGCTCGGCGGCGCACTGACCGAGTACCTGAACTGGCGCTGGGTGATGTTCGTCAACATCCCGATCGCCCTGGCCGTCCTGGTCGGCACCGGCGTCCTCGTCGAGGGCGGCCGTGAGCGCGGCAAGGTCGACGTGCCGGGTGCCTTCACCGCCACCTTCGGCTTCGGCGCCCTGGTCTACGGCATCACCCGCGCCGGTGAGGAAGGCCTCGACGACACCGCCACGATGGTCTCCCTCGGCGTCGCGGTGGTCCTGCTGATCGCCTTCGTCACCATCCAGCGCACCGCGCGGGCGCCGATGATCCCCGGCGGCATCCTGGCCGACAAGAGCCGCCTCGGCGCCAACCTGGTGATGTTCCTGGTCGGCGCGGGCATGCTCGCCACCTTCTACTTCCTCACCCTCTACATGCAACTGGTCAAGGGCTACGACCCGATGATCACCGGTGTCGCCTACCTGCCGTACGCGGTGGGCATGCTGCTCGCGGCCGGCGCCCTCGGCCCGCAGCTGCTGGCCAGGATGTCCGAGCGCGCGGTGATCTCCGTCGGCCTGACGGTCGGCATCCTCGGCATGGTCTGGTTCAGCCTGCTGGCGCCGGGCCAGAACCCGTGGGTCGCGCTGCTGCCGGCGCAGCTGGTCTCCGGACTCGGCCTCGGCATGGTCTTCGTGGCCGTCACCATCATCAGCGTCCGCGGGGTCGCGCCGCAGGAGACCGGGGCCGCCTCCGGCCTGGTCAACACCGCGCAGCAGATCGGTGGCGCGATCGGCCTCGCCGCGCTGGCCGCGGCGGCGACCGTGATCACGCAGAACGAGTCCGAGTCCGCCACGCCCGACGCGCTGACCAGCGGCTACTCGTACGGCTTCCTGCTCGGTGGCGGTCTCTACCTGCTGGCCCTGCTGACGGCGCTGCTCACCGCGCCGAATGCGGCGCCGCAGCCGCAGCGGGACGGAGCCCGGCCCCCCGTCGCGCTGTGACACACCCCGGCGGCCCCGCCCCTTCCCCCGCGGCGGGGCCGCCGGCCTCCCCGCACACCGCGTCGAGCTGACGTCACCCACTGGATCTCCGGACCGCGGCGCACCCGAGGGGACGGCGGGTGCACCGCACTTATACTCGGACAGGAGGTGCTGTTTTGCGGCGTGCACGCGACAAGGTCCAGGAGCCCGTCAGCCCGGTGAACCCGTCGACTCCCCTCACCACGACCGAGGAGAGCGCCGAGGTCCCGGGAGTGCTCCCGGAATCCCTCGCGGGCTATGTCAGCTACCTCCTGCGCCGGGTCCACGCCCAGTTCTCCGCCACCCCCGACGGCACCGGCACCGACTCCCGGGACTTCCTCGTCCTCGACGCCCTCACCGGCCAGGACTGGGCGTCCCAGCTCGACCTCGCCGAGCGGCTCGGCATCAACCGCACGATCATGGTGCAGGTCATCGACCGCCTGGAGGCCCGCGGCGAGGTCCAGCGCACCCGCAACCCCGACAACCGGCGCCAGTACGTGCTGTCCCTGACCGACCGGGGCCGCACGGCCCTGGGCTCCATGCGCCGCGCCGTCGCCGAACGGGACGCCCACCTGACCGCCGTGCTCTCCCGTGAGCAGACCGCCCGGCTCGACGAGCTGCTCGCCCGGCTGCTGCCCGAGTCGGCGCAGCCGCTGGTGCAGGGCACCGAGTACCTGGTCGCACAGGCCCATTTCCGGCTGCGCCGGCACGGCGACGACAAGCTCACCGGCACCGGGCTGCGCGTCCGTCACTACGGGCCCCTGTCCGCGCTCGTGGCCTCCGGCCCGTGTTCGCAGCAGCAGCTCGCGGAGTTCCTCGCCATCACCGGGCCGGCCGCCTCGCAGCTCGTCGACGAGCTCGTCGGACAGGGGCTCGTCCGCCGGGGCCGCGACCCGCACGACCGGCGCCGGTACGCCCTCGAGGTGACCGGGGAGGGCCGCGAGAAGCTCGCCGTCGTCACCGCGGCCGTCCACGAGCTGGCGCACGACGTGGCCGCCATGCTCGGGCCCGGCGGCGAGGACGAACTGCGGGCACTGCTGCTGAAACTGCTCGAACCGGCGGAGAACACCGGCTCGTATTCCGGCGAGCAGGCCGACGGGCATTCCGGCGAGCAGGCCGACGGGAATTCCGGTGGGCATTCCGGAAGCGATCTTTCCGAAAGTTCCAAGTCCACCGTTCCGGCCAGGGGTTGATCCTCTGGCCAAAACCTGTCACGCTTAATTCAGCGGTTACCTCACGCCTTTTTCCCCGGCTCTTCATTCACTCGAATGAAGGGCCTTTTTTCATGCGGTGTTCCGCCTCGAAGAATCCGAAGAAGGAGACAGTTCATGGTCACGAAGATGACCGAAGGCGCGACGGAATCGGTACACATACCCGAGGAGATGACTTTCGACGTCGTCATCCTGGGATCGGGCCTGGCCGGCTCCGTGACCGGCGCGATCCTGGCCAAGCACGGTGCGCGCGTCCTGCTGGTCGACGCGACCGCCCACCCGCGCTTCGCCGTCGGCGAGTCCATGACCCCGCAGCTCGTGGAGTGGATCCACATCCTCTCCGAGCGGCACGACATTCCCGAGCTGAAGAGCCTGTCCAGCGTCCAGGCGTCCACCCGCGACATCGGACCGACCTTCGGAACCAAGGCGCACTTCGGCTTCATCAAGCACGAGGTGGGCCAGGAACCCGACCCGCGTGCGGCCACCCAGCTGGCGCTGCCCAAGATCTTCCACCAGAACAGCCACATGCACCGCCAGGACAGCGACTCCTTCATGTTCCACGTGGCGATCAAGTACGGGTGCACGCCCCGGCAGAACTGGCGGGCGAGCGAGGTCGACTTCGACGACGACGGTGTGACCGTCACCGGGAGGAGCGCCGCGCCGGGCGCCCAGCCCGAGCGGTACCGGGCCAAGTACCTGGTGGACGCCTCCGGCTTCCGCTCACCGCTCGCCGACAAGTTCGACCTGCGGGAGAAGCCGGCCCGCTTCAAGCACCACAGCCGCTCGATGTTCACGCACTACGTCGGCATCAAGCGGTTCGACGACGTCAGCGGCCACCCCAAGGACCTGCGCCCGCCGGCCGACTGGCACACCGGCACCCTGCACCACATGATCGAGCGCGGCTGGTTCTGGATCATCCCGTTCGACAACCACGACAAGTCCCGCAACCCGCTGTGCAGCGTGGGTCTGACCGTCGACGAGCGCACCCACCCCAAGCCCGAAGACCTCACCCCGGAGCAGGAGTTCCAGCTCTGGCTCGACAAGTACCCGGCTGTCAAACGGCAGTTCGACGGCGCGACCCGGGTGCGCGAGTGGGTGTCCACGGACCGGCTCCAGTACTCCTCGAAGCAGACCATCGGCGACCGCTGGTGCCTGATGTCGCACGCGGCCGGCTTCATCGACGCGCTGTACTCCCGGGGTCTGTCCAACACCTTCGAGGTCGTCGACGCGCTGACCTCCCGGCTGCTGGTCGCGCTCGAGGACGGCGACTTCTCCGCCGAGCGCTTCGAGTACGTCGAGCGGCTGGAGCAGGGCCTGCTCCAGTACAACGACGAACTGGTCAACAGCTCCTTCATCGCCTTCTCGCACTTCCGCCTGTGGAACGCCGTGTTCCGGGTGTGGGGCTCCTTCATCACCCCCGGCACCATGCGGCTCACCCGCGCCCGGCTGAACCACGCCCGCGACGGCCGCAAGGAGCACTTCGAGGAGCTGGAGCAGGTCCGGTACCCGGGTCTGTGGTGGCCCCACTCCGACTCCTTCAAGCAGATCCTCGACACCACCGCCGAGGCCTGCGAGAAGTACGAAGCGGGCGCGATCACCGGTGACGAGGCCGCCGACATCATCTTCAGGACCCTGCGTGACTCGCCCGTCGTCAACCCGGTCTTCGGCTGGAAGGACGAGAAGCAGCGCTTCATCTACCCGTCGGTGCCGACGATGGCCCGCTTCCTGTTCTGGGCGTCGGTGCAGGCGCCGTCGGAGATGAACGCCGTCGGCCGGGAGTTCCTGCTCGGCATCGTCAAGGCCGGCTCCAAGGTCCGCAAGCTCCTCTGACCCGCGCGGCACACCCACGACACCCTCATGAAAGGGATGAGCATGTCCGCAGCAGCGCGGTCGCTGACCCGCACCCCTGAGCGACAGCCCATCGAGCCGCTGAGTCTGCGCCGCGTGTGCGGCCTGTTCACGACCGGCGTCACGGTGGTCTCCACCGGCCCGGACGGCCGGGCCGAGGGGACCACCGTGAACTCCTTCACCTCGGTCTCGCTGGACCCGCCGCTCGTGCTGTTCTGCCTGCACAAGCAGTCCCGGCTGCACGACCTGCTCCAGGAGAGCGGCGGCTTCACCGTCAGCTTCCTGTCCGGACAGCAGCAGCCGCTGGCCCGCTGGTTCGCCGAGAAGCGTCCCGACGCGTTCGCCGGAGTCCCGCACCACTTCACCGGCGACGGGCTGCCGGCGCTCAGCGAGGCACTGGCCTACATCGCCTGTACTACCGTCGACGTGCACGCGGCCGGCGACCACGACATCGTCATCGGCGAAGTGGTGGAACTGGGCGTCCCGCAGCACGGCCAGGAACCTCTGATCTTCTTCGACGGGTCGCTGGGTCCGCTGGAGACCGGCGCCGGCCGGTTCGGCCGGGCCGGCGAGCCGCCGGCACCGGCACGGGTGTCCTGACATGCACCGGGTGCTCATCGCCAACCGTGGCGAAATCGCTGTCCGCGTTGCCCGGGCCTGCCGGGACGCCGGGATCGCGAGCGTGGCCGTCTACGCCGACCCGG
>NZ_JBIDCW010000017.1:0-170478 GCF_043204795.1 Streptomyces sp. NPDC047706 | reverse complement strand
GCGTCTTCCGCGCCGTGCACCGCCCCGTCTACGACACCCGGATGACCGGACAGCTCGACGCCGCCGTCGAGCAGAACGGCAAGGGCGACCTCGCCACACTCCTCGCCGGCGGCGACACCTGGACCGTCGTCGGCTGAACCCCACGACAGCAGCGAGGAAGACCCCCGGCCGCAGCGCACACGCGGCCGGGGCGGATCTGCCGGGGCCGGTGCGGAAGACCGGCGCTCGCTACTTCCCGGAACGCAACGCGTCGAATCGCATGAACCCCGTGAAGCGCGACGCGAACGAGGGCGAGACCTCGTCGTCGAGCGAACCCCGCACGCCCGCCGCCACCTCGGCATCGGGTTCTCCGAACACCTCGAAGCGTTCCACCCGGCAGTGCTTCATCACTTCCCGGATGTACGGTTCGGACATCTTCCAGTGCGCTCGGACCGAATCGGAGTCGCGGTACAGCTGGAAGCTGTGCGCGAGCAGCTTCTGTTCGTCGATGAACACCTCCACCATGACCTGTGGACCGTGCTGTTCCACGAACCGCACCGCCCGGTCGGTGGCTTCCCGATAGGCGTCGAGATGCCCTTCGGTGATGCGCATGGTGTTGCGGAAGAGGAGAATTCCGCTGTCCGGTGCGTCCATGTCATCCACGCTTTCAGCCTCCACGGCGATTGCTCTTCTGACCACGACATTCCACCACGTTCCCCGGTCTGCGCCCGGAGACTCGCCCCGCAAGTGACAAAGTGCGCGGCGCGGTTCGGGCGGCTCCGCCACGAGGGCGGCAGAGTCGAGGAATCCGCTGTTGGGAAGGACGGGGGTCCGGTGCTCTATCGGAATGCTCATGAACTGGTGCTGGACAGTGTCTTCCTGGACTTGGACGGATTCTTTCCGCACATCGATCTGAAGTTGAAAATCGAAGGCCTCAATCCAGCCGACTCCATCAAAATCGAGGCCGCGATCGGTCTCATCGAGGACGCGGAGCGCAAGGGCCGGCTGAGGCCGGGCGGGCGGGTCATCGAGTCGTCCTCCGGAAACCTCGGCATCGCGCTCAGCTCGGTCTGCGCCGCCCGCGGTTACGCCTTCACCTGTGTCGTCGACCCCAACACCTAGCGCCAGAGCGTCGGCCTGATGGAGGCGTTCGGCGCGGACGTCGTGGTGGTCACCGAACGCGACGCCAACGGGGGGTACTTGCAGACCCGGATCGACTACATCCACGAGCGACTGCGCCAGGACGCCTCGCTGGTGTGGCCGAACCAGTACGCCAACCCCGCCAATCCGCGCGCCCATTACGAGCGCACCGCGGCCGCCATCGCCCGGCAGGGCTGGACGGTCGACCACCTGTACATCGGCGCCGGCACCACCGGAACGCTCATGGGCTGCACCGACTACTTCCGCGAGCACTCCCCGCACACCCGGATCGTCGCCGTCGACTCGGTGGGTTCGGTGACGTTCGGCGCGCCCCCCGGAAAGCGGCACATCCCCGGGCTCGGCACCAGCCGGCGTCCCGAGATCTTCCGCTCGGGGCGGGTCGACGAGGCGATCCTGGTCCCGGAGTTCGAGGCCGTGCGGATGTGCCGCCGGCTCGCCACCGAACGCGGCATCGCCCTGGGCGGCTCGACCGGCTCGGTCCTGGCCGCCGTGGAGCGCACCGGCGACCGCCTGGAGCCGGGCAGCACGCCGAGGCCGCCAAGGGCCTCGGTGCCAGTCCCCTCAAGTCCGCCCTCGAAGTGCTGCGCGACCAGCGGGACGTCCTGCGCCACGCCGTCGACTTCGGCGGCCTGGACGAGAAGTCGCACGACGAGTTCTACGGGGCCTTCACCGCGGTCCTCAACCGTGCCGTGACCGGCCCGCAACGGGAGCGGCACGGCGAACTCCTCGCCCTGATCGACGCCGGAGTCGTGGAGGTCCCCCTGGGACCGGAGCCCGAGGTGACCTGGGACGGGAACGCCGGCGCCTGGCGGCTGTCCTCGACCCGCTTCACCCAGCGGTACACCACCCACGCCGACTGGCTGTGCCACGCCACGTCGGGCCAGCCCGACGTGGACCACACCGGCAGCGCCCTGCTCACCCAGCTGCGCGACAGCGGCCGCATCCGCCGCCACCGCGCCCGGGCGAGCAGCAGCCGCGGCGTGGACATCACCCCGCAGCAGCACCCCGTGGGACGCGACGGCACCGTGGACCGGCGCCCTGTGGATCCTCGGCCCGCTCTGCGAGGGAGCCACGTTCTGCAACCACTACGTCCCCTCTCCCGGCGGCATCTCACGTGCCCTGCTGGACGCGGACCGCTGCGTGCGCGCCCTGCTCGGCACCGCCGCCCCCGGGTACCGACCGCACGTCACCACCGAGGCCGCCCTGTGAACGCCTTCCTGGCCGCCCTGCCCATCCTGACCACCCTCGGCCTGCTCGCCGTCAGGGTCCGCGCCCTGTACGCCGCCCTGGCGGCCCTGGGCACCGCCGCCGAGCCGCCCGTCTACGCCCAGAAAGGGCACACCATGTCCAGGCCCCTCGTCCTGATCGCCGACCGGCTGTCGCCCGCCGCCTTGGACGCACTCGGCACCGGCGTCGAGGTCCGCCACTGCGACGGCACCGACCGCGCCGGACTCCTCGCCGCCGACGCCGACGCGCTCCTGATCCGCAGCGGCACGCGGGCGGACGCCGAGGTCATCGGCGCCGCCCGCCGCCTGAAGGTCATCGGGCGCGCCGGCGTCGGCCTCGACAACGTCGACATCCCCGCCGCCACGGCCGCCGGCGTGCTGGTGGTGAACGCGCCGGCCGCGAACGTCGTCAGCGCCGCCGAGATGACCTGCGCCCTCATCCTGGCCGTCGCCCGCAACCTGCCCCAGGCCGACGGCGCGCTGCGCGCGGGCTCATGGCAGCGCGGCCGGTTCACCGGCACCGAACTCGCCGGCAAGACCCTGGGCATCGTGGGCCTCGGCCGCATCGGCCGTCTGGTGGCCACCCGCATGCGGGCCTTCGACATGAACGTCCTCGCCCACGACCCCTATGTGCCGGACACGGACGGCCCGGCGCCCCTGGTGACCCTGGACGAACTCCTGACGCGATCCGACTTCGTGACGGTCCACCTGCCGAGGACGCCCGAGACCACGGGCCTGATCGGCGCTGCGGAGCTGGGCCGGGCCAAGCCCGGCGCCTACTTCGTCAACGTCGCGCGCGGGGGCATCGTCGACGAGGCAGCCCTGCACACCGCGGTGACCACCGGGCAGATCGCCGGCGCCGCCCTCGACGTCCACGCCGACGAACCCTGCACCGACTCGCCGCTGCTGGGCCTCGACAACGTCATCACCACGCCCCACCTCGGCGCGAGCACCGCGGAGGCCCAGGACAGGGCGGGCACCACGGTCGCCGCCTCCGTGCTGCGCGCCCTCGCCGGCCAACCGGTCCCCGACGCGGCGAACAGCCCCGCCCGCATCCTCGACGACCTGCTGCCGAGCCCCTTGACCGCGGCGGCCGCCCGCTGACCCGCGTGCCCGGGGCCGGGGCGACCCCCCGGCCCCGGGGGTCGCCCTCACCGGCCCCCGCCTGGAGCATCCCCACCCGGCCGAATGCGCCCGTCGCCGCTAGCGTGCTGTGCAGGATGTTGCGTCGGCGAGGACGGGGAAGCACACGATGGCCACTGACGACCGGCACGACGTCACCCGCTCCCTCGCCGCGGCAGGGCGGCTGCCCGACGATCACGTGATCGTCATCTGCGGGGCCACCGGCGACCTCGCGCGGCGCAAGCTGCTGCCCGGCCTGTTCCATCTGGCCAAGGCGGGCCTGCTGCCCGCCCGGTACCGCATCGTCGGTACGGCACCCGCCGCCGACGCTCCCGGCGAGGCGGAGTTCCGCGAGCACGCCCGGCAGGCCGTCGCCCGGTTCGGCCGGTCGGCACCCGAGGGTGACCAGTGGGAGGCGTTCGAGCAAGCCCTGTCCTTCGGCTCCGCCGACCCCGGCGACACGGCCCCGCTCCTGGCCGCCGTACGGGAGGCCGAGCGTGCCGTCGGCGGCAGTCCCCGGCGGCTGTTCCATCTGGCCGTGCCGCCGGTCGCCTTCGGCTCCGTCGTCACGATGCTCGGCGCGTCGGGGCTGTCGGAGGGGGCCCGGGTCATCGTCGAGAAGCCGTTCGGCACGGACCTCGCCTCGGCCCGCACCCTGAACGACACCCTGCACGCCGTCTTCGACGAGTCACGGGTGTTCCGCATCGACCACTTCCTCGGCAAGGAGTCCGTCGACAACATCCTGGCCCTGCGCTTCGCCAACGGGATGTTCGAGCCGATCTGGAACCGCGATCACATCAGCCATGTCCAGATCGACGTGCCGGAGAGCATCGACATCCAGGGCCGCGCCCGGTTCTTCGAGGGCACCGGCACCTTCCGGGACATGATCGTCACCCACCTCTTCCAGCTTCTCGGCTTCGTGGCCATGGAACCCCCGGCGGCGCTCGACGCGCGCTCGCTGCGGGAGGAGAAGAACAAGGTCTTCCGCAGCCTGCGGCTCCTGGACCCGGCACATGCGGTGCGCGGCCAGTACGAGGGCTACCGCGGCGAGCAGGAAGTGGCGCCCGCCTCCGACACCGAGACCTTCGCCGCACTCCGCGTCGAGATCGACAACTGGCGCTGGGCCGGGGTGCCGTTCTACCTCCGCTCGGGCAAGGCGCTGGCCGAGGGACGGCACATGGTCACCCTCACCTTCCGGCAGCCACCCCTGCGCATGTTCCCGGCGGCCGCCCACGACGCCGCCGCGGCCGGCTGCGACTCGCTCGCGATCGACTTCGACGATCCCGGCAGGATCACCGCGCGCTTCCTGGCGAAGGAACCCGGACCCGAGATGCGGCTCGGACAGACCGAGATGGTCTTCGACTACGCCGGTTCCTTCGTCCAGGACCACGCCCTGGAGGCCTACGAGCACCTGATCCTGGAGGCCATGCTGGGCGACCAGTCCCTGTTCACCAGCGCCGAGGGCATCGACCGCCTGTGGGAGGTCGCCGAGCCCCTGCTGAAGCACCCGCCGCCGGTCGAACCGTACCCCAGGGGATCCTGGGGGCCAAAGAGCATCCACCGGCTCGTCCGGCCCCACCAGTGGTACCTGCCGGACGGGCGGTGAGCCGTGCTGGGCCTCCCCGATCACGTCCGGGCCTGTCTGTTCGACCTCGACGGAGTGCTGACGCAGACCGCCAAGGTCCACGCCGCCGCCTGGAAGGAGACCTTCGACGCCTTCCTGCGCCGGCGCGCCGACCGGGAGGGCGGCACCTACGTGCCCTTCGACGCCCGCCAGGACTACGACGCCTACGTGGACGGCCGCCCCCGCGAGGACGGAGTGCGCACGTTTCTCGCCTCGCGCGGCATCGAACTGCCCGAGGGCTCACCCGGTGACGGACCCGGCCACGAGTCCGTGCACGGCGTGGGCAACCGCAAGAACGAGCTGGTGCTCCGCATGATCCGCGAGCAGGGCGTCGAGCCGTACGAGGGCTCGGTCGCCTTTCTGCGGGCTGCCCGGGACGCCGGTCTGCGGCGCGCCGTCGTCTCCTCCAGCGCCAACTGCCGTGACGTGCTGGTCGCCGCCGGGATCGAGGACCTGCTGGAGGAGCGCGTGGACGGCATCACCCGGCGCGAGCAGGGGCTGCGCGGCAAGCCCGCCCCCGACACCTATCTCGCCGGTGCCCGCCTGCTCGGCGTCGAACCCGCCGCGGCGGCGGTGTTCGAGGACGCCCTGGCCGGCGTGGAGGCCGGGCACGCGGGTCACTTCGGTGTCGTCGTCGGTGTCGACCGGGTGGGCCAGGCGGCGGAACTGCGCCGGCACGGGGCGGACCTGGTCGTGACCGACCTCGCCCAGCTGCTGGAGGAACCGCGGTGATCACCCACCCGGCCTTCGGCTGCGAGCCCTGGTCCCTGCGCGAGACCGAACTGAGCCTCGACGTCCTCGCCCAGAGCGAGTCCGTGTTCGCCCTGGCCAACGGGCACGTCGGCTGGCGCGGCAACCTCGACGAGGGCGAACCGCACGGACTGCCCGGCGCCTACCTCAACGGCGTCCACGAGGTGCACCCCCTGCCGTACGGGGAGGGCGGCTACGGCTACCCCGAGTCCGGCGAGACGGCTGTCAACGTCACCGACGGAAAGATCATCCGGCTGCTGGTCGACGACGAGCCGTTCGACCTGCGCTACGGCGAACTCGTCGCCCATGAGCGCGTGCTGGACTTCCGCACCGGTCTGCTGAGCAGGACCGCCGAATGGATCAGCCCCGCCGGGACGGCGGCCCGCGTCGCCTCCCGCCGCCTGGTGTCCTTCACCCAGCGGGCGATCGCCGCGGTGGAGTACCTCGTGGAGCCGCTCGGCACCCCGATCACCGTGGCCGTCCAGTCGGAACTGGTCGCCAACGAACAGCTTCCGCGCACCTCCGGCGACCCCCGGGTCTCCGCCGTGATCGACACACCGCTGCGCGCGGAGGAGGACTTCGCCCGGGGCACCCGGCTGCGCCTGCTGCACCGCACCGGGCACAGCGACCAGCGGGTGGGCGTCGCGGCCGACCACCTCGTGCAGGGGCCCGAGGGCACGTGCTGGTCGGCCGAGAGCGAGCCCGACGTCAGCCGCCTCACCGTCACCGCCACGCTGGCCCCCGGCCAGCGGCTCAGACTCGTCAAGTTCGTGGCACACGGCTGGTCGGCCGAGCGGTCGCTGCCCGCCGTCCGCGACCAGGTGGAGGGCGCGGTCGCGACCGCCCGCAGCTCCGGATGGGAGGGCCTGCTCGCCGAACAGCGCCAGTACCTCGACGACTTCTGGTCCCGGGCGGATGTCGAGGTGGACGGCGACGAGCAGATCCAGCAAGCCGTACGCTTCGCGCTGTTCCACGTGCTGCAGGCGGCGGCGCGCGCCGAGCGCCGTGCCGTACCGGCCAAGGGCCTGACGGGCACGGGGTACGACGGACACGCGTTCTGGGACTCGGAGTCGTTCGTGCTTCCCGTCCTCACCTTCACGGCTCCGCACACCGTCGCCTCTGCCCTGCGCTGGCGGCAGGAGACCCTGCCCGCGGCGCTGGAGCGGGCCCGTACGCTCGGCCTGGAGGGAGCGGCGTTCCCCTGGCGGACCATCAGCGGCGCGGAGTGCTCCGCCTACTGGCCCGCCGGCACGGCCGCCTTCCACGTCGACGCCGACATCGCCCACGCGGTGGTGCGGTACGTGGCCGCCACGGGTGACGAGCAGTTCGTGCGCGGGCCCGGCCTGGAGCTCCTCGTGCACACCGCCCGGCTGTGGCACTCGCTGGGCCGCCGGGACGCCGGGGGCGTCTTCCACATCGACGGGGTCACAGGCCCGGACGAGTACAGCGCCATCGCCCGCGACAACCTCTACACCAACCTGATGGCCCGCCGGAACCTGTGGGCGGCCGCGGCCTGCGTGCGGCGGTTCCCCGACGAGGCGGCGGAACTGGGCGCCGCGGCCGAGGAGGCCGCCGCCTGGCAGGACGCCGGGGACCGCATGGCCGTGCCGTACGACGAACAGCTCGGTGTGCACGAGCAGTCGGCCGGGTTCACCACCCTTGAGCGCTGGGACTTCGAGGCGACGGCGCCGGAGCAGTACCCGCTGCTGCTGCACTTCCCCTACTTCGACCTCTACCGCAAACAGGTCGTCAAGCAGGCCGATCTCGTCCTGGCCATGCTCACCTGCCCGGACGCCTTCACCGAGGAGGAGAAGGCCCGGAACTTCGCCTACTACGAGGCCCTCACCGTCCGGGACTCCTCCCTCTCCGCCTGCTGCCAGGCCGTCCTCGCCGCCGAGACCGGGCACCTCCGGCTCGCCTGGGACTACGTGGGGGAGGCCGCCCTGATGGACCTCCAGGACCTGGAGCACAACACGCGGGACGGGCTGCACATCGCCTCCCTCGCGGGGACCTGGGTCGCGCTGGTACTGGGGCTGGGCGGCATGCGCCAGTACGGCGGCGCCGGCGCCGGCGAGCCGATGGTCGGGTTCGCGCCCCGCCTCCCGGAGCAGCTGACCCGGCTCGCCTTCACCGTGCTGATCCGGGGCCGTGGGCTGCGCGTCGAGATCGGCCGGGACGCGGCACGCTACGTCCTGCTGGAGGGCGAGCCCCTTGATCTGCTGCACCACGGCGAACGGCTCACCGTCACGGCCGCCGAGCCGGCCACGCGTGCCATCCCGCCCGCCCCCTCGCGACCGGAGCCCGAGCAGCCCCGCGGCCGCGAGCCGCTGCGCCGCGGACCGGCCGGACCGGCGGACGCGGGAAGCTCGTAAGTCGGACGGCACCTTCGTCCACGAGGTCCGCGACGGGCGGTTCCGGCAACTGGGGTCGCTGTCCGAGCTGGAGCGCGCCTCGCAGACCACGGCATAGCGACGCAACGCCGCTCCGGCACGGCGGCGAGGAAGGCGATCAGGCATGGAACGGCTTCGCCCCTCCGACCCGTCGGAGATCGGCGGCCACCGGCTCGCGGCACGGCTCGGTGCGGGCGGCATGGGAGTCGTGTACCTGGCGCGTTCCGCACACGGCGCCTGGTGCGCGGTCAAGGTGATCCGCGCCGAGCACGCGGACGACCCCGGCTTCCGCGCCCGCTTCCGCCGGGAGGTCGACCTGGCGTCCCGCCTGACCGGGCGCTGGACCGTCCCGGTGGTCGCGGCCGACGCGGAGAGCCGCTCCCCGTGGCTCGCCACCGCGTACGTGCCGGGCCCGTCCCTCGCCGAGGCCGTCGCCCGCAACGGGCCCTGGCCCGAGGAGCAGGTGCGGGCACTGGGCGCCGCGCTGGCCGAGGCGCTGCAGGACGTGCACACGGCGGGGCTGGTCCACCGCGACGTCAAGCCCGCCAACGTGCTGCTCGCCGCCGACGGACCGCGGCTGATCGACTTCGGTACAGCGCGCGGCGTCGGGGCGACCGCCCTCACCGCGGACGGCGTCGTCGTCGGCTCACCCGGCTACCTCTCGCCCGAGCAGGCCCGGGGTGTGTCGGTGGGCCCGCCGAGCGACGTCTTCGCCCTCGGCTGCGTCCTCGCCCACGCGGCCACGGGACATGCCGTGTTCGGCACCGGCGGGGTCGCGAGCGTGCTGTACCGGACCGTGCACGAGGAGCCGGACCTCGACGGCGTACCGCCCGGCCTGCGGCAGCTGGTGCGAGGTTGCCTGGCCAAGGACCCGGACGCCCGCCCCGCCGTGCCCGAACTGCGCCGGGCACTCGGCACGTTCCCCGCGCAGGGCTGGCTGCCCGAAGGGCTGCCCCCGCTCGTGGCGGCCCGGGCCTCACGCGTCCTCGACCTGCCGGTCCCCGAACCCACCGCCGCCGACCCCCCGCGGGCCGCGCCCGGACCCGCCGGTTCTCCCACCCGAAGGCGCCTGCTCACCGGCGCGTCGGTGCTGGGCGTCACCGCCGCCGGCGGCGGTGCCTGGTGGTGGGCCCGCCCCGGCGCGTCCGCCGGGCCGGGCGCCGCGCCACGCCCCCGCCAGGTGGTGGGCCTCCTCGGCGACCGGACCGACGCCGTCCGCACCGCCCACGAACGAGGCGCCCGGCTCGCCGTCGAGCAGCACAGCCGGGACGACCGCCGCACCTTCGACCTCGCCCTGCGTACCGCCGACGACGGCGCCACCGCCGAGGGCTCCGCCCGCGCGGCGGCGCGGCTGGCCGCGGATCCCGAGGTGGCGGTGGTGATCGGTGCCGGGACCAACACGACCGTGCCGGCGGCCGTGGCCGCGTGCGAGCAGGCGCGCGTCACCCTGCTCGTCACGCGCGCGGACACCGACCGGCTCGACGGCGCCAACCTGACCACCACGCTGGTGCTCCGCTCGACCAGGACGGCCGGCCCGCCCGCCGTACTGCGACACCTCAACCGGGTCGTGAAACCCGCGAGGACTGTGGTCGTGCACGACCTCACCGACGCCGCGGAGACCCTCCAGACCGTGCGGATCGTCACCGTCCACGGCAAGCTCGACGGCGAGACCGCCGTGGAAGAGGTCGCCGGGGACGAGGGCTTCACCGGCGTCGCCCGGCGCATCGCCACGCGTGCGCACGACGCGGTCCTGTTCGCGGGCATCCGCCCCGACCGCGCCGCGGCCTGCGCCAGCGCCCTAAGGGACGCCGGCCACCGGGGCGCCCGCGCACGTGGCGGCCGGGCGCTTCCTCACCGAGGCGGAGGGCTGGATGGTCGGCACCGGGTACAACGACGCCGCCGCCGATCCCCGCACCAGGGCCTTCGCCGCCGCCCACCGCGACCGCCACGGCGCCGCGCCGGCGCCGTGGGCGGCCGAGGCCTACGACGCCGTCAGGTTCGCCGCGCACGGCCTGGCCGCCGCCGGCGCCGACGGCCGCTCGGCCCTCCGCTCGGAACTGCTGCGCCGCCCCTGGCAGGGCATCACCCGCCGCGTCAGCTTCGACGCCGGCGGCCAGTACTTCGAGGCCGCCGAGGACGGCGGCGCGTTCCTGTGCCGCGTGCACGACGGTGAGGCCCGCTTCGTCTCCCGCGCGGACGACATCGGCCGGCTTCCTTGACGCGCTGGACCGGGTCGCGGGCGGGCAGACCGTGATCGACCCTGAGGTGGTCCGCCTACCACGGGCAGCCCGCCGGCAGCCGCCTCCAGGAACCGGACCTGTGCAGCCGCTTCTCGCGCGGGCCGCAGCCCACCTCGTCCTGCCGGATGGCGAGAATCCGTGCGGACATGCGCTGTTCACTCATTCAAAAGGCCCCCGTCGACCCAAAGGCCCCGTCGCCGGCCGGATTCCTTTGCGGATCGGTGGTGCAAACCCACGCCATTCGGCGGGGAATTCGTCCATTTTGGGATGGTACGTTGAGTCCGGTGTATACCTGGTGCGGCGTTGCTCTGAGTGATGGAGTCCGATCAGGCAGTGTTCGCGCGGTCTGCTTCCCTCGCAGCGTCGGTTGCGGAAGCCCGTGGCGCCGGCCGGGATGACCAGAGGGAGCTCTCATGATCTACGACGGCGGTGAGGACACCAGCGACTCGCATGCGGCAGCGGCCGGCACCGAGGCGCAGCTGGCGGAGGTGCTGGCGGGCGTGTTGCTCGTGGAGCGGGTGCCGGTCGATGGTCACTTCTTCACGGATCTGGGTGCGGATTCGTTGGTGATGGCGCAGTTCTGTGCGCGGGTGCGCAAGCGGGACGATCTGCCCTCCGTGTCGATGAAGGACATCTATCAGCACTCCACGATCCAGAACCTGGCCGCCTCGCTCACGGACACCGCTTCGCCGGATCCGTCGAGGCCGTCGCCGACTCTTCCGGCGCAGGATGACGCCTCGGCCGGTGAATCGGGAACACCGCCGGCCGGTGTATGGCACCAGGTGCTGTGCGGCGCGACGCAGCTGCTGGTCTTCCTCGGCTTCACCTGCGCGGGTGCCGTGGCCGCCATCCGCGGCTACGAGTGGATCGAGGCCGCTTCAGGCGTGGCCGGCGCGTATCTGCGGGCCGTTCTCTTCGGAGCGGCGGGGTTCCTGGTGCTCTGTGCGCTGCCCGTCGTGGCCAAGTGGACAGTCATCGGCCGTTTCAGCGCCCGCAGGGTCCCCGTGTGGAGCCTTGGCTACTTGCGTTTCTGGTGTGTCAGAACCCTCATACGCATCAGTCCGGTGCGCCTGTTCATGGGATCACCGCTGTACGTGGTGTTCCTGAGGGCTCTCGGCGCGCGCATCGGCGGAGGCGTCACGATCCTCACGCGCAACGTCCCTGTCTGCGCCGATCTGATCTCCATAGGCGAGGGCACGGTCGTCCGCAAGGACGTGTTCATGTCCGGTTACCGGGCGCATGACGGCTGGATCGAGACGGGCCCGGTCACGCTCGGCGCCGACGTGACTATCGGCGAGCAGGCGGTCGTCGACATCGGGACGTCGATGGGCGACGATGCCCAGCTGGGGCACGCTTCCTCGCTGCATTCCGGGCAGTCGGTGCCCGCAGGTGAGTCCTGGCACGGGACGCCGGCCCGGCCGACGAGCACCGATTTCCGGGCCGTCGAGCCCGCGCCGTGCGGAACCCTGCGCCGGTTCCTCTACGGACTGTGGGAACTGCTGGCCGTCCTGCTGCTGTACCTCCCGCTGACGCTGGCCGGCGTCACGATGGTGCTGACCGTCGTGCCGCAGCTCAACGCGGTGGTGACGGCCGGACCGCTGACCTTCACGAGCTGGAAGTTCCTTCTGGAGGCGCTGATCGCTTCCCAGATGGCCTTCCTCGGTGGTCTGCTCGCGCTCCTCGTCATGGTGAGCACGTTGCCTCGCCTGCTCTCCATGGTGATAAAGCCGGGCAGGGTCTATCACCTGTGCGGCTTTCACCACAGCATCCAGCGGGCGGTCGTGAGGCTGACCAACATCAGGTTCCTCGTCCTGCTGTTCGGCGACAGCTCAGCGATCGTGCACTACCTGCGGTCGGTCGGATACGACCTGCGCCGGGTGCGGCAGACGGGGTCGAACTTCGGCTCGCTGGTCAAACACGACACCCCGTACCTGACCCATGTGGGCACCGGCACCATGGTGGCCGACGGCCTGTCTGTCATCAACGCCGACTTCTCCAGCGCGTCCTTCCGGTACTCCGGGGCCGAGATCGGGACGAACAGCTTCCTCGGGAACAACATCGCCTATCCCGCTCGTGCCCGGATCGGCGACAACTGCCTGCTCGCGACGAAGGTCATGGTCCCCGTCGACGGGCCCGTCCGCGAAGGCGTCGGCCTGCTGGGCTCACCCAGCTTCGAGATCCCGCGGACCGTGTTCCGTGACAGTCAGTTCGACCACCTCGCCACGGGTGACGAGCTGCGCCGCCGCCTCGCCGCCAAGAACCGGCACAACGCGCTGACAGCCTGCCTGTTCCTGCTGATGCACTGGTTCCACTTCTTCGTGTTCGTGCTTGTCGCGACGGCCGCGGTGGACCTCTACCACCGCTTCGGCGCGGTGGTGTTCGCCCTGGCGGGCCTGGTCAGCGTGTCGTTCACCGTCGGCTTCTTCGCCTTGGTCGAGCGGGTCATCACCGCCCGGCAGCCGCTGAAGCCGCTGTACTGCTCGATCTACGACCCGTCCTTCTGGCGGCACGAGCGCTTCTGGAAGCTGACTACTCACCGGTACATGCAGGTCTTCAACGGCACCCCGTTCAAGGCCCTGATCTGGCGGCTGCTGGGCGTCAGGATCGGCCGCCGGGTCTTCGACGACGGCTGCTCGCTGATCGAGCGGACCCTCGTCAGCATCGGCGACGGATGCACCCTCAACGCCGGGACGGTCGTCCAGTGCCACTCGCAGGAGGACGGCGCCTTCAAGTCCGACCGCATCACCATCGGCGCCGGTGTGACCCTCGGGGTCGGCGCGTTCGTCCACTACGGGACCATCGTGGGCGACCGGGCCCAACTCGCCGCCGATTCCTTCCTGATGAAGGGCGAGGAGGTACCCGCCCGTGCGTGGTGGAGCGGCAACCCGGCCCAGGAGGCCGAGGCCGTCGACGTGCACGGAACACACGGAACAGAACGCACTGTCCGTTCCGGGCAGCGCCCGGGCCGCATCCGGACCGAGACCATTAGCGACTGAAGGGCGCTCTGAATCGAGCCGTGACGCGTCGGCCGGTGTACACGAATGTGGCCCAGCACGTGACAATCCGCGTACGGCACGCAAGGGAGAACCCACGGCCGGCAGAAGTCTGCGGACTCCGGTGGAAGGGTCTGACGGGTGAACGAGACACCACCGAACACCCTGCAATACCGCCTTGACGGGCGGGAAGACGCCCAGTACTGATCTTGGGTCCCTCACTGGGCACGGCCTGGCACAGTTGCAGAGACCCTCGGGTTACAACGCCGGCGCGGGCGCCGTCGCCCTCGTTTTTGTCCTCCTGGGAGCCACCCGAAGCAAGGGCACAGCGACGGCACGCGTTACGGCCGACGCGCAACACACGCCCCAGGGACTTGGTGCCATCAGCCAGGACACATCCCTTTGCTGACGCAAATCTCTGGTCGGTCGGGGCCTGGGCAGACGGTTCCCGGGAGCGGTGCAGGAATCCTGCCCGCGCAGCCGACCCGCCGCACGGCGGCACGCTCCGGTGCGACATACTCTCCCGGTGAGTTCACGCATTTCCCCGATCGGCCAGCCGGTCACGATACGGAGGGCCGTTGCGCGGGATGCCAAACGGCTCACGCGGCTCGTGCGTGGCTCAGGCGCCTACGAGGGTAAGTACGCATCCGCAGTCGCGGGCTACCGGGTCGGTCCTGATTACATTGAGGCCCACCGCGCCTTTGTGGCCGTCGGCGCCGACGGGCAGGGAGACCGGGTCCTCGGGTTCTACTCCCTCGTCCTTGCTCCGCCGGAGCTCGACCTGCTGTTCGTTGCCGACGACGTGCAAGGACGGGGTATTGGACGGCTGCTCGTGGCGCACATGCAGTCCGAGGCCCGTGCCGCCGGGCTCGACCGTGTCATGGTCGTGTCGCATCTTCCCGCCGAGGACTTCTACCACCGTGTCGGCGCGGTGCGGACCGGGACCGCGTTTGCGAACCCGCCCGCCGTGCCGTGGGACCGTCCCGCATTCGAGTTCCGCATTCCCTCGGGATGACGCGGTGTGCCGGTTGGCGAGGCACCGGCTTCGCTGCGTGGTGGCCGGTCTGCAGGAGCCGCTGGACGCCGCGCGCACCGTGCGTGTGGTCTCCTCTGCCCCGGCGCCGTGATCGCCTGCGCCAGCGGTCTGCCGCGATGCCCTCGGCGGGGTGTTCTTCCAGGGCTCGCAGGAGTAGTTCCCGGACCGTCACAGGGGTCGTGACCTCGCCCGGTGACGCGAGCATCAGCCGATGGTCCGGGAACTCCTCGGGCAGTGAACGGCAATGCCGGTCCTCCCGGTCGGCCACGGGAGCCGGATCCCGTGCTCGATGCGTGGCTCGACAGCCCCCCGTGGGGCGGGGCCGTTCTTCAAGGGGAACGGTTGTTCCAGGCCGACCCGCTGCCGGCACCCGCACACAGGGGCAATCGGTATCAGTGGCGCGAGGTTATGCCGTGTGCTAGTGTCACGCGTTTGCGTGGTCGTCGCGGTGGGCGATTCCGTCTGTTCCGTCCGGCTCGTGCGTGGGCTGTTCAAACCTGCCGGGCCTTCCTCGGTACGTTCCCTTGCGGAAGGCTGTTCCATGAAGCACCCCAATGGCTCCGGCATCGCCCACGGCAGTCCCGCCCAGCCTGGGACAACGACCCCGGCGCTGCTCCCGGCCGTCACCTTCGCCGGTCTGGAACTGCCGACGGAGGTGCTGCGGACACTGAGCGAACTCGGGGTGCGCGAACCCTTTCCGATCCAGGCAGCCACACTGCCCGATGCCCTGGAGGGGCGCGACATCCTGGGACGCGGGCGCACCGGATCAGGCAAGACGCTCGCCTTCGGCCTGCCGCTACTCGCACGGACGGCCGGGCGGCGCGCGGAACCGAAGCAGCCCCTTGCTCTGATCCTGGTGCCTACCCGGGAGCTGGCCCAACAGGTCACCCAGGCGCTGGCGCCGTACGCCGAGGCACTGCGGCTGCGGATCGCCGCGGTCGTCGGCGGAACGTCGATCGGTCGGCAGGTCGCCGCGCTGCGCCAGGGAGCCGAGGTGGTCGTCGCCACCCCCGGACGCCTGCACGACCTGATCGAGCGCAACGCCTGCCGCCTGGGACGGGTGAGAATCACCGTGCTGGACGAGGCCGACCAGATGTGCGACCTGGGATTCCTGCCGCAGGTTGCCGACGTGCTCGAACAGGTGCACGCCGACGGTCAGCGGATGCTCTTCTCGGCCACTCTCGATCGCGACGTCGATCAACTGGTCCGCCGCTACCTCCACGACCCCATCGTCCACTCGGTCGACCCGGCCGTGGGCACCGTCACGACGATGGAGCACCACGTGCTGGTCGTCCACGGCCCTGACCGCTACGCCGTCATCACGGAGATCGCGGCCCGCGACGGCCGCGTACTGCTGTTCCTCGACACCAAGCACGCCGTCGACCAGCTCACCCGGCATCTGCGGGTCAGCGGGGTGCACGCCGGGGCCCTGCACAGCGGCAAGTCCCAGCCACAGCGCACACGGACTCTGGCGCAGTTCAAGAACGGCCAGATCACCGCTCTGGTGGCGACCGATGTCGCGGCCCGTGGCCTGCACGTCGACGACCTCGATCTCGTGGTCAACGTCGACCCGCCCACCGATGCCAAGGACTATGTGCACCGGGCGGGCCGCACCGCCCGCGCCGGTGAGTCCGGCAGCGTGGTCACGCTCGTGCCGGCGGGCCGGCGCCGTGAGACGAGCCGCATGATGGCCGGGGCCGGCATCGAGCCGACCGTCACCAAGGTGCGCTCGGGCGAGGCGGAGCTGAGCCGGATCACCGGCGCCAAGACTCCCTCCGGGATCCCGCTCGACGGCGAGCCCGCCGCCCCCCGGCCCAAGAACACCAACGCTGCCTTCCGCGGCCTCGGCACCAGCAAGGGCACCTCCCGCGGCGCCGGCGGCAAGTCCCGGAAGGCGGGCGAGGCCCGCAAGCTCGCCGAGGCCCGCAGGGCCGCCCTCGTGCGTCGCAACGGCTGAGAGTCGTTGCCTTGGCAGCCTGGCCACGGGATCGACAACCCTCGGGCCCGGCCCGAAGCCGTCCTGTGCGCCTCACCTACGAAGTCAACGCCTGTGGCCGCGAGAGGGATGCCCGCCGAAACGGCCCAGGATGATGTTGCCGGCGCCTCGAACTGCGCCCAGCATGACAAGCTGTGCTTGCCCACCCCCCCCGAACCCAGGAGGTCACCATGACCGCAGAGCCCGTATCTACGGAAGGTTCGGAGCCGGCTGCCCCCGGGACGTCCCCTCTGGAGCCGGACAGCGACGGCAACTACGACCTCAAGCGCAAGTTCCGCGAAGCCCTGGCGCGCAAGCGCGGTGCGCAGGCGGATGCCGCTGATGTTGCCGCCAAGTCCTATGCATCGAAGGTGCGTTCGGCACACGGCCCGGCTGCGAGTCAGCGGTCGTTCAGGCGCAAGAGCGGCGGCTGAGTCGATGAGTCCCGCGATCTGACCGCTTCACCGGCACTCGCGCAGTCGACTCAACCATCCCGTGCTGTGGCCCGCGACGTGCGTATGCCCGTGCGCGCGTCGCGGGCGGGGCGTAGCCGGAGGACTCGCCTGGGGGAATGGCCCAGATGCGGTTGGCTCGGGTCGGTGGCGCCGCCGAACTGGACGTCCTGCTGCGGCTGAACGACGCACAGACGGTCGCGCTCCGGGCAGCGGTCGCCTCCGTGCCCAGCCACGACGTGCGGGTGCCGACCTGCCCCGGTTGAACGCTGTCCGATCTGGTGCGACACCTGAGCGGGGTGCATGGCCGCCATGTCACGGGTTCCTCCCGCGCTTCGGCCGCGAGTTTGCGCAGGCGGCCCTGGAGCGCGGCGACAGGGCCGTCGCCCGCAACACCGACTCCCTCGCGGACCTGCCGGCCGCTCACGGCGAGGCGATCCGCCTCGTCGAGCCCGGCGGCTTCGCCACCGTCCGGTCCGGGCGTGCCCGACCTCGATGCTCGCGGGGCCGCCACCGGAACCGCGGACGTGCTGCCGGGCCGCGGCTCAGGCGTCGATGATGACGGGGATGATGAGGGGCTTGCGGCGGTGGGTGCGGAACGCCCAGTTCGCCACGGCGCGGGCGACGAGTTGTTCGAGTTGGCGGGCGTCCCCGACGCCTTCCTCAGCTGCGGTGGCCAGGGTCTTCTCGATGACGGGGATGACCGGCTCGAAGGTGGCGTCGTCGTGGACGAAGCCCCGGGCCAGGAAGTCGGGGGCCTCGGCGAGTGCGCCGGTGTCCGCGTCGACGATCGCCACCACCGTGACCACGCCTTCGGCGGCGAGGGTGAGGCGGTCCTTGAGGGACGCTTCGGTCGCGCCGCCGACCTCCATGCCGTCCACGTAGACGTTGCCGGCGGGGACCTTGCCGGTGATGGATGCGCGCCCGTCGACCAGATCGACGACGACGCCGTCCTCGGCGATGACGACCCGGTCGGGGTCGACACCTGTACGGATGGCGAGGTCGCCGTTGGCCCGCAGATGGCGCCATTCGCCGTGCACGGGCATGACGTTGCGGGGCTTGACGATGTTGTAGCAGTAGACGAGTTCGCCTGCGCTGGCGTGTCCGGAGACGTGCACCTTGGCGTTGCCCTTGTGGACCACGTGGGCGCCCCACCGGGTGAGTCCGTTGATCACCCGGTAGATGGCGTTCTCGTTGCCGGGGATGAGGGAGCTGGCGAGCAGGACGGTGTCGTCCTTGCCGATGCGGATCATGTGGTCGCGGTTGGCCATCCGTGACAGCGCGGCCATCGGTTCGCCCTGGGAGCCGGTGCACACCAGAGCGATCTTGTGATCCGGAAGCTTCTCCAACTCCTTCGTGCTCACGACCAGACCGGAGGGGACCTTCAGATAGCCCAGGTCACGGGCGATGCCCATGTTGCGGACCATCGACCGGCCGACGAAGGCGACCTTACGGCCGTGCTGGTGGGCGGCGTCCAGGACCTGCTGGATGCGGTGCACGTGGCTGGCGAAGCTGGAGACGATGACCCGGCGCGGCGCGGTGCGCATCACCTGCTCGATCGCCGGGTTCAGCTCTCGCTCGGAGGTGGTGAAGCCGGGTACTTCGGCGTTGGTGGAGTCGGTGAGGAACAGGTCCACGCCCTCCTCGCCGAGGCGGGCGAAGGCGCGCAGATCGGTGATGCGGTCGTCGAGAGGGAACTGGTCCATCTTGAAGTCGCCGGTGTGCAGCACCATCCCGGCCCGGGTGCGGATCGCGACCGCGAGGCTGTCGGGGATGGAGTGGTTGACCGCCACGAACTCGCAGTCGAAGGGCCCGAAGCCACGCCGGTCGCCCTCCCGCACCCGCACCGTGCGCGGCCGGATGCCGTGTTCCTTGAGCTTGGCCTCCAGGAACGCCAGCGTCAGCTTGGAGCCGACGACGGGAAGGTCGGACCGCTCGCGCAGCAGGTACGGCACGCCGCCGATGTGGTCCTCGTGGCCGTGGGTGAGGACCACGGCCACGATGTCGTCCAGCCGGTCGCGGATCGAGGTGAAGTCCGGCAGGATCACGTCCACGCCGGGCTGGGTCTCCTCGGGGAACAGTACGCCGCAGTCGACGATGAGCAGCTTGCCCGCGTGCTCGAAGACGGTCATGTTGCGGCCGATCTCACCCAGGCCACCCAGGGCGATGACCCGCAGCCCTCCTTCAGGAAGGGGCGGGGCGGCTTTCAGCTCGGGGTGCGGATGACTCATACCCTGACGGTACCCGGAGAGCGGGACAGGGTGATCCATTGCCTGTGCGATCTGCTCTCCCGACTGAGCGGGGCACCCGCAGCGTGCCTCGGCACGATCGGATCACGCCGGCGACCGGGGACAGGGAGCGGTGAAAGCGGTACCACCTTCCGTGGCCGAACCGTTCGCCCGGTGCTGGAGAAGATCTCGTGCACCCTGTCGTGCTTTTGCGACGTGCGCTGCCTCCCGGCGGGCCTCGACACTGGTCCACTCGCAGCAGTCGAGACTCGGGTGGCTTCGGCGCGCATGACCGGTGGGGTCCACCCGGAGAACAGCCGGCGGCGGGGAGAGGTCATGCCTCGCCGCAGCCTTGTGCGGAAGAGGGCGTGAATCTGCTTGATCACCATCGGCCGAGCCTCACGGGCGATCCAGCCCTTCGTTCCGGGCCGGATGCCGGCGCGTTTTCGCTGGCGGCTTCCGTCATGCCGTTATAGCGTTGTGATCAGCAGTCGTGGTTCCGAAGTTCCGTTCGCCCGTGATCGCCTCACGGGCGTTCTTGCTGTTCAGCGCCTCTCCGGACCAGGGCGATCACCTCCCGGTCGCGCAGGGTGCGTGCCCGGTTTCCCTCAAAGGAGACAGTCATGGCCAAGGGCACAGTGAAGTGGTTCAACAGCGAGAAGGGCTTCGGCTTCATCGAGCAGGAGGGCGGCGGCCCCGACGTCTTCGCCCACTACTCCAACATCGCCAGCCAGGGCTACCGCGAGCTGCAGGAGGGCCAGAAGGTCGAGTTCGACGTCACGCAGGGCCAGAAGGGCCCGCAGGCGGAGAACATCCGCCCCGCCTGATCGCGCCCCGGTAAGGGGGGCTCGGCATCCCGGCTTCGGGATGCCGAGCCCTTACCGTCGCGCGACGGTTCATCTGACTACGGGGGCGGCCGGGCGCTGGCCTGGGACGGGCAAAAGGGACACCCGTTGTTTGACACTCAGGTGTCCCGACGCATCAGTACGGCCCCCTTGGTCGCTGACGACGCCGTCTACATCGCCGCATTCGACCCAGGGCGGCTTGTGGGAAAAGAACGCCGGCGGCTTTGAGGATCTCGTTCGCCCGCCTCAACTCGGGCACTTCTTCACGCAGTTGCCGGAGCTCGTCCTGTTCGGCGGTGGTCAGCCGATCGTCGCGTTCGCCGCGGTCGGCCTCGGCCTGGCGGACCCAGCCGCGCAGGGCCTCTTGTGGATGCCCAGGTCCTTCGCGACGTGGGCGATCGGCCGACCGGTGGCACGGACCTCGCGGATCACGCGCTCGCGGAGCTCATCAGGGTATTCACGGTTGTCGGGCGTGCCGCGCCGCGAGGGTCACGAGCCGCCGGGTTCACCTGGCCGTGTGAGATTTTGTGAGACGTGAGAGGGTCTGGGGCGTGAGTGAGACACCGTCGAACACCCTGCAATACCGCTTTGACGGGCCAGAAGAGGCTCCCGTCCTGATCTTGGGTCCCTCCCTGGGTACCACATGGCACATGTGGGACCGGCAGGTCCCGGAGCTGATGAAGCAGTGGCGCGTCTTCCGGTTCGACCTGCCCGGGCACGGCGGCGCCCCCGCCCACCCCGCGGGCTCCGTCGGCGATCTCACCGCCCGGCTGCTCGCCACCCTCGACAGTCTGGGCGTGCACCGCTTCGGCTACGCGGGCTGCGCCCTCGGCGGCGCGGTCGGCGTCGAGCTGGCCCTGCGCCACCCCCAGCGGCTCGCCTCGCTCGCGCTGATCGCCACCTCGCCCCGCTTCGGCACCGCCGACGAGTTCCGCCGGCGCGGTGTGATCGTACGGTCGAACGGGCTCGACCCGATCGCCCGCAGCGCGCCCGACCGCTGGTTCACGGGCGGCTTCGCCGCCGCCCAGCCCGCGATCACCGAGTGGGCCGTGCAGATGGTGCGCACCACCGACCCCGGCTGCTACATCGCCGACTGCGAGGCTCTCGCCACCTTCGACGTACGGCACGAACTCGGCCGGGTCGGCGTGCCCACGCTGGTCCTGGTCGGCTCGGAGGACCAGGTCACCGGCCCCGCCGAGGCCCGCACCCTGGTCGCCGGGATTCCTGACGCCCGCCTGGCCGTCGTACCCGGAGCCTCGCACCTGGTGCCCGTCGAGCAGCCGGCCGCCGTCACGGACCTGCTGGTCACACACTTCTCCACCGCCTGGCAGCCCGCGTTCGACGCCACCGGCCAGATGGCCATCCAGGCGGCCCCGGTCAAACCGGTCCTGGCCGCTCCGCCGCCCCCGCAGGCCACGCCCGTCGCCGAGATCGCGCCGCCCGTCGCCGACCCGCAGGCGGACGGGCGGCCGGACCCCTACGACGCCGGGATCAAGGTGCGGCGCGAGGTGCTCGGCGACGCGCACGTGGACAGGGCGCTGGCGCAGGCCGACGAGTTCTCCGGCGACTTCCAGGACTTCGTGACCCGCTACGCCTGGGGCGAGGTCTGGGACCGGCCGGGCCTGGACCGCCGTACCCGCAGCTGCATCACCCTCACCGCCCTGATCGCAGGCGGTCACCTGGACGAGCTCGCCTTCCACACCCGCGCCGCCCTGCGCAACGGCCTCACACCGGCCGAGATCAGGGAGGTGCTGCTCCAGGCGGCCGTCTACTGCGGCGTGCCGGCGGCGAACAGCGCGTTCAAGGTCGCCCAGCAGGTCATCCGGGAGGAGACCACGCCCCACGAGTGAGCCCCGCCACGAGCATCCGCCGCACACCCCGGGCAGGATGGACCGCATGAAGCTCACCAAGAAGACGCACGCCTGCGTCCGTCTGGAGAAGGACGGCCGGACGCTCGTCCTCGACCCGGGCGGGTTCAGCGAGACGGACGCCGCGGCGGGCGCCGAGGCGATCCTCGTCACACACGAGCACGCCGACCACTTCGACGAGGAGCGGCTGCGCACGGCCCTGGAGGGCAACCCGGCCGCCGAGATCTGGACGCTGAAGTCCGTCGCGGACAAGATCTCGGCGGCGTTCCCGGGCCGCGTGCACACCGTCGGCCACGGCGACACGTTCACCGCCGCGGGCTTCGACGTCCAGGTGCACGGCGAGCTGCACGCCGTGATCCACCCGGACATCCCGCGCATCACCAACGTCGGCTACCTGGTCGACGGCGGCGTCTTCCACCCCGGCGACGCCCTCACCGTGCCCGGCCACCCGGTGGAGACGCTGCTGCTGCCGGTCATGGCCCCCTGGAGCAAGATCTCCGAGGTGATCGACTACGTCCGTGAGGTCGAGCCGCGGCGGGCGTACGACGTCCACGACGCCCTGCTCACCGACCTGGCCCGCCCGATCTACGACCGGCAGATCGGCGCCCTCGGCGGCTCCGAACACCTGCGGCTGACGCCGGGCGAGTCCGCCCAGCTGTGACGGCGGGCGGGCGGGACGCGTTGTCGGACCCGCCCGGTAGGTTGTGAGACATGCGCATCGCGACCTGGAACGTGAACTCGATCACCGCCCGTCTGCCCCGCCTGCTGGCCTGGCTGGAGAACAGCGGCACGGACGTGCTGTGCCTGCAGGAGGCCAAGGTCGCCGAGGAGCAGTTCCCGTACGACCAGCTCCGTGACCTGGGCTACGAGGCCGCGGTGCACGCCACCGGCCGGTGGAACGGCGTGGCGGTGCTCTCCCGGCTCGGCATCGCGGACGTGGTCAGGGGCCTGCCCGGCGACACCGGGTACGACGGTGCGACGGAGCCCCGCGCCATCGCGGCGACCTGCGGCCCGGTCCGCGTCTGGTCGGTCTACGTGCCGAACGGACGTGAGGTCGACCACGCCCACTACGCCTACAAGCTCCAGTGGCTCGAGGCGCTGAAGGCGACCGTCGCAGGCGACGCGGGCGGCACCCGCCCCTTCGCGGTGCTCGGCGACTTCAACGTGGCGCCGACGGACGACGACGTCTACGACGTGGCCGCCTTCGAGGGCCTGACCCACGTCACCCCCGCCGAGCGCGCCGCGCTCGCCTCCCTGCGCGAGACGGGCCTGTCCGACGTCGTCCCGCGCCCCCTGAAGTACGACCGCCCGTACACGTACTGGGACTACCGCCAGCTCTGCTTCCCCAAGAACCGCGGTATGCGGATCGACCTGGTCTACGGCAACAAGCCGTTCGCGAACGCGGTCAAGGACGCCTACGTGGACCGCGAGGAGCGCAAGGGCAAGGGCGCCTCGGACCACGCGCCCGTGGTGGTAGACCTGGAGGTCTAGCGCCGCCCGCCGGGCGGGTGCGTCACAGCAGTGTCAGATCCACCGACTCGGCCATCGCCGCCAGCCCCGCGTCGCCCGGATGCAGGTGGTCGCCGCTGTCGTACGCCGGCAGCATCCGCGACGGCTGCGCCGGGTCCCGTACCGCGGCGTCGAAGTCGAGCACGCCGTCGAAGACGTCGTTCTGCCGGATCCAGGCGTTCGCCGCGGTCCGCTCGGTCTCCAGGGCGGCGGTGCAGCGGGGTTCGCCGCCGCACGGCAGGAGGGTGGCCACCAGCACCCGCAGCCCGCGCGCGTGCGCCCGGTCGGCGATCTCCTCCAGCCCCGCTGTCAGCGTCCGCGCGCTCCGGCCCGCCAGCAGGTCGTTGATGCCCTCCAGGACGATCGCCGCGCGCACCGAGGTCTGGGCGTGCACGTCCCGGTCCAGCCGGTGCAGCGCGCTCACCCCGGCCGAGTCCGTGGAGACCCCGTCGCCGGGATAGCGGTCGGCGATCACGCTGTTGCCCGCGATGCCCTGGTTGAGCACGCCGTACCGCGGCACCGCGCTCTGCGCCCGCAGCCGCCCCGCCAGCACGTCGGGCCAGCGCCGGTTGGCGTCCACGGTCGACCTGTCGCCGTCGGTGATCGAGTCGCCGATCACCACCACCGACCCCGGACCGCCGGCCACGTCCACACCGGTCAGCAGCGGCCAGTTCGTCAGGACGCCGGTGTACGCGGTGGCCGCGCCGTCGGCGGTGTGGTCACCGGGTTCGCTCAGGTACGACCGCTGCTGTGCGAGGCGGTGCACGGGCGCCGCCGCGACCGGGCCGGGCAGATGGAAGCTGACCAGCAGATCGGCACCGGCGGGCACGTCGGAGGCGAGCGGATCGCTGTACGCCTGTGCCCCTGCCGGAATCTCGGCGTCCGCCGCCCCGCCGAAGGTCAGCCGCACCGGCGTCGCCTGGGCCGCGGCGCCCGTCTCCTGCACGGCCACCGTCGCGGCGCCGATCCGTACCGGCGCCGCGGCGAAGGTGTTGTCGAACCGCAGCCGCACCCCGGGCCCGCCCACCGACGTGTGGACCACCAGCCGCAGCGTTCGGTCGGTCCACGGGCCCACGGCCGGATAGCCGGAGGTCGCCGCGGCCCAGGCGCCCGTCCAGCCGGTCGTGGCGGCGCGCACCGACAGGGCGAAGACATGCAGGTCGGGGGCGAGGGGCAGCTGCACCGAGGCGACGGACCGTGCCGCGTCGGCCGGCACGGTCACGACGTACAGCCGCGCCTTCTCGGCGAGCGGGCCGGAGGGCGTGTTCACGTGCGGCAGCGCCACCGCCTTGGTGGCGAGCGCGCCGCGCCGCCAGTCGGGGGCGGTGAGCGCGTAGGAGGAGACAGTGCCGTCGGCGTAGGTGACCGTGCCGGAGGCGGTGAGGTCGGCGCCTGACGTGCTCGCGACCAGGAACGCGAGTGCGTCGCCCTGGCCGGCCACTGCCACGCTCTGGCCGTTCGCCCGCACGTTGTCGGGCAGGCCCGCGACCCGGTCCGGCCAGGTCAGTGTGGCGCCCTGGACGGTGAGCGCCCGGCCCGGGGTCCAGCCGGCGGCCGTGAGGTCCTCGGCGGACAGGGAGGCTCCCGCGCCGTCGAAGTCGGCCGCGGCGGGGTTGCCGGCGTCGCTCACGGCGGTGTTGTCGAACAGCCGCTCCAGCGGCAGCGGCGCCGCCCGGTCGTCGTGCTCGGCCTGCGCCGACGCCACCGGAAGCACGGAGGCGATCAGTACGAGGACGACCGCGAACCCCCGGACACCTCGGCGTACCGAGCGACCCTCCTGCTCTGCGCCGCGACGGGACATGGGTGAAGCCATGATCCTGAAGCTAGGGAGAGGGCGGTGGTGGGTCAACGGACCGTGCGCGAACACGGTGTGAAACCGCCCGGACGACCGGATACGGCCGTCCGCGCGCCTGTGGTGCGCACGCGGGTGCGAATGACAGGCTGGAGGTATGAACATCCCTTTCCTGGGCCACCGACGCCGGAGGCCCGGGGTCTTCGACCCCGAGGGCATCGCCGAACTCCTGGCCGAGTGCGAGCTCCTCCGTTCCCAGGCGGGCCGGGTGGGCGTCCAACTCGACGACACCGTGGACTCGTTGGAGGCGCTCGACCAGCTGCTGCCGCGCTGGCGGGACGACGAGGAGATCCTGCCCTGGCTGGGCAACGACGCCGGTCTGTACCTGGGCACGGTGATCGTGCGCACGGTCCCCGGCGCGGCCTGGGAGATCTGGCCGGACGGTCAGCCGGTGGTGCGGCTCGATTCCGGGCGGGAGTTCGATGTCGTGGCGGCGGGCCAGGAGTGGGCCGCCAGCGGTGTGCCCGAGCTCTCCCAGCTGTACGCGGAGGTCGCCGAGTCCTGAGCCGGATGGGGCAATCGCTGGCAAATGCGGTAAATACGGCTAATGCCCGAGAGGGCGTGTCGGGTGTCAACTCCTCGCCCGCCTGGATACTTTGCGGCAGCCACGACACGGCCGAGAGTTGAGTGGGGGAGAGCATGGCCGTCGATCCGCCCAGCGAGCGTGTGCCCCGCGCCTTGTCCGCGTTCACCGTGTGCGAACGCCATCGAACGCGGCCTTTCGAAGGCCGCGATCGCGCCCGGCGTGTGCGGGGGGCCCTTCACCCCGTACTGCCTCGCGCCCCGGGTCCCGCGGCTCATGGCCGGCAGACTCGTCGCGCCCCGGTCTCGACTACGATGTGCCGTTCAGCCCCGTGATGGGTGCTCCCCCCGCGGTCGTTCGGCCGCAGGGGCAGCGGCACCCCGAGCCAGGCCCGTCCGGCAGCGGCCGGAGATCACTGCTCGCGCAGCGGAATCGACACGTACGACGGGTCGTTCGCCGGTGAGGAGAAGGTCAGCCGCGCGCCGGACGGGTTGTGCTCGATGTAGAGCGGGTCGACCGTGTCGACGACCAGGGCGAGCCGGTGCCCTGCCGGGACGTCGTAGGCCGTGGAGAACAGCTCCAGGTCGACGCCGAAGGGCTTTCCGGGCGTGCGCCCGTGGAAGGTGTACGGCGCGTGGCTGACCAGCTTGCCGAGGCCGAGCGGGCCCACGTCGTAGAGGTGGGCGACGAGGGTTCCGCTCCCCTCGGTCGCAGTGAGGGTCGTGTGCAGCTTCGCCGTGCCCCGCACTCGCTGGGGGGTGGCGTACTTCCCGGACTGCCACACGGCGGCCCAGCGGCGTGGCAGCAGGGGGATCGAGGCCGTCGGGGGCAACTGGGCGATCTGGTCGAGGATGCTGGACAGGAGGACGACTCCGCCGTCCGCTCCCGAGTTGACGTTCGTTCGGATCGTGGCCGAGCCGGCGAGGTCGATCTTCCGGCTGGTCGCGGCGACCGACTTCCAGTCCGGGTAGCCCTCGTAGCCGCCGCCCGTACGGGCCTTGAGGCGGACCGGCTGCTCGCGGTCGACGCCGTTGTCCACGCCCCGGAGGTGGTGGTCGAACCAGCGCTCGGTGTCGGTCCACACGTCGTTGGGCAGGCCCAGCAGTCCGGTGGCCTCCGCGGTCGCGTGGTCGCCGGGGCGCAGGGCGAGTCTCTTGGGGACGGTGAGCTTCTCGTAGAAGTCCGCGTATTGGTTGGGCGGGAAGATGGTGTCTCCCCAGGCGTTGGCCAGCATGATCGCGGCGCCGTTGTCGTTGATCCGGTTGAAGAAGGCGGCAGGGGAACGTTTCTTCCCCCAGGCGATCAGCTCCGGCTCCTTCTCCAGGTTGGAGGCGAAGAAGTCGTCGAACACCTGCTGGAGTTCGGCGCTGGGCCGCCCGGTGATCTGCCCGGTGCCCCGCAGCAGGGCGGCGGCCTGGGAGTGCTGGGTGCGGCCGGAGTAGATCGAGCCGATCAGGTCGGCCCAGCCGCTGAGCGCGGCGACGGCCCTGATCCGCTTGTCGTGCGCGGCGGCGAGCAGGCTGATGCCGGCGCCGTAGGAGACGCCCGCCATGCCGATCCGCCCGGCGTCGGAGGGGGTGTGGGCGAGCGCCCAGTCGATGACCTTGGACGCGTCGGCCATGTCGGGCGGCCCGGCGACCTCTATGTGGCCGCCGGACTGCCAGAAGCCGCGGGTGTTGTACGTGACGACGACGTAGCCCGCGTCGGCGAGCTTGTGGGCCTGTGCGAGGTACTCGATCTGCGGCGTGGCCCAGCTCGTCGGCAGCACCAGCAGCGGGTGGCGGCCGGAGCCGGCGCCCGCGGGCGTGACGACGTTCGCTTTCAGGATCGTGCCGCCGTCGCCGGTGATGTCGACGAAGCGGACGTTGTTCGGGGCCGCCTGGGCGGCGGGGGCGAGCCCGAGGGCGCTTCCGGCGACCAGGGTCGCGGAGACGGCGCCCACGGCAGTCGTACGCAGGGCCTTGCGATGGAGTCCCATGGGTCACTCCTCACTCGTCCAAGTGCAAAGTGACCCGACGGTAACCTCAGCTGCTTACCGCAGGTAACCCGTCGGTAAGTTACGTGAAAGTAACAATCATTGAAACGCGCAGCACCCTACGACGCGCGATGCGAGGCACGGGAAGAGGTGGCCGCGGGAGCCGGCGCCTGGGCCGCCCGGGTCACGTCCGCGACCAGCTCGACCACGTCCGGGCCGTAGGCCTGCGAGTTCACCACCTTCAGCAGCAGCACGAAGGTGTGGTTGCCGTGCTTGCGGGCCAGGCGCTCGTGGTTGCGGGCGAGATAGCGGGTGGCGGCCTGGTTGGTGATCGCGGTCTGGCCGCAGAAGAGGAAGACGGGCCGCGTGCCCGGGGCCTGATCCACGGTCAGCCGGGCGAGGAGCACGTGCTCCTCCCTGCCGGGCTCCACGCGGTACCGCTCGGAGCCGATCTGGAAGGCGCCGCGGTCCGGTCCGGGCTCGGCGTCGACGTTCACCCGCACACCGGGCAGCAGGGACGCGAGGTGCGCCGCCATACGGCGGTTGGACGCCGGGCCGCCCACACAGAACTCCGTGCGCTCGCCGAAGCCCTGGCGTGCCGTGTCGTGCGGGACGATCTGGGCGTAGGCGTTGCAGTCCTTGATCAGCGCGGCCAGCTCGAGGAGCGCGAACACGTCGAAGCGCATCACCGACAACTCCGGCCCGCCCGCGCCGCGGTTCACCACCAGCAGCGACTCCGAGTTGTCGGGCAGCCCGAAGAACGCCTGCTTGCGGCGGAGTCTGCGCTTCCAGAGATAGGTGCGGGCCAGCCAGCCGATCGCGGCGCTGAGGCCGGCGGCGATCACGCCGAGGACGATGTTGCGCACGTCGTCAGTCATGGGCGCGCATGGTAGCGGGCGCGGGGAAACCGTGTTCGAGTGGTGGGGGAGGGGCATGCGCGCGCTCCTGACGCGGGCATGCCCATGAATTAGGCTGCGCGGACGGTCCCTGACTGGAGGTGCGGATGCGTCGCCCTGTCGTGCGGAAGCTGTCGGTTCTGGCGGTGTCGGCCGCCGTGGTGTCGGTGGGGGCCGCGGCGCCCCCGGCTCCCCGGACGGCACCGGTGGAGAAGGTCCCCGTCGCCGTCGGTCACGGCGGCGCGGTGTCGAGCGTCGACGCGGACGCCTCCGCCGCCGGCATCGAGGTACTGAGAAAGGGCGGCAACGCCGTCGACGCGGCCGTGGCCACCGCCGCCGCCCTGGGCGTCACCGAGCCCTACTCCGCCGGTCTGGGCGGAGGCGGCTACTTCGTCTTCTACGACGCCAAGTCCCGTACCGTGCACACGATCGACGGTCGCGAGACGGCACCGCTGAGTGCCGACGAGAACCTCTTCGTGGAGAACGGCAAGCCCGTCCCCTTCGCCGAGGCCGTCACGAGCGGACTGGGCGTCGGCACCCCCGGCACCCCCGCGACCTGGGGGACGGCGCTGCGGAGCTGGGGCAGCAAACCGCTGCGCACCCTCCTGGAGCCCGCCGAACGGCTGGCCCGCGACGGCTTCACCGTCGACGCCACCTTCCGCGCCCAGACCGCGTCCAACGAAGCCCGGTTCCGGAACTTCCCGGACACCGCGAAGCTCTTCCTGCCCGGCGGCGAACTGCCCGTCGTCGGCTCCACCCTCACCAACGGCGACCTGGCCGCCACCTACGAGGAACTGGGCCGCAAGGGCGTCGGCGCGCTGTACCGGGGCAAGCTGGCCAAGGACATCGTCGACACCGTCAACGAACCCCCGGTGGACCCCGACTCGGGCTACCACGCCCGCCCCGGAGACCTGTCGCTGAAGGACCTGGCCGCCTACCGCACGAAGAAGCAGGCGCCCTCCCGGATCACGTACCGGGGCCTTGAGGTCTACTCGATGGCGCCCTCCTCCTCGGGCGGTACCACCGTCGGCGAGGCGCTCAACATGCTGGAGCTGACCGACCTGTCGAGGAAGCGGACGAGCGAGGCCCAGTATCTGCACCGCCTCATCGAGGCGAGCCGGATCGCCTTCGCCGACCGGGGGCGCTGGGTCGGCGACCCCGCCTTCGAGGACGTGCCGGCCAGGGAGTTGCTCTCGCAGCGCTACGCCGACTCGCGCGCCTGTCTGATCAAGGACGACGCGGTGCTGACCAGCCCGGTCGCGCCGGGCGACCCGCGCAATCCGGCGGCCTGCGCCACGGGTGGCACGGCCGCGCCGACGACCTACGAGGGCGACAGCACCACCCACCTCACCACGGCGGACCGGTGGGGCAACGTCGTCTCCTACACGCTCACCATCGAGCAGACCGGCGGCAGCGGCATCACCGTCCCGGGCCGCGGCTTCCTGCTCAACAACGAGCTGACGGACTTCTCCTTCACCCCCGCCAACCCGGCGGTGCACGACCCCAATCTGCCCGGTCCCGGCAAGCGGCCGCGCTCGTCGATGTCGCCGACGATCGTGCTGGACGGGCACGGCAGGCCGGTCGTCGCGCTCGGCTCGCCCGGCGGCGCCACCATCATCACCACCGTGCTGCAGACACTGACCGGGTTCCTCGACCGGGGGCTGCCGCTGGTCGACGCGATCGCCGCGCCCCGGGCCAGTCAGCGCAACGCCGCGCAGACCGAGCTGGAGCCCGGTTTGTACGACGACAGCGCGCTGCGCAAGCGGTTGCAGGACATCGGCCACTCCTTCCGCCCCAACCCGGAGATCGGCGCGACCACGGGCGTGCAGCGGCTGCCGAACGGCAAGTGGCTGGCCGCGGCCGAGACCACCCGGCGCGGCGGCGGGTCCGCGATGGTGGTGCGGCCGGTGCGGTGAGGCCTAGCCGGCCGCGCCCTCGGTACCGAACGTCAGCCTGCCGTCCTCCTCGTCGACCCGCACCCGGTCGCCGTCCTTGACCCGGCCGTCGAGGAGGAGGCGGGAGAGCTGGTTGTCGACCTCGCGCTGAATGGTGCGGCGCAGCGGGCGGGCGCCGTACTCCGGCTCGTAGCCCCGCCGGGCCAGGAGATCGACGGCCGGGTCGGAGAACTCGACCGTGATGCCCTGCGCGTGCATCAGCCGGCGGGTGCGCTCCAGCAGCAGGTTGGTGATGCGGTGCAGCTGGTCCGGCGTGAGCTGGCGGAAGAAGACGATCTCGTCGATCCGGTTCAGGAACTCGGGCCTGAAGTGCTCGCGCAGCGGCCGCAGGATCTGCTCGCGGCGGGCCTCCTCGTCCGCGTCGGCGCCGCCCGCGCCGAAACCGATGCCGGCCCCGCGCCGGGTGATCGCCTCGGAACCGAGGTTGCTGGTCATCACGATCACCGTGTTGGTGAAGTCGACCGTGCGGCCCTGGGAGTCGGTCAGCCGGCCGTCGTCGAGGACCTGGAGAAGGATGTTGAAGACGTCCGGGTGCGCCTTCTCCACCTCGTCGAGCAGCAGCAGCGAGTACGGGTGCCGCCGCACCACCTCGGTGAGCTGGCCGGCCTCCTCGTGGCCGACGTACCCGGGTGGCGCGCCCACCAGCCGGCTGACGGTGTGCCGTTCCTGGTACTCGCTCATGTCGAGCCGTACCATCCGCTCCTCGCTGCCGAACAGCGCCTCGGCCAGCGCGCGGGCCAGTTCCGTCTTGCCGACCCCGGTCGGGCCGAGGAACAGGAAGCTGCCGATCGGCCGGTCGGGACTGGCCAGCCCGGCGCGGGAGCGCATCACCGCCTCGGAGACCACCCGGACGGCCTCGTCCTGGCCGACGACTCGCTCGTGCAGGTGTTCCTCCAGGCCCAGCAGCCGTTCCTTCTCCTCCTCGGTCAGCCTGCTCACCGGGATGCCGGTCTGCCGGGACACCACCTCGGCAACGGCCTCGGTGGTGACCTCCAGGTTCTGCCCCTCGTCGGCCTGGTCGCCGCCGGAGGCCTGCGAGATCCGTTGCCTCAGCTCCATGATCCGGTCCCGCAGCCTCGTGGCCTGCTCGTACTGCTCGGCGGCGACCGCCTGGTCCTTGTCCCGGGCCAGTTGCTCGGCCTCCCGCTCCATGGCCCGCACGTCCGTGCCCTTGGTACGGGCGCGCAGCCGCACCCGCGCGCCCGCCTGGTCGATGAGGTCGATGGCCTTGTCGGGCAGCCGCCGGTCGGTGAGATACCGGTCGGACAGCTCGACGGCGGCGACCAGGGCCTCGTCCGTGTAACGGACCTGGTGGTGGGCCTCGTAGCGGTCGCGCAGGCCCCGCAGGATCTCGATCGCGTCCGCGGGAGTCGGCTCGGGGACCAAAATCGGCTGGAAGCGGCGGGCGAGGGCCGCGTCCTTCTCGATCCGGCGGTACTCCTCCAGCGTCGTCGCGCCGACGATGTGCAGTTCTCCGCGGGACAGGGCGGGCTTGAGGATGTTGCCCGCGTCCATGGAGCCGCCCTCACCGCCGCCGCCCGCGCCGACGACGGTGTGCAGCTCGTCGATGAAGACGATCAGGCGGTCGGAGTTGGCGCGGATCTCGCCCACGATGGTGTTGAGCCGCTCCTCGAAGTCGCCCCGGTAACGCGTTCCCGCGACCACGCCGGGCAGGTCGAGGGCGACCACCCGCCGCCCGATCAGCACGTCGGGCACGTCGCCGTCGGTGATCCGCTGCGCCAGCCCCTCCACGATCGCCGTCTTGCCGACGCCCGCGTCACCGATGAGCACGGGGTTGTTCTTGCCGCGCCGGGAGAGCACCTCGATGGTCTGCTCGATCTCCTCGTCCCGTCCGATCACGGGGTCGATACGGCCCTGACGGGCCAGTTCGGTGAGATCGCGACCGTACTTGTCGACGGTCGGCGTGGCCGTGGACCGGGGCTGCTCGGGGCGGGCCTGCGCGGTGTCCGGGGCCTCGGGCGGCATGCCGGTGGGGGCGAAGCGGGCCGCGTTCAGGATGTGCCCGGCGGCGGAGTCCGGGTTGGCGGCGAGGGCGCTGAGCACGTGCTCGGGGCTGATGTAGCCGGTGCCGCTCGCGCGGGCCAGGTCGTGCGCGTCCAGCAGGGCGCGCTTGACGGCCGGGGTGAGTGAGAGGGAGGTGGGCGGCGGGGCCTCGTTCTGCGGGTGCTGGACCGGGCCCGAGCGCTCGTCGATCTCCGAGGCCAGGCTGTCGGGGTCCGCGCCGGCGCGGCTGAGCAGGCTGCGGGTCGGTTCGCTGGCCAGGGCCGCGCGCAGCAGGTGCTGGGTGTCCAGGTCCCGGCTGCCGTGCTCGGCGGCGTACTGGGCGGCGCCGCGCACCATGTCCCGGGCCGGCTGACTGAGCAGCCGGCCGATGTCGATCTGGCGGGGACCCGGACGAGGTCCGCCGAAGAAGCGGGCCAGGAATTCTCCGAACGGGTCCGGGTTCATGCCCTCCGGGCCGGGGAAGCCGCTGGTCATCACAGTTCCGTTTCGCTGGTCGGCGTACCGGTGTGCACGGGCTCCCGTGCGCTGCGCGGCTGTGCGTGGGGTGCGCTGCTCAACACCCTGGCACGATCGGGGGCGGGTGGCATGTGGAGCCCGCGGCCCGGGGAGCGTCCCTTGACCGGCGGCTGCGGGTCTGAGTGGCAGGTCGCCCGGTCCTCCGCGCCCCTTTCAGGGTGTCGCCCGGCCGTGAGGACGCGGGACCCCGCGTCCGTGATCGCCACGGTGTGTTACGTGTGGGCCGCGCGGCGGCCGTCGTTCGCGCGCGGGGGCCGTCCGTCGGGGTTCGCGTGGTAGTCGTCCCGGCCGCTCGCGACGAGCATGGGCTCGATGGCCGGCACCGTGCTCTTGCGCGGGCGCGGGCCCTTTCCGGGGCGGCCTTCGTCCGGAGCCGAGGGGCTTCGCGCATACGGCGGCCGATGCCGTGGCCGCCGAAGCCGTCCGGGATTGCGTCGCCGGTCCGGTGGCAGCCCGTGCCGACGGCGTGGGCCATGTCGCCGACGCGGTCGCCCACACCGCCGCCTCGATGCCGCCGTGAGGGCGTGCTCGACGGTGCCCACGAGGCGCACGTCGGCCGGGCGGAGGCGGCAGGCGACGGCGCTCAGCGCCGAGCCGCCCTCCCGGCCGTCCCGCTCGGTGCCGCCGCCGAGGCAGACCTGGGCGCCGTCGCGCAGCCGGCAGGGGACGGGATGCCGCGCACGATCGCGTCGTCGCCTCGATCGACCTGTCTGTCCTGAGCCCCAGCGCGCCAATTACCATACCGGTATTAGAATGGCTTCATGGTGCGCACCCCCCTCACCCCCGAAGAGCGTGAACGCGGCGAGCGGCTCGGGCAGCTGCTGCGCGAGGCGCGCGGCGGCCGCAGCATGGCCGAGGTCGCGGCCGCCGCCGGCATCTCCGCGGAGACCCTCCGCAAGATCGAGACCGGCCGCGCCCCGACGCCGGCCTTCTTCACCGTGGCGGCCCTCGCCCGCGCGCTCGGCCTGTCGATGGACGAACTGGCCGGTGCGTGCGCGCCGGTGGGGGTCTGAGGTCGCCGCCGGAAAACTCCCCGTAGCGGCGCCGTAACACGACTGGTGTTGTCTACGGCGCGGAATGCTTCGCTCCTTACGGGGGTCGCGCCATGGCGGCGGAACAACTACCAGCCCGTGTGCGGGAGTTCGCGAACCACCTGACCGGCCTGCTGGCGAGGCTGGACAACGGTGCCGGGTGGTGCGCGGTGTTCTGGCAGCGCGATCCGGAGGGCATGCGGGCCTGCCTCGACGGACGCGAGGTGCCACCCTGGGACGTGGTCGAGGCGCTCCTGCAGGATCTCGCCGCGGAGCACGGCTCCGAGGCCGCCGCCGCCGAACTGCGGTGGGCCCGCGCGCTGCACGCCGCCGCGCTCCTCGCGTACGACACCCGGCCAGGCGGCCGCGACGCCCTCGTGGACCGGCTCGACGCCATGCTCCATGAACAGCGGTACGCCGCCGCACGGCTCGCGGAGCTGGCCCGGTCACTGCCCACGGCCGCCGGCCGGGCCGACGCGGACGCCGTCCGCCTGGACCTGGCGTGGGCCCGCGACGACCACGGCCGGGCGACCGCACGGTGCGCCGAACTCCGCCGGAGGATTGCTGACTTGGACCGACGGGCGGCGGACGGACGCGAGGCCGGGGGAGCGCTCCTGGATCCCGGCGGTGGCTCCGGGGAGGCCGTCCCCGATCCCGGTGCGGCTCCCGGCCCCGGTGCCGCCGACTCGGCCGCGAGGGACGGCCGGGAGGGCCGGGAGGGCCGGGGGAGGGGGCCGCGGGAACAGCGCAGGCGTCGTCGGGGCAGTGCCCGTTTCGCAGGCATGACGGAGGAGGGCGCCGCCCCCGCCGTCGTACCCCCGGGTGCCGTCCAGGGACTGCCCGCCCCGGCCCCCGCCACCGGACGCTCCCCGCGAGGAGCCCGTTTCGCGGGAGCGGCAGCCGAGCCCGCCGCGACGGCTGAGCCGCCGCTCGAGGCGGTGGACGGATCGGCGCGGCGGGAGGCCGCGGGGATGGCCGAGACGCTGGCGCGGCTGCGGGGCGAGGGCCGCACGGGGGAGGCGCACGTGCTGCTGGCCGAGGCCGCGTACGGGTCCGCCGCCCGCTTCCCGCTGGTCGCCGACGAACTCGAACGCGCCGGGCTCGGTGCCGACTGGGCGACGTTGCTGTGGGAGGCAGCCTCGCTGCCCGTGCGCCGGCTGGTCGCCGCGGCGGACGCGCTGGTCGCGGCGGGCCGGGACGCCGACGGGGCGCGGCTCCTGCGACAGGGCGTGGCGCGGCCGCCGGGCGAGATCGGCCTGGCCGTGCTGGGGTTGGCCCACGAGGGCCGACACCGCGAGGTGCGCGCGCTGCTCGGCGCGTACGTCCGCGTCCGCACCCCCGACGAGGCCGCGCGCAGTGCCGGCGCCGAGCCGGAGACCCTGGTGCCCCTCCTGCTGGAGGCCGCGCGCGCGGCCTCCGCCGAGCGGCACGGGGACCTGGTGCACGCCCTGAGGGTTGCCGGGCTCACCGCCTGAGCACGCCGGCGGACGTGCGTGACGAGATGCTCGCCGCCCGCGGCGCCGCCGCCGGCCACGCGGGCCGCGTCCGGCCGTAGGGGAGCGGTGCCGGCGGGGACGTCCGCAGGGCGCACACGGTCCGGTCCGGGCACCTCGGGGGGCCGGAGGCGTCCGGCGGCGGACACGCCGGCCCCCGGGGGTGGTGAGCCGGGCGGCGCCGACGTCGTCGCCCGTCCGGGTCACCGGGGGCGCGCACGGCGCGGAACGGCCGCAGGGTGGTGGTGTCCGCGGGAGGTGCTCGCCGAGCGCCACCGTCTCGGTCGGTGGAGTGGCCCGCGGCGCGTCCACCCTGCCGAGAGGGCTCGACAGCAGCTTGTGGAGGTTCCGTGCGCGACATGCCGTTGACCAAGAGCATCGGTGAACTCCTGCACCGGCGGCACGGCTCCCCCCGGCGGGCCCACGCCCGGCCCGGGCCGGACAGGTTCGGGCTGGACAGCATGCTGGCCGGGGGATTCACCGCCGGCACGCTCGGCCCCGAGGACGAGGCGAGGCTCGCCGACGAGGTGGCGCAGCTCCTCCCCCACGGCGCCGACATGCCCACCAAGGCGCGAGAGACGCTGACCACGATCATCGATCACCTCGGGGGGCAGCGAGAACTGATGGCATGGCTCGACCGCCACCCCGGTCGCCCCAGACTGATCGCGCGGATGTACGTGCTCATGGGGCACCTCGACCGCTACAGCGACGAGGGCGCGGTGCTGGACGCGCTGCGGGCGTCCCGGGCCCAGGACCCGTATCCCGGCGGCCTGCGCGACTACCTTCCCCCCGACACCACGGACGAGACCCTCGGCACCGTGGCCGCCCGGATCGAGGACCTGCTGGCAGACGGCCGTGAGGAGGAGGCGGTCCGCCTCGCCCTGGCGACCACCTCCTGGCTGCGGCACGTGGCCGAGAGCCCCGACGACCCCCTCCCTGTCGTCCGTGAGATGGGTGAGCTGATGGCCCATGTGCACGAGGACGTCGGCGAGGCCGCCCGCCGCTCCTGAACGGCGCGCCGCACCGCCGCTCGTCCCGGTGCGGGACCGGACGCAGGCGGCCGGCGGTGCCGAGCCCCCGGGGGCGGGAACGACCGGCGGCAGACGCGGGAAACCGGCCGGCGCACATGTCCGCGGCCCCGAGAGCCCTCGCGCGCCGCTCACCCACAGGAGTGTGAAACAGCCCCGAAACCCGGGGTTGACGACGATGGTCTTGGCAAGTCCTCCGCCTGGGCATACGTTCGTGCCTCTACGTCCTGCTCTACGGGCGTAGAGGCGCTGACGCCCCGCGAAGGAGCAGCTCATGGCGAACGTCGTCCGTGCCGCTCTGGTCCAGGCCACCTGGACCGGCGACACCGAGTCCATGGTGGCGAAACACGAGGAGCACGCCCGCGAGGCGGCCCGGCAGGGCGCCAAGGTCATCGGGTTCCAGGAGGTCTTCAACGCCCCCTACTTCTGCCAGGTCCAGGAGCCGGAGCACTACCGCTGGGCCGAGCCGGTGCCGGACGGGCCGACCGTGCGCCGTATGCGGGAACTGGCGCGCGAGACCGGCATGGTGATCGTCGTGCCGGTGTTCGAGATCGAGCAGTCCGGCTTCTACTACAACACCGCCGCGGTGATCGACGCCGACGGCAGCTACCTCGGCAAGTACCGCAAGCACCACATCCCGCAGGTGCGGGGCTTCTGGGAGAAGTACTACTTCAAGCCCGGCAACCTCGGCTGGCCCGTCTTCGACACCGCAGTGGGAAAGGTGGGCGTCTACATCTGCTACGACCGGCACTTCCCGGAGGGCTGGCGCCAACTCGGCCTGAACGGAGCCCAGCTGGTGTACAATCCGTCCGCCACGCACCGCGGCCTGTCGTCCTACCTGTGGCGGCTGGAGCAGCCGGCGGCGGCCGTCGCCAACGAGTACTTCGTCGCCGCCATCAACCGGGTCGGCGTCGAGGAGTACGGCGACAACGACTTCTACGGAACGAGCTACTTCGTCGACCCGCGGGGGCAGTTCGTGGGGGAGGCCGCCAGCGACAAGGCCGAGGAACTCGTCGTGCGCGACCTCGACTTCGACGTCATCGAAGAGGTGCGGCAGCAGTGGGCCTTCTACCGCGACCGCCGCCCCGACGCCTACGAAGGGCTGGTGCAGCCGTGACCAAGGACCTGCTGGGACGCCATCGGGCCGTGCTCCCCGACTGGCTCGCGCTCTACTACGAGGAGCCGATCGAGATCACCCACGGAGAGGGCCGGCACGTCTGGGACGCCGCCGGGAACCGCTACCTCGACTTCTTCGGCGGCATCCTGACCACGATGACCGCGCACGCCCTGCCCGAGGTGACCAAGGCGGTGAGCGAGCAGGCCGGACGGATCATCCACTCCTCCACCCTGTACCTCAACCGGCCGATGGTCGAACTCGCCGAGCGTATCGCCCAGTTGAGCGGTATCCCGGACGCCCGCGTCTTCTTCACCACCTCCGGCACGGAGGCCAACGACACCGCCCTGCTGCTGGCCACGGCCTACCGCCGCAGCAACACGATCCTGGCGATGCGCAACAGCTACCACGGCCGCTCCTTCAGCGCCGTGGGCATCACCGGCAACCGCGGCTGGTCGCCGACCTCCCTGTCCCCGCTGCAGACGCTGTACGTGCACGGAGGCGTCCGCACCCGCGGACCCTACGCGAGCCTGAGCGACGACGAGTTCATCGCGGCCTGCGTCGAGGACCTGACCGACCTGCTCGGCCACACCCGCCCGCCCGCCGCGCTGATCGCCGAGCCCGTCCAGGGCGTCGGGGGCTTCACCGCCCCGCCGGACGGGCTGTACGCCGCCTTCCGCGAGGTGCTTGCCGAGCGCGGGATCCTCTGGATCGCCGACGAGGTGCAGACCGGCTGGGGCCGCACCGGCGAGCACTTCTGGGGCTGGCAGGCGCACGGCCGCAGTGGTCCCCCGGACATGCTCACCTTCGCCAAGGGCATCGGCAACGGCATGTCCATCGGCGGGGTCGTCGCCCGCGCCGGGATCATGAACTGCCTCGACTCGCACAGCATCTCCACCTTCGGCGGCACCCAGATCACCATGGCCGCGGGCCTGGCCAACCTCACCTACCTGCTGGAGCACGACCTCCAGGGCAACGCCCGCAGGGTCGGCGGACTGCTGATCGAGCGGCTGCGGGCCGTCGCCGCGCAGGTGCCGGCCGTGCGGGAGGTGCGCGGGCGCGGGCTGATGATCGGCATCGAGGTGGCCCGGCCGGGCACCGACGAGGCCGATCCGCAGGCCGCGTCCGCCGTGCTGGAGGCGGCCCGCGCGGGCGGGCTGCTCATCGGCAAGGGCGGCGGGCACAACACCAGCGCCCTGCGCATCGCCCCGCCGATGTCCCTGACCGTCGCCGAGGCCGAGGAGGGCGCCGCCGTCCTCGAACGGGCCCTGAGGAGCATCGGCTAGCACGAGCGAAGCAAGGGATCGCCGCCATGACCACCACCCCGGATTCCTGGGAGACCCTCGAACCGGCCCTGTCGGTCCGGCAGGTCCTCACGCTGGAGCGGGTGCTCGCCGGGGAGCCGGAAGTGGTGGCCGGCGCGGGCCAGCTGGACCGGCCGGTGCGCTGGGTGCACGTCGCCGAGGCCGCCGACGTCGGCGTGATGCTCAGCGGCGGGGAGATGGTCCTCACCACCGGCGTCCTGCTCGCCGGTGACGCGGACAAGCAGGCCGAGTACGTGAGGTCGCTGCACCGGGCGGAGGCGGCGGCCCTCGTGCTCGGCCTCGGCCGCGCCTTCCCCGCCGCGCCGGACCCGATGCGGCGGGTCGCCGAGCGCTGCGGGCTGCCCATGGTCGTCCTGCACCGCCCCTTCCCCTTCGCCCAGCTCACCGAGGAGGTCCAGTCCCGGCTGGTCAGGCGCAAGTTCGCCGCGGTCAGCCTCTCCGAGGAGGTTCGCACCGAACTCACCGCCCTGATCACCTCCGGCGCCCCGCTGCAACGCCTGCTCGACGAGGTGGCCCGGCACAGCGCCTGTCCCGTCGTCGTGACCAACCTCGCTCACCGCGTCCTCGCCACGGCGGGGGAGCGTCCCGCCGTCGACGACGTGCTGCGCGACTGGGAGCGCATCGCCCGCCAGGCCGGCGGCAGCGAGGGCGACGGCTGGATCCGCGCCGAGCTGGGCGGGCGCGGGGAGCGGTGGGGACGCATCATGCTGTGCGGCTACCGGGGCGACACCGCGACCGGGCGGCTGCTCGCCGACCGGGCCGCCGAGGCCATCGTGCTGCACCGCATGCTCGGCGGCTCCTCGGGCAGCTGGGAGGAGCAGTCGGCGCAGAGCCTGCTGACGGACCTGATCGGTGGCGTCGTACCGGCACGGCAGTTGCTGCCCAGGGCACGGGCGGCCGGGCTGCCGGTCAACCGGCGCACCTTCGTCCCGCTGGTCGTGCGGGAGCGGGAATCCGGCCGGCCGGACCGGGTGATGCGCCTGCTGGGGCTGCCCGGGATCGCCGCGGAACTCGCCGGCGGGGCCACCGCGGTGCTGCTCAGCCTCGCTCCGGACCAGGACGCCGAGGCGCTCACCGCCCACTTCGCGGCACGGCTGCGGTCCACGTCACGGCCCGTCGTCGTCGCCGCGGCGGACCCGCGCGCCGCCTGGGACGAGGTCCCCGCGGGCCTGCGCGAGGCGCTGCACGTCGCGGACGCCGTGGCCGGCTCCCCGGCCGTCCTCGACCTTCCCGCCGTCGTCCGCCTGAGGGACGTTCATCTGCGGGGCCTGATCCGGCTGCTGCGGGACGACCCGCAGGTGCAGTCCTTCGCGGAGCGGGAGCTGGACGGGCTGCTGTGCGCACGGGACGACGAGGCGGGCGCCCTGCTCGCCGTGCTGCGGACGTATCTCGCGACCGGCCGCAACAAGTCCCGCACCGCGCAGCTCCACCATGTCTCACGGCCCGCGCTCTACCGCCGTCTGGAGGCGATACAGGCCCGCCTCGGCGTCGACCTCGACGACTTCGAGCAGGCCGCGTCGGTGCACATCGCGCTCCTCGCACACGACGCGCAACAGGGGTGAAACATGCGACGACCTGCGATGACGGCGGTGAAACATGGACCCGCACCAGGGTGACACGGTGGCACGCCGCGCCCTCGCGGACGTGACACGGTGCAACTCAACGACGGCAAACGGACTTCCTAGGCTCACCGGACACCGAGCTACCGGAGCGACCGGAGGTCCCGATGAGCCGAGTGATCCGCGCCGCCGTCTTCCAGACGTCATGGACCGGCGACAAGGAGTCGATGATCCGGGTGCACGAGCAGGCGGTGCGCGACGCCGCCGCCCAGGGCGCCGGGATCCTGTGTTTCCAGGAGCTGTTCTACGGACCGTACTTCTGCCAGGTGCAGGACCCTGCCTTCTACGAGTACGCCGAGCGGATCCCGGACGGCCCGATCGTGCGGCGGTTCCAGGCGCTCGCCCGCGAGCTGGGCATCGTCCTCGTGCTGCCGATGTACGAGGAGGAGCAGCCCGGCGTGCTGTACAACACCGCCGCGGTGATCGACGCGGACGGCTCCTACCTCGGCAAGTACCGCAAGACACACATCCCGCAGGTGCGCGGCTTCTGGGAGAAGTTCTACTTCCGGCCCGGCAGCAGCGGCTGGCCGGTCTTCGACACGGCCGTCGGCAAGGTCGGCGTCTACATCTGCTACGACCGCCACTTCCCGGAGGGCTGGCGGGCGCTCGGCCTCGCGGGCGCCGAGATCGTCTTCAACCCCTCGGCCACCTCGCGCGGACTCTCCGGCTACCTGTGGCAGCTGGAGCAGCCGGCGGCGGCCGTCGCCAACGAGTACTTCGTCGGCGCGATCAACCGGGTCGGCGTCGAGGAGTACGGCGACAACGACTTCTACGGCACCTCGTACTTCGTGGACCCCGAGGCCCAGTTCGTCGGCGAGGTGGCGAGCGACAAGGAGAGCGAACTGGTCGTGCGGGACCTGGACATGGCCAAGCTGCGCGAGGTCCGCGACCGCTGGCAGTTCTACCGCGACCGGGCGCCGGGCACGTACACCCCGCTGACCGCGCCCTGAAAGCAACCGTCACGGCAGGAGAGGGAGCATGAGCCGTACCGTGATCCGCGGTGGCCTCGTCGTCACCGCGTCCGACGAGATGCACGCCGACGTCCTGATCGAGGACGGCCGATTCGCCGCCCTCGCCGCCTCCGGCACCCCGGCCGCCGAGGCCTGGACGGCCGAGAGGGTGCTCGACGCCACCGGGAAGTACGTCATCCCGGGCGGCGTCGACGCCCATACCCACATGGAGCTGCCGTTCGGCGGCACCTTCGCCTCCGACACCTTCGAGACCGGCACCCGGGCCGCGGCCTGGGGCGGCACCACGACGATCGTCGACTTCGCGGTGCAGAGCGTCGGCCACAGCCTGCGCGAAGGGCTGGACGCCTGGCACGCCAAGGCCGAGGGGAACTGCGCCGTCGACTACGGCTTCCACATGATCGTCTCCGATGTGCACGACGAGACGCTCAAGGAGATGGACCTGCTGGTCGAGGAGGGGGTGACCTCCTTCAAGCAGTTCATGGCGTATCCGGGCGTCTTCTACAGCGACGACGGCCAGATCCTGCGCGCCATGCAGCGATCCGCCGACAACGGCGGGCTGATCATGATGCACGCGGAGAACGGCATCGCCATCGACGTCCTCGTGCAGCAGGCACTGGCCCGCGGGGAGACCGACCCCCGGTATCACGGCGAGGTGCGCAAGGCCCTGCTGGAGGCCGAGGCCACCCACCGCGCCATCAGGCTGGCCCAGGTCGCGGGAGCGCCCCTGTACGTCGTGCACGTCTCGGCCGCGGAGGCGGTCGCCGAGCTGACCCGGGCGCGCGACGAGGGTCTGAACGTCTTCGGCGAGACCTGCCCGCAGTATCTGTTCCTGTCGACCGACAACCTCGCCGAACCCGGCTTCGAAGGCGCGAAGTACGTCTGCTCCACGCCGCTGCGGCCCCGCGAGCACCAGGCGGCGCTGTGGAAGGGCCTGCGCACCAACGACCTCCAGGTCGTCTCCACCGACCACTGCCCCTTCTGCTTCGCCGGGCAGAAGGAACTCGGCCGCGGCGACTTCTCCAGGATCCCCAACGGGCTGCCCGGCGTGGAGAACCGCATGGACCTGCTCCACCAGGCCGTCCTCGACGGGCACATCACGCGCCGCCGCTGGATCGAGATCGCCTGCGCCACCCCGGCCCGGATGTTCGGCATGTACCCGAAGAAGGGCACCATCGCGCCGGGCGCCGACGCCGACGTCGTGATCTACGACCCGCACGCCGAGCAGGTGATGTCGGCCGGTACGCATCACATGAACGTCGACTACTCGGCCTACGAGGGCAAGCGCGTCACCGGCCGTGTCGAGACGGTGCTCTCGCGCGGCGTTCCCGTCATCACCGAGCGGGAGTACACCGGGCACGCCGGACACGGCGTCTTCATCCCCCGCTCCACCTGTCAGTACCTCAACTAGGAGAGGCGCCCATGGACTTCGGACTCGTGCTGCAGACCGACCCGCCGGCCTCCCGGGTCGTCTCCCTGATGAAGCGTGCCGAGCGCAACGGATTCACCCACGGGTGGACCTTCGACTCGGCGGTGCTCTGGCAGGAACCCTTCGTCATCTACAGCCAGATCCTCGCCAACACCACGAAGCTGACGGTCGGCCCCATGGTCACCAACCCCGGCACCCGCACCTGGGAGGTCACCGCCTCCACCTTCGCCACGCTCAACGACATGTTCGGCAACCGCACGGTGTGCGGCATCGGGCGCGGCGACTCGGCGATGCGGGTGGCCGGACGCCGGCCCAACACGCTCGCCCGGATCAGTGAGGCGATGAAGGTCATCCGCGAGCTGGGCAGCGGCCGGCAGGCCGAACTGGGCGGCACGGTGATCAGGCTCCCGTGGATCAAGCCGGGCGCCCGGCTCCCCGTGTGGATGGCCGCGTACGGGCCCAAGGCGCTGAAGATGACCGGTGAGGAAGCAGACGGGTTCATCCTCCAGCTCGCCGACCTGTATCTCACCGAGTACATGGTCAAGGCGGTCAAGGACGCGGCGGTCGCCGCCGGGCGCGACCCCGGCGCCGTCACGATCTGCGTGGCCGCCCCCGCCTACGTCACCGAGGACGACTCGCCCGAGGCGCTCGCGCACGCGCGGGAGCAGTGCCGCTGGTTCGGCGGAATGGTGGGAAACCACGTCGCCGACCTGGTCGCCAAGTACGGCGAGCACTCCGCCGCCGTACCCGCCGGACTCACCGACTACATCAAGGCCCGCGAGGGCTACGACTACGCCCACCACGGGCGCAGCGGCAACCCCGACACCCAGTTCGTGCCGGACGAGATCGTCGACCGGTTCTGCCTGATCGGGCCGGTCGAGAAGCACGTCGAGAAACTCAGGGCGCTGCGCGCGCTGGGCGTCGACCAGTTCGCGGTGTACGACATGCACGACGCACAGGAAGCGGTGATCGACGCCTACGGCGCGAAGGTCATCCCCACGCTCCGTTCCTGAACGCGCAGCGACCACCGACCGACCCCCCACCCCTTGCCCTCCTCCCCGCCGTTCCGGGGAGGGGCCCAGGGCCTCCGCACGGCCTCTCCCGTCCCACCTTGCCGATTGGCCTGCCATGACCGAAACAGTCCCCGCGGGGTCGCCCGCCGCCCAGAGTGCCGATGCCGACGGCCGGATAGAGCTGGCCCCCGAGGCCTTCCCCGCCGAAAGCCCGTTCGCCAACGAGGACCTGCGTCCCGTCCCGGTCGCCGAGCGCCGGTGGACGACCTACAACTTCGCGGCGCTGTGGATCTCCATGGCGCACTGCATTCCCAGCTGGACCCTGGCATCCGGTCTGGTCGCGCTCGGCATGGACTGGAAGCAGGCGGTCTTCACCATCGCCCTGGCCAACGTCATCGTGCTGCTGCCGATGCTCGCCACCGGCCACGCCGGCCCCAAGTACGGCATTCCCTTCCCGGTGCTCGCCCGCGCCTCCTTCGGGCTGCGCGGCGCCAACGTCCCGGCGCTGATCCGGGCCGCGGTGGCCTGCGGCTGGTTCGGGATCCAGACCTGGATCGGCGGCAGCGGCATCTTCGTCCTCGGCTCCAAGCTCACCGGCGGCGAATGGGAGAAGGCCGGGCAGATCGCCGGCAACCCCTGGCCGCTGTGGCTGTGCTTCATCCTGTTCTGGGCCGTGCAGATCGCCATCATCCACCGCGGCATGAACTTCCTGCGGCACTTCGAGAACTGGGCCGCGCCCTTCGTGATCGTCGGCGCCTTCGTGCTGCTGATCTGGATCGCCGTGCAGGCGGACGGCTTCGGTGAGTTGCTCTCGCAGCCCTCGAAGCTCGGCTGGGGCGCGGACTTCTGGCCGGTCTTCATCCCGTCCCTCATGGGCATGATCGGCTTCTGGGCGACCCTGTCGCTGAACATCCCCGACTTCACCCGCTTCGGCGCCAGCCAGCGCGCCCAGACCCTGGGCCAGACGCTGGGCCTGCCCACCACGATGACCCTGTTCGCGATCCTCGCCGTCCTCGTGACCTCCGGCTCCGAGGCGGTCTACGGCGAGGCGATCTGGGACCCGGTCACCCTCGCCGCCAAGGCGGACAACGTCTTCGGCCTGCTCTTCGCGCTGATCACCGTGCTGGTCGCCACCATCTCCGTGAACATCGCGGCGAACGTGGTCTCCCCGGCCTACGACCTGGCCAACCTGGCGCCGAAGTTCATCAACTTCCGTACCGGCGCGCTGATCACGGGCGTGGTCGGAATCCTGATCTTCCCGTGGAAGCTGATCTCGACGCCCGAGTTCTACATCTTCACCTGGCTCGGCGTGGTCGGCGGGCTGCTCGGCACGGTCGCGGGCATCCTCATCGCCGACTACTGGATCGTCCGGCGCACGGTCCTGCACCTGGCGGACCTGTACACCCCGGGCGGACGCTACTGGTACGCCGCCGGCTGGAACTGGCGTGCCCTGGTGGCGTTCGCCGTCGGCGGTGTACTGGCGATCGGCGGCTCGTACTCCACCGTGAACGCGGACGGGGTGCGCTCCGGTCCCTTCCCGTCGGAGGGCCTGATCCCGTTCCTGAAGCCGCTCGCGGACTACGGCTGGGCGGTGGGTCTCACGGCCTCGCTGCTGCTGTACGTGGCGCTGATGCTGCCCCGTGAGCGTGCCGGCGGCGACCGGGTGACCTGAGGCGTCGCCGCCGGCAGGGCGGTGGCGCCTACCCGCCGCCCTCCAGTGCGGCAGCCGCCTCCTTCGCCGCCTTGATCGCGCCCTTGTTCATCTCGTCCGAGCTGGGCGCCTCCTTCGACTCGAAGTCCGAGCCGTTGTAGGTGACGACCACGAGCGCGTTGGACGCCCGGACGATCACTGTCGCCTCGCGCGTCTTCTGGTCGTCCTCGGTGGTGAGGTTCACGACCGAGTAGGCCGCGTCGCCCGTGCCGGGGACCGCGCCGCCGCCGCTCTTCTCCCGCACCCGTGCCTCGTACTGCTTGAGCGCCTTGTCGTCCGAGTCGCTGATCTCGAAGGAGACGTCCAGCCAGCGGTAGTCGTAGCCCTTCAGGGCGTTCCAGGAGCAGGTGCGGCGGACCGACTTGTCCGTCGAGGTGATCTCCTTGCCGGCCGTCCTGGCGCCGGGCACCAGCGACGTGATCGTCTTCTGCGCCAGGCTGTCGCACGGCGCGGGGGCCGCGGTGTACGTCTTCGGCGCGGTCGTCGAGGACGGCGCGGAGGGGGACCGGGTCCCGGTCCGGTCCGCCTCCTTGCCCTGGGCGGCCGGGGCGGTGGGCTCCGGGCCGGAGCTGAGCGCCCAGCCCGCGCAGGCGAGCACGACGACCGGCGTCAGGCGCGCGGTGAGAGCGAGCGGCAGAGGAAGAGAACGCACGGCGCACTTCTCGTGGGGGTGGGTGCGGAGGGGGTCCGCACTGCGGACGGGACGCCAGTGTCACACGACTCCCTGTGGGGCGGAAGTGCCAACTCGCTCCGTGCCTGAGCGGTAACTGGCGCGTACCGTCGACGCGTTGTGTGCCCTGGTTTGTCCATCCAGGCCCGACGAGGGGGCACGGGGCGGCGCCGGCTGTGGCAGACCCGGCCGTCTGCGCCGTGGGACGTGGCGGGACGGTGTCGCCCGGAGGTGACGGGCGGTCATGGCTCCACGCCTTCCCCCTCGCGGTGGAGCGCGCCCGTGGAGGTGGGGCGGCCCGGCGACGGGCCACCCCGGCGGGCGGTCAGCGACCGGGCGGCCAGCGCCCGGCGAGGGCCTCTTCGGCAAGCCGAGTCAGCTCCACGAGCCGGACGTGCTCGGTGTCGTCGAGGTCCTGGCCGTCGATCGTCGAGCGCAGTCGGGCGAGTGCGCCGGCGATGGGCGGGTGCCGGTCGGGTGGGGCGGTCCAGGCCAGCTCGCGCAGCAGCGCCGCGATGCGGGCCAGGACGGCGGGCTCACCGGCTCCGTACCGCAGGGGCTGGGCGACTGCCAGAGTCACCAGCTCGTCCAGATCCGGGCGCCGCAGCACGACTCTGAGCCGCTGCTGATCGTCGTGGAGCATCCGGGGACCCAGATCGCGGCCTGCCAGCTCACACAGCAGTGCGGAGGAGTGGGCCAGCGCGTGGACAGCGGTCGTCGGGTCGTTGATCCCGGGGGACAGCGCCTTGGTGGCGATGTCGGTGAGCTGCCGGATTCCGAAGGCGACGTCTTCACGGTCGGTCCGCTCGGGGCCGATGCTCACCGCTGCGGCGGCCCGGCCGACCAGACGTGCCCGGGCCTCGGACGAAAGGTGGGTCCCGGGGCGGGGCCATGCCACCCCCACGGGTGTGCCGGCGACGAGCGAGTCGCCGGGAGTGCGGTCGATGAGGACGACGGCGTCGGCCTCCACGGCGGCACGCAGGAGTGCCTTCTCGTCCATCGAGGTGAGGAAGCCGGAAGCGCTGACGGTCAGGGGCAGCGCGTTGGCGGGTGGTTCCGGCGTGGCGCCGGAGGCATTGCCGGCGGCGGAGTCCCTGCCGGCCGTGTCCTGCTGCTGGGGGAGAAGCCGGTGGATGGTGTGGACGGTGGCGGAGTGGACGCTGCGCATCATCGTCTCGATGCGGAGTTCGCGTGCCAGGTGCGACAGGAAGAGCACGAGGGCGAGGAGGCTGGCCAGAGTGAGCAGAAGAGCCACGGTGACCGAGATCTGGGGGACGAACTCGGTCTGCTCGTCCTTGCCGGTGCGTACCGTGCGCAGCACGGTCAGGGCGAAGGTGAACGTCGTGAGGAACAGCGCCAGGGTCGCCTGGACGTGCCGGTCGGCGGTGAACGTCCGCAACAGACGAGGGGAGAACTGACTGCTCGCCAGCTGCAGGGTCAGGACGGTCAGCGAGAAGGTCAGCGCCGTGACCGTGACCAGTGAGCCGGCGATCGCCGAGAGCACCGAGCGGGCGGCATCGGGGCCGCCGCTGAACAGATAGGTCTTGAGCCAGGTCGGGGGGTCGAGCTGAATCCGCGCGTCCAACTGGGGCAGACCCACGCCCGCGACGGCGGCAAGGGCGACACCCAGCGTCGGCAGGGGCCACAACTGCACCCGCAGCGTTTCACGCATCGGCGTGAGGAACGCGTCCCGTCGACGCGGCCGGGGCCGAGGGGAACCGGGGTGCGGGCGGACGGCGGAAGCGCGTCGACATCAGCACCAGTCCAGCCTACAGATCATGATGAAGGGGACAAATCGACGGAGTGGTTGCAAGGGCCGGTGCAGGAGCCGCCCCGCCGTGTCCTTCGAGAGGCCGGCCGATGGCCGGAGGGTTTGTCCTGTGCCGATCGGCCCTCGGCCGGCCTCGGCGCCCGATCATTGCACAGTGCAAAATGTGATCGCCAGTGCTCTTGCCGGTGCTCCTGAGTGACTTTCCGGACTCACCGGTGGCCGCGCGTGGCCTGGCCGTACCCGTCGGCGGCTTCGAGCCGCACGAAGGGGATGACCCGTCCCGCTTCGCGGAACGACGCCTCACCACCGTCCACGGGAAGGCCCATGAAGGCGCACAGTCGGCGGGCGGTGCGGGGGCGCCGGCACGCGTAGCCGGCCATGATCTCAGCGCCGTCCTCGGGCGGCAGGAAGTGTGCGGTGACCGCGCGCGGGCGGTTTCCGAACCGGATCAGGGTCTTCGGCTGGGCGCGCAGGTTCAGGTACCAGTCGGCCCCCGGGCCGAAGCCGGAGGCGACCGTCCAGGTCGACTCCGCCGAGTCGTAGGACACGACCTCCAGGACCGTCATGTGGTCGCGGTCGGAGACCCGGCCTGTGTGGTGCAGCAGAAGGAGCCGCTTCCCGAAGAGGGGGCCGAGACCCGCGCGGTAGAGCAGGACCGGCAGGCGCAGGGCCAGGCGTCGCCATCCGGTGGGAAGCGGCGGGCGGCGGGGTGCGGTGTCTCTGTCGGGCATGGCCGGGCCTTCCACGTGTCGGGAATGACTCCCTGGCTCGATCGGGTGAGGACCCGGAGCAGGAGTCGTCTCACGGAAGTAACCTTTGCATAGTCTAAAGGTTGGGCTGCGCCTGCGGGGCGGACCGCCTGGTGGGATGCCTGGCAGCGGGTGCGGTCGTCGGCAGTACGGTCGCGGGCGCCCGGTATGGGATCACCGGACTGGCCGCCGGAGAAGGCGGTGCGGAGCTGGCGCGGTCGCGAACCGACCACCCGGCCTGGTGACGCCAGCGCCGTCGTGTACGACGTGGAAGGACGGGTGCCGCCGCGTGGTGCGAAGGGAGGGGCGCCCTGGACCCCCGGCGGACTCCACGCCTGGGCGACCGGACTCCTGACCGCGGGTCCTGTCGCCGCGGTGCGCTCGTGCCGGCTCTCCGCCTCCCGGCTCAGGCACCGGTGCGTAGCCCTCAGCCGTCCGACGCCTCGGCGTGCCGCGGTGCCGCGGTGCCGCGGTGCCGCGGTGTCGCGGGCGCTCGGGCAATCAGGCGGCCGTCCGCCGTCCGGGACGTCCGCCGGTGCTGTGGGTGAATCCCGGATGCTCCCATGGATGTCAAATGGTTGAGGGGCAGGACGTACTGCCGAGGTAGCAGGCCGCGGCACGTACCATTCGGAGTCGTTGAGGCCGTTTCTGCCTGTGCTTGTTCTTTGTGGAGTCGCCATGCTGTTGCCCTGTCCGGAACTGCTGCCCGGCGAGGGCTTCAACCTGCGCCGGCACTGCCCCGCTGACCAGGAGGCGTTCGCGGCCTTCCTCACCGACCCCGAGGCCACCCGCCACATGGCTTTCACGGCGGAGCAGAAGACCACGCAGGGTGCGCAGGGCATGCTCGACTACGTGATCTCCGCCTACGGCTCTGATCACGAGGTTCTGTCCCTGACCATCGCGGACGCCGCAGACGACTCGTACCTGGGCTCGATCGGGGGCACTGCCACGGACACGGAAGGGGTGGTGGAGATCTATTACACGGTCGTCCCCGGTGAGCAGGGGCGTGGCCTGGCTACCGGTGCCGTACAGCTGCTGCTCGCGTACCTCTTTGCGCTTCCCGGTATCACCTCGGTTCGCGCGGACGTCACCACTGAGAACCATCCGTCGCTGCGTGTGCTGGAGAAACTGGGCTTCCAGGACCGCGGACCTGTGGAGCGGAACGCCGGCGACGGCGAACTCGCCCACGACTCCCTCACCGGACGCCGGTACGTACTGGACGCCGGCGCCTACGAGGCGTGAGCCCTGCTGCGACGAGTCCCGCCGCTTCTACGACCGCAAGCGCGCCGAGGGTGAACGCCACGTCCAAGCCGTGCTCGCGCTCGCCCGCCGCCGGGTCAACGTCCTGTGGGCTCTCCTGCGTGACGGACGGTGTTACGAACCCATACCGCCCGTCACGCAGGCCGCTCTACAACTCCATCAGGAATCGTCGGCTGTCGTCGGCCGCGTCCGACCGGGCTCCGGAGGAGCGCCGCCACGCGAGTAGAGGGTGTCACCGATGAACAGGTCGTACACCAGCACTCCGATGACGCCGCCGACGAGCGGCCCGACGATCGGGATCCAGAAGTAGTTGCTGAAGGCGCCCGACAGGGTCCCCGGCATCGCCAGGTCCTGCCAGCCCGCGGCCCAGGTGAACAGGCGCGGGCCGAGGTCACGTGCGGGATTGATGGCGTAGCCGGCGTTGGCACCGTAGGACATGCCGATCGCCGCGACCGCGAAACCGATGATCAGGGGACCGAGGTTGGCCTTCACCGCGGTGTTGCGCAGGTCGATGACGGCGACCACGAACATCGCCAGGAACGCGGTGCCGACGATCTGGTCGAACAGCGGCCCCCAGATACCACCGTTGAAGTACGGCGCCGGGAACGTGGCGAAGATGGAGAAGGACGCGAGCGTGCGGCCATTCGTCTTCGGGCCTTCCGCGGCGGCGTCGAACGTGTTGATCGCGTCGTGGTAGACCCCGTACACCAGAGCGGCCCCGGCGAACGCCCCAAGTACCTGCGACGCCATGTACGGCAGGACCTTGACCCACGGGAACTTGCGCCGTACCGCGAACGCCAGTGTCACCGCCGGGTTGATATGAGCCCCGCTGACCCCGCCGGCCACGTACACACCGAAGACCACGCCCATGGCCCAGCCCCAGGTGATCAGCAGCCAGTCCCCGGCGCCCAGGAAGAACGTGGTGGGTCCCGAGGTGCGACCCGAGCCCGGCAGGCCCGCGACCGTCATCGCGACCACGCCGCACCCGAAGCAGACGAGAACGAAGGTCCCGAGGAATTCTGAGAGGCATTCGCCCAACAGGCCCGCCCGCCGCCTGAGCCGCGAGGGCTTGATGAGGGGCTTGATCTCTACGGCCATCTGGTCCTCCCAGACTCTCGTCCGCCTGCGCCGAAGCGCCGTCGGTACCGTCGGCACGCGGAGCGAGGGTCACGGCGAGCACCAGGAGAACCTGGTCGGATCCCCGCTGCCCGGTCGGCCCCGCCGCTGCACGCTCTCTCGGCCACTGCTCGGCACGCTACCGTGATCGGACGACTACCGCGCGTCACGTCACCCTGTCGGGTCCTGCGGCAGGGAGCCGGGCGTCTCCGGAACAAAGCCGTGAGGGCGACGCCGCACACCCGGCTGCGGCGATCCTTCGCGGCCCGGCCGTCGCGGTGGCCGCGTCGCGGCTGTGCTCACGCGTCCGTGGCCGGCTTTGCCGTGGTCCGGCAAGAAAGGGCTCTGTGAGACGGCCGTAGCCCCGCACCTCCGGCAAGCGTCGGTCCACGGCGTGTGGGTACTTCGTGAGTGCAATTTCCGGTCGAGATACGTGAGAGAACCAGGGGGCACCGTGCCGTGCTCGGACGTCGATGCGCACCTACGGTCCGTGGCTCCCGCCCGGGAGGCCCTGCTCACCGAGTGGGACGGCCGCCGCGTCCTGGTGAAGCAGGAGGGCGGCGAACACGAGGTCGTGCTGCGCACCGCGGGCGCGTGTGTGGTGGAGCGCGGTCCGGCTTCCCGGGGCCAGGCCCGGCAGCCAGCGGCCAACCCGGAACTGGTGCTCCCTCTTCTGCCGGTCGGGGCCCTGGCCGTGATCTACGAACTGGCGAGTCCCACGTCCGGGGTCGGGGTCCTCGCCGTGGGCGGGACGGAGACGTCAGATCGGCCCGGCCGGCCGTCCGAGGATCCCTCCCGCACAGTTCGAGGTGACCGACATGAATCCTGAGAAGGAAATCTTCGCTCAGCTCGAACGACGGCTGGCCCAGGACGACCCCTGCCTCGCCGCGACCATGGAGGAGCTCAACGCGCAGTTCCCCGACGAGTCCCGGGGAGGGCCCGCCGACGGACACGACGAGGCCCCTGACGCAGCGGAGAAGCGGCGCGACCGGCGCACGACGGCTGCCATGATCTTCGCCGCCATCGCGACCCTGGGACTGATCCTCACCGCGGTGTTCAACAGCAGCCCGTACCAGGCCGACCAGGACACCGGACCCCCGCGTGGCCCCGGGGCGGGGGTGTCCACGCAGAGCGAGCGCCGCTTCGCGCCGGAGAACCGCCGCGGCGACACTGCCGGGGGTGATCGAACTAACCGTACGACGACCGGCTCCGGGAGTCGCCGCCGAGTCCGGCCGTGCCGTGAGGCGGCGGTCCTGGTGGCCGGCCGTCGTCGACAGGACCACCGGGCCTGGCCCGGCACCGGCCGCGGCCGGCCGGCCGGCCGTACGGGTGCTTCCACGGTGCCTCCCCCGTGCGTGCCGCCTCGCCCGGGGTCTCTGCCGCGATGAGGGGGCCGGATGGTGCGTCAGCGTGCGTCCGCCGGGATGGCCTGCTGGTCGGCGAGGGCGATGGCCAGGGCTCCCGCGGCCGTGGGGTGCAGCGGGGCGCGGCCGGCGGGCCCCTGGACATACGGTTGGGCGCTGCACAGCCCGTGTGCCGCGAAGTCCGGCCTCACCGAGGTGAAGCAGGCGGTCTCGGCCCCCTGCCTCAGGACGGCGTTGAGCGCGGCCAGTCGTGAGCGCAGCACCTGCACCTTCTGCCGGGTGAGACCCTCGTCCCGCAGGCAGCCGATGTCCGGGCCGAAGGGGTCGTAGTACTCGTTGACCAGTACCGACGGGCGCTGCGGGAGGGCGGCCAGGAGTCGCATGAGCCGGCGGTAGTCCAGCGCGAAGCGGGCGAGACGGTTCTGGAAGTAGGCGGTCGAGGCCCGGTCGTCGCAGGTCGGGGAGGTCGCACAGAGCTTGACCAGGTCCGCCCGGCGCACGTCGTTCGACATGCGGTCTCGTCGGGAGGGTCTGACCGAAGAGATCGAGTTGCCCGGGGCCGGACAGGGTCCATTCGAGCGGCGCGGCGCCCACCCGCACCGTCTGACCGGCGGCGGACACCGGTTGCAGCGGAGTGATCCGGACCGCCAGCGACACCGCTGCCAGCGCCAGCACGGAAAGTCCCACGGCGTACAGGGCGGCTGTCACCGCCCGGCGATGCCGCACTCGGCCGGGTTCTCGTTCCGCACCGTGCCGCTCGGGACTCACCTCCTGCGCTCCCGCGTCGCGGACAGGGCGAGGGGCCTGGGCTGCGCGTACCAGGGACGCGGCGCTGGACCACACTGCGGCGGGGCGGCCCGTCGGCTCCGGCGCGTGCGGCGGCCGGGGGACCGGCGGGCGGGACCCACCTGTGCCGCGCGGGGGGACCCTCGCCCGGTCACCGCCTGCGTGGCGCCGGTCACTCCGGTGAGGGGGATGTCAGTCCTGGCACGTGGGTCACGTCGTCGTCGTCGTAGGTGGGCGCCTGGGAGTGCACCTGCAGCGCGATCTCGCCGGCGCGTTCGAAGCGCAGGGTGATCCACACGAACTCACCGCCCCGGATCCGCTGGCGCACGTCCTTGAGCAGCAGGTGGGTGCGCCCCTCCTCCAGCTCGACGAGTTGTCGGGGCGGTAGCTCGACCGGGCCTCGCACCGTGCCCCCGGCGTTCACGATGTCGACGGAGCTCGCGACGGTCGTCTCGGCGCCGACCAGTCTGTCGGCTTCCTGCCCCTCATTGAAGAACCAGGCGTAGAGCGGGACGTCGTCCCCCTGCTCCCAGGGCCCGTCGGGGGGTTCGGCGAGGTGGGCGAAACGGATCAGGACCTGCCCGACTCGGGCGTTGGCGCCCGGAGGGTTGTACTCGTTGTCGCTGGCGCATCCCGTCGTCCCCCAGACCGCGGCGAGACAGCCGACCACCAGGAACGTGACTGCTCTACGCCACGGCCCTGACACCTTCTTGACGTTCATGCCTGGTCGCTCCCTCGGATCCTGGTCGAAGACAAGTCGCTGTCAGACATGCCACGCCTGCGGGCGGCATGCGTCAGTTCTTGGTCCAGTCGGACGATCTCCGGGGGTGAGGTCATGCGCGACACCGGGGAGGTCCTGTGGGGCGGGATGGGCCCCTTACGGGAACTCCGGCCGAGCGCGGTCATCCCTCTGCCGGGGTGGGTACGACGGCGACCGGGGAGTGGGCCGTGTGCAGGACTTCCGTGCTCACGGAGCCGAGAAGCAGTCTGCGCAGGCCCGTGCGGCCGTGCGTGCCGACCACCAGTAGCTCAGCGTCCTCGGACAACTCCGTCAGGTGCGTCGCGGGACGCGTCCACTCGACCCGCACCTCGACCGGCACCTTCGGATACCGGTCGCGCAGCCCGGCGATCCGGTCCTCGAGCATGGCCCGGGCTCCGTCCTCGGCCTCGTGCACCTCACGTCGGGCCGTGGTGGCCGCCCCGGGACCGGGCAGGAGCGCAGGCCGGTGCAGGGCATGGGCGACGAGCAGGTGGGCCGAGCGCCGATCGGCCTCCGCGAAGGCGAACTCCGCCGCCTTGGGCGAGTAGCGCACCAGATCGGCGCCCGTGATGACGCGCCCCCGAGGTGGTTCGCCCCGCGCGCCGGGACGCGTCACCAGAACCGGGCACCGGGAGTGAGTGGCGACCTGAAGGCTCACCGAGCCCAGCAGGAGCAGCGGAAAACCGCCGCTGCCCCGGTGCCCGAGCACCAGCAGGGACGCCTCTTCGGAGCGTTCCACCAGCGTCCAGACGGCGTCACCGAAGGGCGTGTCGCCTGCGACGGTCAGGCCCGGAAACGCCGCCCGTGCCACCGCTTCGAACCGGTCAACGACTGCCACACCGCGCCGCACCACGGAGCGGCCCTCTGCCTCGTCCGAGCCGAAGAAGGGACCGGGCAGCACCACCGCGTGGGTGATGTGGAGGGGCACGCCACGCGTCATGGCCTGCTGAGCGGCGTACCGCACGAGGCCGACCTGGTCGTCGGCGTCGTCGACACCCACGATGACGGGTTTCGTGTCAGCCATCTCGGCTCCCTCCGTGCGCCCCGGACGGCTCGGCGAGTCATCGGCCGGCATCGCGCGACGCGAGCGAAGGGGCGTCAGGGCCATCGCGGAACCATCACCACCAGCGAAATCACCGGGTACCCGGCGGGCAGATCCCGCAAGCGCGGTTGTGGCGCCGGGAGTCATCGCCCCGCGGCTGCACGAGGTGCCGATTCCCGTGCTGCCACGAGCGCCGGCATCACGGCTTGCGGCCGGACGGCGCCTCGTCGGCCCCCGACGGCGCGGGCCGCACCACACTGAGCACGACGGAGGTGGCCAGGACCACGACGATCACTGCGAGGCCGACAAGGGAGGGCACCTCGGGAACGCCGGTGCTGATGATCTCGTGGGACGCCTGGAGGGCCAGCTTCACGCCGATGAGGGCGAGGATGAGCGCCAGGCCCTTGCTGAGCTGGTGGAAGCGGTCCAGCAGGTCCGCGAGCAGGAAGTACAGGGCCCGCAGGCCGAGGATCGCGAAGGCGTTGCTGGTGTAGACGATGAAGATGTCGCTGCTGACGCCCAGGACGGCGGGCACGCTGTCGATGGCGAAGATCAGGTCGGCGCCTTCGACCGCCGTGACGACCGCGAGCAGTGGGGTGGCGACCAGCCTGCCGTTCTCCCTGAGGAAGAACCGGTTCCCGGCATAGTCGTCCCGGACCGGTACGACCTTGCGCAGGAGCCGCACGGCGATGCTCCTGCCGGGGTCGACGCTGTCCCCCTCCTTGGTGAGGATCTTGTACGAGCTGTAGAAGAGGACAGCGGCGAAGACGAACATCACGACGGTGAAGCGGTTGACGACCGCCACACCGGCGGCGAGGAACAGACCGCGGAAGACGAGCGCACCCAGCACGCCGAGGAACAGCACCCGGTGCTGGTACTCACGGGGCACCTGGAAGTAGCCGAAGATCAGCGCGAAGACGAAGAGGTTGTCGACCGACAGGCTCTTCTCCAGCAGCCACGCGGTGGTGTACTCCACTCCGGCCGTGGGGCCCACCACGAGGAATACGGAGGCTCCGAACACGACAGCGAGGCCCACCCAGACCCCGCTCCAGACGGCCGCCTCCCTCAAGCCGATGACGTGCGCCCGCCGGTTCGCCAGCAGATCGACCGCCAGGGCCACCCCAACGGTGACGGCGAACGCGGCCCAGAGCCACGGCGGAACCTCGTGCACGACGTCATCCCCTCAGGCGCGATCAGACCGCGGGGCCCCCTGCCGAGTCCGGCACGCCGGACGGCGTCTGACGGTGGTTCGTCCCCGGGAGAACGTCGTTCCGGAGCCCGTGGCGGTGCACCGGGCCGCGCATGAAGGGGATCACCGTGGGAGCACCCGGGACGGCGGCAGGCGGGGTTCGGAGCACACCGGTCCCGTAGGGAATGTGGACGTGCCGCCCGTCACTTCGGGGCGCTGACGACGACCGCGTGGCTGCCGACTCCCAGAAGTGCGTCGCCCGGGATCTGCTCGTCGGCGGTGATCAGGCGCGAAATACTTCCTGACCGCTCGTCGAACTCGATGTCGGTCACGGTGCCCTTGCGGACTCCTGTCTCGGTCAGGACGTCCTTCCCGATGGGATCGTGCACCGCGTGGGCGTCTTGGCCGGGGTCGATGTCCTTCTCGTCGCGAATCCGGTCGGCACCTTCGACGGCCACCTCGTCCGGACCGAACGACTGGACGTCCTCCCACGAGAGGGTGTGATGTCCGCGGCCCCGGGTCTTCAGGCGCAGACCGGCGAGGCGCGCCGGTGAGGGAGCGACGGTGCACGCCGCGACCGTTCCGACCGTCTCGGCCGTCTTGAGGTCCATCACGGTCTTGCCCTGGGCCTTGGTGAACAGCATGGGTCAATCCTCCTGGGGGTGCTGCTGGAGGCTGCTGCGCAGGTTGTCCAGGGCGGTGCCGAACCCCGCCAAGTCACCCGCGCTGTGCTGTGCGGTGGCGTCCGGGACGAGTACGCGTTCGCCGGAGACCGCGACGGGGCCGGCGACCGGCAGCAGAACGCGCTGGTGCTCGGCGGTCTCGACCTCGTAGCCCGCCACCGCCGGTTCCCGGCCGACCACGACGACGGCGTCGGTGACGGTGCCCAGACGTGTGCCGCTGCGTGTCGAGATCGCGACGCCCAGCACGTTGCCTCCGGCACGCTCCTCGTCACCCCGCTCGGCGGCGGATTCGTCGTCCTCCAGCGCGCTCTCGTCGCGGACCATCACCGCGTCCGGTCCCAGGCCGTGGACGTTCTTCCACAGCAGAGCGCGATGCAGCGGACCCGCCAGCAGGCCGCGGCCCGCGAGGGTGAAGCATCGGATGCTGCCCGTCGAGGCGTCGAAGACGAGGTCCTTGACCTGGCCGAGGTCCTCCCCCGTCAAGGTGACCACGGGGTGCTGGGCGATCTCGCTCGCTCGCATGAAGGTCGTCATGGCCTCTGCCCTCCCTCCCCGGGAGGACGGCGGTCCTGCGCTATCACCCCACCGGATCGGCGCCGTGCCTGGAGCGCCATGACGCAGATGACGACTGCCGCGAGGACCGCGAGAGCGATGATGAGCCAGGTCCACCATTCCATGTCGACGCCCCTTCGCATCACACGAACACCCCAAGTGTTCCTGTTTCAGGATCTACCTCCCCATGCCTGGGTGTCGAGTGGAAGGGGCGGGGCCCATCGGCCATGGCCGACAACGCCACCGGCACGGTGCGCGTTTGCGCGGCCTCGCGGTGGGCACCCCGTGCGCATGAGCACGCGGGACGCCCGAGCGTCCGGCGCCAGGCATCGAAGGAAGCCCGGACGCGCCGCAGCGCTTCTCGCCGCGCTGCTGCTCGCCGGCTGCCTGGTCCCCCAGGACAGCGACGACCGGGGTGACGGGCGGGCCTCTCGGACAGCGGCGCGCGAGGTACCGCTCAGGGTGCAGGAGCAGTTCGGCCAGACGCTGGCGTTCGTGCCGGTGAGCATCGAAGGCCAGGGGCCCTTCATGTTCGCCCTGGACACCGGTGCTTCCATGAGCGTCGTCGACGACGACGTCGCCGACCGGGCCGGTCTGGAACGCACCGGCGAGCGCCGCGCGGTGAGCGGGATCCTCAGCACGGGAGAGGTCGCCGTTGTGGAGGTGACCCACTGGGAGGTCGGCGACCTGCCTCTCGCGCCGGGTGAGCTCACGCTCATCGATCTCGGGCCGCCCCCGGGCGGCGGCACGATGCAGGGTCTGCTCGGTTCGGACGTGCTCAGCGACTTCGGCTCGATCACCATCGACTACGACGAAGGCGTCCTCGAGATCCCCGCTTCCTGACGACGTACCACGCACCTCGCCTCTCACCGGTCCGGCGACGCGGGGCCGCCGAGACCCGGGACGTTCGGCCTGCCGGCAATCTCCACGCCGGGCACCCGCGTCGCGCTCCATGCCGGGCACCCGCGTCCCGCGCTCGCTCTGTGTCACGCCGGCGTGCGGTTCTGGACCTCTCCGGTCCGGGCGTCCACCACATGACTCACCGCAGGCGATGCGCCCGTGTCCAGCACGTCGACGATCCAGACCGGCTCGCCGCCTCGTTCCTCCAGAGAGATGGAGGTGACCCGGCCGTCCGTCGTACCCATCGCCTCACGGGCGGCCTCGCCTGGCAGTACCGTTGCCCGGTCCAGCAGTTTCACCACCGCCTGCCCCTGGGAGTCCTCCCGGCCGGGGGCGGCGGTCGATTCCAGAACGCTGCCCCGCGTCGCGTCGAGACGCACGACCTGGATGCTCCCGTCCTCGGTGGCGATCTCGCTCTCCCATGCGAACGACGTCGACTCAGGCTCCTGGAGCCTGAGCGAGACCAGCTCCCCTCCCGACACCTCGGCGAGGGACAGGCGGATGGCCCGCTCGTAGTCGACCTCGACCATCTCGAACGGTTCGACGGTCTCGTTCAGAGGATTGTCCCTGCCGCAGCCGACGAGCAACAGCAACGCCGTCGCCGCGGCGAGCGCGCGCAATGTGGTCAGAACACCCTGCCGACGGGGTCGGCGCATGGCATCAGTTCTTCGGTACGGGAACCTCATGCCGTACCAGCTAACCCAACAAGTAGGGGTGAACCGGGTCTAACGAAAAGGCGGAGCGATTTCGGGTCCAAGGGGGCGTGTCGCGAGGCCGGTCCCGGGTAGTCGGTCGGAAACGTCCGGACAAGGAGGTGAGAGCGGTGATCTTGTTGGGACTCTTGCTGGCGGCGGCTGCTGCCGCGTTCGGGACCATCGCCGTCGTGGAGAACTTCACCGGTGGCCCTCAGTACGCGGTGGAGATGTTCGGCAACCAGATCGCGACGCTCAGCATGCCGGGGCTCTTCCTTTCCGGGGTGGCGCTCGCGCTGATCTTCTGCTTGGGGCTGGCGATGATGGCCTCAGGACTGAAGCAGCGGCGGCGTGTGCGTGAGGTGCTCGCATCCGCGCCGGCTGCCTCGACGGAGCCCGGGACGGAGATGGCGCAGCCGGTCCACCGGCGGCGTGGGCGACACATTTTCGGCCACTGACGCATCCCGCCGCGGGGCAGTGGCGAACGCCGGGCATCAAGGAGGCGGCTGCTGTGCGGGCGACGATCTCACTGGGCCAGTTGGCCGGAATCCGGGTGGGCGCGCACTGGAGCGTACTGTTCGTCTTCGCCCTGATCCTGGTGGGACTGGCCCAAGGTGGTCTGCCGGCGGCCCATCCGGGTCGCCCGGTGTGGCACTACTGGCTCGCCGCGGCGGCGACCGCCACCGTCTTCCTGTTCTCCCTCCTGGCTCATGAGATCAGCCACGCGCTGGTCGCCCGCCGCAACGGGGTCTCCGTCGACGACATCACCTTGTGGCTGCTCGGCGGACTCGCCCGGCTCAAGAGCGAGGCGTCCACCCCGGGGGCGGAACTGCGCATCGCCGGCGTGGGTCCCCTCGTCAGCCTCGTACTCGGGGGACTGTTCGCCCTGGCAGCCGGGCTGTTGGCGGGATTCGCCGGCGCGGGGCTCGTGGTGGAGGCGCTGGCCTGGCTGGCGGGGATCAACATCCTGCTGGCCGTCTTCAACGTTCTGCCCGCCGCGCCGCTGGACGGCGGCAGGCTGCTGCGCGCGATCGTGTGGTGGAGGACCGGCAGCCCGCTGCGTGCCACCGCGGTGGCCACGACCGCGGGACGGTTCCTGGGGTGGGCGCTGGTGGGGATCGGCCTGTATCTCGTGCTTGTCGGTGCCGTGTTCAGCGGTATCTGGCTGGTGGTCATCGGTTGGTTCATCGTCGCCATGGCCACGGTGGAAGGCGGCCAGGCGCGACTGCGTGAACTGCTGGGCGGCATCCCGGTGAGCGACGCGATGACGCCCGAGCCGGTGTCCGTCGGGGCCACCACCACGGTGGAGGAGTTCCTGACCGACCCGCAGTTCCGCTACCGGCACTCGGCCTTCCCCGTCCTCGACCACTCGGACACCGTCGTCGGCCTGGTCACGCTGAAGGGTGCCGACGCCGTCCCGGAGGCGGAACGCGCTGCCACACCCGTCACCCGCGTCATGGTGCCGGTCGGCGAACTGCCGACGCCTCACCCCGACGACCCACTGACGCGGCTCGTACCCGAGTTGCAGTCCAGCCCCGCCCATCGCGCCCTCGTGCTGGACGGAGACCGGCTGGTCGGCATCGTCACCTCGTCCGACATCAGCCGGGTCACGTCCTGGCTGGGTTCCGCGTCCGCCTGGCGGCGACGGACCTTGTGAGCAGGCGGCACCCGCGGGTCAACAGTGGTGCCGCAAGAGGACCTCACCGAACCCGCGCGCGTGCACGGCCTTCAGGAACCGCGGTGTCCACAACCCGTGCGTTCGGAAACCGGGCGTTCGGAAACCGGGCGTTCGGAAACCGGGCGTTTCAGAACCCGGGCGTTCGGGTTCAGAACCCGTAGGGAAAGCGCGGCGGGATGTAACCCGTGCCCCAGAAGGGGGCGTAGCCGTAGTGCGTGTAGACGCGGTCGTAGTACTCGCGCTGGTCCACGAGATCCGGGTCGTACTCGGGCGCGTCGACGACGTCGTCCCGGGTACGGTCGGTGCGGACCTCCTCCTCGGTCACCTCGGCCACGGCGTCGACGGGCACATAGCTCTTCTTCTCGCCGAGGCCCAGGAAACCGCCGTGCTCCACGAGCAGGAAGCGGACCTTGCGCTCCCCTTCATCGATGATCAGGTCGCCGACCTTGCCGAGTTCGTTGCCGGACCGGTCGGTGACCTTCCGGCCCCGGATGTCCTCGTCGGCGGACGGGATCGCGTGATGGGAGTCGGAGAGCCTGATCAGGACGGGAATCTCGCCGGACTTCATGAGGCCTCCCTCGAATGTCGGGACATGGCCAGGCCGTCTGGTACCTGGTCGCCCTTCCCGGTTTCCCCCCTCCCCTCGGCTCATGCGTGACGCGTGCCCTGCGGAACGTCGGCTTCGTCGCGCGCGTGGAAGCCCCCAGGGGTGCGGAGGGGACGTCAGACGGCGAGGGCCGTGACGGTGACGGCGTAGACCGCGATGAGCAGGACCCCCTCGAAGCCCAGACGCCCCCAGCCACGGCGTTGCCGTACCAGCAGGCCGGCGAGCAGTACCGAGGTCATGACCAACGATCCACTGGTGAGGAACAGTTCGTCGGCATCCGCCGCCTGGTACAGCGAACCGGGCCGGTAGGCCACGTCACCGATGGCGAGGTTCAGTACGTCGAGGCAGTTGCCGCCCACCACCGCCGCGATGGCCAAGGTCAGCGCGCCGCGCCGGACTGCGGCGACGGCGGCCACGGTCTCGGGCAGGGCGTTGACGACACCCATGAACACCCCGCCGACCAGCCCGGCCCTCAGCCCCGTGGTCGTCACCAGCTGCTCCGCGGCCTGCGCCACCGCCCAGCCGCTCACCACGACGGCGAGTGCGATGCCCGCGAACTCACTCCACATGGCCGTGGTACGCCGCTCGGAGAACGCCGACGCGTGGTCAGGAACGTCCATCACGGTGTCCTCGGTGCGCACGGCCCGCCACAGTGGCTGCCTGTCCCTGCGGATCAGCCGCAGGGCCCCGAGATAGACGGCGACGAGCACCGCGGATGCCGGATGCACCCCCCAAACCGTCGCCCGGGGGCCGAGGGAGGCCATGAGGGCGATGCCGAGCAAAGCCACGAGCAGACACCCGAAAAGCAGGTTCTGCGACGATGCCGCCGCGTGCTCGAGGTTCGCTCCGCGGTGGACCGCGTCGGCGAGGGCGACGGCCAGGGTCTGTGCGGCGATACCGCCCACGGCATTGCCGTAGGCAAGCTGAGGGTGACCCTCCGCCGCGCTGACCGCGGTCATGACGATGCCCGACAGGGATGTCGCCAGCCCGAAGAACACCGTCCCGAACAGGGCCTCGCCCCAGCCGGTGCGATCCGCCAGGGTGTCCCCGAGCGCGGTGAGCCGTACACCGCAGACGACGGTGGCCGCGCCCGCGAGAACGAACACCGTCACGATCCAGCCCACGGACCACTGGCCGCTCACCTGATCCAGCACCCTGAGATCTTCGCTCCTCGGCAGCCGGGGAGAGGCTCCGACACGTTTGCCACCCACCCGCATTCCAGGACACTCGACGGACAGGAGGCACTACCTCGCCATTGGTGCGTCCGGATGCCGTACTCACCGTTCCCGCCGCGCCAACCGCCGGGCGGCGGACACTTGCCCGGATCGCCTCCGGCTCGCGCCTGGGCAGGGCCGGCGGTGCGTACGCTGGACGTGTGCAGCTACTCCCGGAGCCTGTCCGCCGGCTTGCCGCCTGGTGCGCCGTGATCCTGTTGGTCGCGGGGGTCGCCTACATCGGCATCCAGCTGTGTGTGGCGCTCCGGCTGGCCGTCGTTCCCGTGCTTCTCGCCCTGCTCGGCACCGCGCTGCTCCTGCCCCTCCACCGATGGCTCGTCAGAGTGAAGGTCAACCGGTCCGTTGCCGCCGGGCTCACCTGCGCGGCGGTCCTCGCTGTCGTCGGCGGTGCCGTGTACATCGTCACGGCCGCGCTGGTCGGGACCTGGGACCAGATCCTGGCTTCACTGCGCAGGTCGGTGCGCGTGCTGGCCGATCACTTCGGGGCGACCGGTACGTCGCTGGGGGATCTGGCCGACGACGCCCTGGACCTGCTTGGCCGGTTCGGCGGCACGGCTGCCTCCGGCGTCATCAGCGGGGTCGGCCTCGTCACTCAGGCCCTCGGCATGGCGGTACTCGCGCTGCTGCTGGTCTTCTTCTTCCTGCGCGACTCCCATCGGGCCGCCGGCGCCCTGCGCTCGCTCGTTCCGCGCGGCAGCACCGAGACCGTGGAGGCGATGGCCCGGCGGGCCTTCGAGGGCGTCGAGGGGTTCATGCGGGGCACCACCGTGGTCGCGCTCATCGACGCGGTCTGCATCACCGTCGGCCTGCTGATCCTGGGCGTTCCCGGCGCCGTCGGGCTCGGTGCCCTCGTCTTCATCGGCGCCTACGTCCCCTACCTGGGCGCCTTCGTCTCCGGGGCCGTGGCCGTGCTGGTCGCGCTCGCCGACCGGGGACTGGCGATCGCGCTGTGGGCACTGGGGGTGGTGCTCCTGGTGCAGGGGCTGGAGGGGAACGTGTTCCAGCCGATGGTGCAGAGCCGGACGGTGCGGATGCACCCGGCGGTGGTCCTGATCGCGCTCACCGCGGGCGCGTCCGTTGCCGGGATCGTGGGAGTGCTCCTGGCGGTGCCGGTCACCGCCGCCGCCCTCGGTGTCGCGGACGTGCTGCGCACGCGCTACGAGTCGTCAGCGGGGCCGCCCCCGGAACCCTCCGCGGAGCCGTCCGCGGACACGTAGCGTCCCCGCAGGGGCTGACGGCCGGTGCGGTGCCGCTGACGGCGGTGCGGTGCGCGATCGGCGTGCTGACGCTGCCGACGAGCGCGCTGCGTCCGGTCCCCGGGCCGCGGCGCCGCTCCGCTGGATGCCGCCGCGGTGCGGTGTGCCACCCGCCTTCGGTCGGGAGGGGCGTCTTCAGTCGGCGGGCTGCAGCGGCCGGGGCGGCCAGTTGAGCAGACGGGCCCCGAGCGTGGCGGTCTGCAGGACGTACCGCTGGTCGGGGTCGGCGGGGTCGTGGCCCGTGAGCTGCCGGATACGTGTGAGCCGGTAGGTGACCGTGCGCACGCTCACTCCGAGCCGGCGCGCCGTGACGGTGCTGAGGCAGCCGCTCTCGAAGTAGGCGAACAGCGTCTCCAGGAACCTGGCGGGTCCGCCGCGTGAGGCCTCAAGGCCACCGAGGACGGTGTCCACCAGGTCGGTGATGGCTGCCTGGTCCCTGCCCATGAACCACCGGTCCGCGTTCGCTTCGGGCCGCGGCCCGGACACGAATCCGGGGGTGACCGGCACCGACCGGTCACGGTGTGCGTCGCTTCTTCTCAGAGTTCCCCGGCCGGATTCAGGCACGCGACTCGCGGCGCGTCATCACAGGCCATCTCGGCATAGCTCCTTTACCGGGGCCCGGCGAAGTAGTGGCCCAGGCGTGTGTCAGGGGCATGGAATGCCTGACGTTTGCGCCGACGGCGGCACGGTTACCCGTGCATCCCGTCACAGCAGGTACTCACCGGCAGAAACGGAACCTCGATGGCCAGCATGAAGGTGTCCGACTACATCCTCCAGCGCCTGCGCGAATGGGACGTCGACCACGTCTTCGCCTACGCCGGAGACGGCATCAACGGCCTGCTCGCGGCATGGGGCCGTGCGGACAACAAGCCGAAGTTCGTGCAGTCCCGCCACGAGGAGATGTCCGCCTTCCAGGCGGTGGGCTACGCCAAGTTCTCCGGCAAGGTCGGCGTGTGCGCCGCGACGTCCGGCCCGGGCGCGATCCACCTGCTCAACGGCCTCTACGACGCCAAACTCGACCACGTTCCCGTCGTCGCCCTGGTCGGGCAGACCAACCGCAGCGCGATGGGCGGCTCCTACCAGCAGGAAGTCGACCTGCAGAACCTGTTCAAGGACGTCGCCTCGGACTTCTGCGAGACGGCGATGGTGCCGGAACAGCTGCCGAACCTGATCGACCGGGCGTTTCGCACCGCGTACGCCAAGCACTCGGTCGCCGCGATCATTCTCCCCGCCGATGTGCAGGAGCTGGACTACAGCCCGCCGACCCACGCCTTCAAGATGGTGCCGTCCAGCCTGGGCCTGGGACGGTACGCCCCGGTGCCGGCGGACGAGGACATCCAGCGGGCCGCCGACGTGCTCAACGCCGGTGAGAGGGTCGCCGTCCTCATCGGGCAGGGAGCGCGAGGCGCGCGCGCGGAGGTGGAGCGGCTGGCGGACGTGCTCGGTGCCGGTGTCGCCAAGGCGCTGCTGGGCAAGGACGTGCTTCCGGACGACCTGCCCTACGTGACCGGCGCGATCGGCCTGCTCGGTACCCGCCCCTCCTACGAACTGATGCGGGACTGCGACACCCTGCTGATGATCGGCTCCAGCTTCCCGTACACGCAGTTCATGCCGGAGCTGGACCAGGCGCGGGCCGTGCAGATCGACATCGACCCCCACATGATCGGACTGCGCTATCCCTTCGAGGTGAACCTCGTGGGCGATGCCCGCGAGACGCTGCAGCGGCTGCTGCCGCGCCTGCACCGCAAGGAGAGCCGCGTCTGGCGGGAGAAGATCGAGAAGAACAACGCCCGCTGGTGGGAGGTGATGCAGCGCCGCGCCGCCGTCGACGCCGACCCGATCAACCCCGAGTACGTGATCCACGCGCTGGACGGCAGGCTCCCCGACGACGCCGTCATCACCGCCGACTCCGGCTCCGCCGCCAACTGGTACGCACGCCACCTGCGGCTGCGGGGCCGGATGCGCGGTTCGCTGTCCGGCACCCTGGCGACGATGGGACCGGGCGTGCCGTACGCCATCGGCGCGAAGTTCGCCCACCCGGACCGGCCGGCGGTCGCCCTGGTCGGCGACGGCGCGATGCAGATGAACGGCATGATGGAGATGGTGACCGCGGCCAAGTACTGGCGTGAGTGGTCCGATCCCCGGCTGATCGTGGCGGTGCTGAACAACCACGACCTGAACCAGGTCACCTGGGAGATGCGGGCCATGTCCGGGGCACCCCAGTTCGAGCAGTCGCAGGCCATTCCGGACCTGCCGTACGCGGAGATCGCCCAGCGCATCGGCCTGGAGGGGGTCCGGGTGGAGAAGCCCAAGCACGTCGAGGCGGCGTGGGAGCGGGCGCTGGCGGCCGACCGGCCCTTCGTCATCGACTTCCGCACCGACCCGGCCGTACCTCCCATCCCGCCGCACGCCGAACTGGACCAGATCGAGGCGGCGGCCTTCGCCGTCCTGCGTGGCGACAGCGACCGCGGCTCCATGATCAAGCAGGGTTTCAAGGCCAAGGTGCAGGAGATGCTGCCCGGCACCCGGCACCGGCACGACCGCCCCGGCGCCGGACCCGGTGGCAGCGCCGGCGCGAATCCATGAGCGGAACGGCCGCCCACGTGCTCCATGACGGACCCGCCGTGGAGGGCATCCACCGGGCCAAGATCAAGATCGGTGAGTCCTGGGGGCGGCACGAGCGCCGGGATCTGAGCCGTGTGCGGCTGGCCCGCCGGGTCATGGGCGACGACGGGGAGCTGTACGCCGACGCCAACGGCGGCTACAGCCGCAAGCAGGCGGTCCGCGTAGCGGCCGCCTTGGCGGACCGCGGTGTCACGTGGTTCGAGGAACCCGTCTCGTCGGACGATCTCGTTATGTGGTGTGTCAGCCCAGGGAGGCGATCAGGTCGTTGCAGGCTCGTTCGCAGCGGCGGCAGGCCTCCGCGCACACCCGGCAGTGGTCGTGCCGGTCGGCGTGGCGTTCGCATTCGTCGCCGCAGGCCTTGCAGACCGTGGCGCATGCCTGGAGGATCGCGCGCGTGACGTTCGCGTCGTAGCCGGTGTGGCGGGACAGCACCGCGGCGGTGGTGTTGCAGATGTCGGCGCAGTCGGCGTCGGTGCGGACGCACTTGGTCAGCTCACCGACCATCTCTTCCGACATGCACGCGTCCGCGCAAGCGGTGCACGCCTGCGCACAGGCAAGGGACACATGGATGGACCGTGGTGACGGTCGACCGGCGGGGCTGTGGGTCTTGGGTACCTCCCCAGGATTCCGCATCCGACGTGAGGCTCGCGGCCCCGCCGGCCCGGGAGTTCGCTCCGCTGTCGGGCTGCGGCCCGCGACACCGACGCGCCGTGCGCACGCCCGCCGCCTGCGCCAGGACACCACCCGGTGCGGGTCCCCTCACCGGTGGGGAATCCCTGGCTGCGCCGCGCGGGTGATTCACGGGCGGACGCACTGAACGCTGGTCGACCGGCACCCCCGACGTTGGGACGCTTCGGCGACCTGTGGCTCCGTCCCGCCCGGAAGCTCCTGGCAGGCGTTGCCCGATCACCCCCCGCCCTCCGAACACCGAGGTGACCATGCGCCTGCTCCTCGTCCATCCCAGCGCCCTGATGTACTCGGAGATCTTCCTGCGTCTGGAGCCGCTCGGCCTGGAACGGGTGGCCGGTGCGGCCCGCGACGCGGGCCACGAGGTACGGATCGTGGACCTTCAGACGACGGGCACGAGGGAGCTGGCCCGCGAGTTCGCCTCCTTCCGCCCGGACGCTCTCGGCGTGTCCCTGAACTACCTGGCCAACATCCCCGAGGCGATCGGCCTCGCCCGCGCGGCGAAACGCGACTCCCCCGACTGCTTCGTCTTCTTCGGCGGGCACAGCGTGTCCTTCGTGGCCGAGGACGTGCTCGTACAGGCCGAAGGGGCCGTGGACGCCGTGGTGCGCGGTGAGGGTGAACCGGCCGTGGTCCCCTTGCTGGAAGCCGTACGGGACGGCGGGGTGGACGCGGTGCCGGGCATCGTGACGCCGGCGGGCCGAGGCCCCGCCCCCCGGATGCTGCACAGCATCGACAGTCCCCTTCCGGCGCGCGATCTGATGCGGCACCGGCGCAGGTACTTCATCGGGGAACTGGATCCGTGCGCGTCGATCGAGTTCACCCGGGGCTGCCCGTGGGACTGCTCCTTCTGCTCCGCCTGGACCTTCTACGGCCGCAGCTACCGCAAGGCCTCGCCCGAGGCAGCCGGCGCCGAGATGGCGAGCATCCGGGAACCGAACGTGTTCATCGTCGACGACGTCGCGTTCATCCGGCCCGAACACGGGCACGCCATCGCCGCCGAACTGGAACGCCGCCGGATCCGCAAGCGGTACTACCTGGAAACGCGCAGCGACGTCCTCCTGCGCAACACCGAGGTCTTCCAGCGCTGGGCCCGGCTCGGGCTGAGCTACATGTTCCTCGGGATGGAGGCCATCGACGCCGAGGGGCTCGACCTGTACCGGAAGCGCGTCACGCCCGACGACAACTTCCGGGCCCTGGAGGTGGCGCGCCGACTCGGCCTCAACGTGGCGATCAACCTCATCGTGGACCCGGCCTGGGACGAGGAACGCTTCCGCGTCGTCCGGGAGTTCGCCCTCGCCGTCCCGGAGATCGTGCACCTGACGGTGATGACGCCATACCCCGGCACGGAGATCTGGCACACCGAATCGCGCAGGCTGACCACCCGCGACTACCGGCTGTTCGACATCCAGCACGCCGTGGTGCCCACGACCTTGCCGCTGGACGTCTTCTACCGGGAACTGGTCAAGACGCAGGCGGTCATCAACCGCAAGCACCTGGGGGTACGGACCGCGGTCGGCGCCCTGCGCGTCCTGGCCGGCAACCTGGCCCGCGGGCAGACCAACTTCGCCCGCATGCTGTGGAAGTTCAACCGCGTCTACAACCCCCAGCGCCAACTCGCCGATCACCGGCGCCCGGTGCGCTACGAGCTTCCGCTGCCGCAGCGCCTGGACGTCGGGGACCGCCGCCAGCTCTACGTCCACACCCGCCCGGCCGGCCGACTCGACGCCCGGCGGACGGAATAGGCCGGTGGGCCCGCACGCGTGCGCGGCTGCCGAAGGCGGAAGAGGCCAGGGACGCATCGTGATCCCGGCGATATCCGGCCGAGCTGGTACCGCGGGCCCGCCGGTGCCACGGTGGCCGGACCGTTCCCTCCACCGAAATCCGAGGCCACCATGTCCGGTCTGCCGTTCTTCGCCCCCTGGCTCGTGCTGGTCTCCGTGCTCTGGGTGATCCTGCCGCTCCTCTGCCCCCGGCAGCGGCGGGCCGGCATCGTCCTTGCGGTCTCGCACCTCGTCGCGACGGCGGCGATCACACGGCCCTGGACGGACAACTGGTACTGGGACGCCGGGTGGTGGCTGGTCCTCGTCTTCGGTCAGGGCACCCTTGCCGCGCTGGGACGGCTGGCCTTCGAACTCAGCCCGCTCGGAGCCCGCGACCACCGCGCGGCGGCCCGGGTACCGGACAGCGACCCGGTGGTGGCGCACCGCGAACCGTGAGCGGGCGCCCCGCGCTCCGACCGGTTCCTGGTCCATCCCTGGCGCGAAGCCCCTCAAGGCCGTCGCCTGCGGCCCGTCATCGACATCGCCGTGCCGGCTGTTCCGCGGCAACGATCACCGCGCGCGTGCCGGTCGGGGTGAGATCGATCGCCTGCGCGGCTCGTAGGCCGTCCCGGGTGTGGGGCTGAGCGCCCGACCGCTCCATCCACTTCACGCCGGAGGCGGGGAAGAAGTTGCGCGGCGCGATCGATAGCCTTCGGGGGAGCGGGAGAAGGAGACCCCTGGTGCGAACTCCCCAGATTCCGCCCAGGACCCGACCTGAGCGCCCATCGTCCGGGCCGCGACACGTAAGCAGCGAGATGAGAGGCCCCGTGTTCACGACCCGACCCACCCTCCAGGGCACCTTCGGCATGGTGTCGTCCACCCACTGGCTCGCCTCGCAGTGCGCGATGGCCGTGCTGGAGGACGGGGGCAACGCCTACGACGCCGCCGTGGCCGGGGCGTTCGTGCTGCATGTCGTCGAGCCGCATCTCAACGGGCCCGCCGGCGAGGTGCCCATCCTGCTCGCCCCCGCGGGCGCTGAGGTGCGGGTGCTGTGCGGGCAGGGCGTGGCGCCCGCCGGGGCGAGCGTCGCCCACTACCGGGGGCTCGGCCTCGACCTCGTCCCCGGCACGGGACCGCTGGCCGCCGCCGTCCCGGGTGCCTTCGACGCCTGGATGCTGCTGCTGCGCGACCACGGTACGAAGCCGCTCGCCGAGGTGCTGAAGTACGCCGTCGGATACGCCGAGCACGGGCACGCGCCCGTGGAGCGCGTCGGCGAGACCGTCGAGAGCGTGCGTGAGCTGTTCGAGAAGGAGTGGACCTCGTCGGCGGAGCTGTACCTGCCGGGAGGCAGGTCCCCGCGCCCCGGCGAGCTGCTGCGCAACCCCGCGCTCGCCGCCACCTGGCAGCGGCTGCTCGCCGAGGTCGCCGGGGCGGGGGACCGGGAGGCGCAGATCGAGGCGGCGCGGGAGGTGTGGCGCACCGGATTCGTCGCCGAGGCCCTGGTACGGCAGTCGGCGCGTCCCACGCTGGACAATAGCGGCCGGCACCACGCGGGCACCCTCACGGCCGCCGACCTCGCCGGCTGGTCCGCGGCCTACGAGGCGCCGGCGACGTACGACTGGAACGGCTGGACCGTGTGCAAGGCCGGCCCATGGAGCCAGGGCCCGGTGCTGCTCCAGCAGCTCGCCCTGCTCCCGCCCGAGCTGCCCGCCTACGGCTCCGCGGACTACGTCCATCTGCTGGTCGAGGGCGCCAAGCTCGCCTTGGCCGACCGTGAGGCCTGGTACGGCGACGCCCGCGAGGTGCCGCTCGGCGACCTGCTGTCGGCGTCCTACAACGCGGAGCGGCGCGGCCTCGTCGGCCACCTGGCCTCGCACGAGCTGCGGCCGGGGAGCCCGGGCGGACGTACGCCCCGGCTGAGCGTCCTCGCGGGTGCGGTGGTCACCGAGGAGGCCGGCTTCACCCTCATGGGGGCGGGGGAGCCGACCGTCGCGAAGAGCCCGGTCTCCCCGGTACCCGGCGAGCCCGGCGTCTCGGCGGACGGCGGTACCCGGGGCGACACCTGTCACCTGGACGTCGTCGACCGGTGGGGCAACATGGTCGCCGCCACCCCCAGCGGCGGCTGGCTCCAGTCCAACCCCGTCGTGCCCGAGCTGGGCTTTCCGCTCGGTACGCGGTTGCAGATGACCTGGCTGGAGGAGGGCCTGCCGAACTCGCTCACGCCAGGGCGCAGGCCGCGGACCACGCTCACCCCGTCGATCGCGCTGCGTGACGGGGTGCCGGTGATGGCGTTCGGCACGCCGGGCGGGGACCAGCAGGACCAGTGGCAGCTGCACTTCTTCCTGGCGGTCGCCCTGCGCTCCCCGGTCCGCGGCGGCCTCGACCTCCAGGGCGCCATCGACGCCCCGAACTGGCACAACGACAGCTTCCCCGGATCCTTCCACCCGCGCGGAATGCGCCCGGGGAGCGTGACCGTGGAGGGCCGGACGGCCCCGGAGGTGGTCGAGGAGCTGCGGCGGCGCGGGCATGACGTCACCGTGGGTGACGACTGGTCGGAGGGGCGGCTGTGCGCGGTGGCGCGTGACCCGGAGACCGGTGTGCTGTCGGCGGCGGCGAATCCGCGCGGCATGCAGGGGTACGCGGTCGGTCGGTGACCTGCGAGGGGCGGGAGGGGGAGCCGGGAATTCATCCCGATTCCACCCGGCGTGCACCGGCGGGGCGGGGATTGTCAGTGCCACGTGCTCTCATGGAGGCATGTTCGAAGACATGGAAACCATCGACGAGTTTCTCGCACGTCACTCGGCCGACGTCGAAGAAGCGGTGCGCAAGGCCGCCGCGGCCGAGATCATGCCGCGCTTCCGGCAGCTGGCGGCGCACGAGGTCGACCAGAAGAGCGGCCCGCACGACCTGGTGACGGACGCCGACCGGCTGGCCGAGCGGCACCTCACCGAGGCGCTCGGCGCGCTGCTGCCCGGCTCCGTGGTGGTCGGCGAGGAGGCGGTGCACGCCAACCCCGCGTCGTACGACGCCATACGCGGCGACGCCCCGGTCTGGATCGTCGACCCGGTCGACGGCACCCGGCAGTTCGTGCACGGCGACGAGGGCTTCTGCACGCTGGTCGCGCTCGCGCACCACGGCGTCGTGCTGGCGTCGTGGACGTATGCGGCCGCCCGTGACCAGCTGGCCACGGCCGTCCGCGGCCAGGGCGCCTTCCTCGACGGCGAGCGGCTGTTCCCCGGACCGCCCACGCCCGGCCACGACCTGCGGATCGCCACCTCCCACCCGGACTACACGACCGACGAGGAGAAGCGCGCGCTGCTCGGCCTGTGGACGGACGGCGTCGCGCCGCGGGAGTGCGGCTCGGCCGGCCTGGAGTATCTCGCCGTCGCGCGGGGCGAGTCGGACGCGACGGCGTTCTCGTGGGAGGCCGCGTGGGACCACGCGGCGGGACTGCTGCTGGTCGAGGAGGCGGGCGGCGCCCATCTGACCCGTACCGGCGAGCCGTTCCGCATCACGGGAGGCAACGTCCTGCCGTTCACCGCGGCCCGCGACACGGCCACGGCCCGACGGGTGGCGGGACTGCTCGCCTCGGCGGTCTGAGCGGGGGTTCTGTTAAAAGGGGTCCGGGTACCACCCCGTCCTGCCCGTGGGCCCGGCCTGCCCGGCCCGGCCCGGCCCGACCCCGCCGGGCCGCCGTCGCGGCGGGCCTGCCGGTCTTGGGGCGGGGACCTGCCCGTTCTGGCGCGGGGACCTGCCGGTCTTGGTGTGCGGACCTGCCGTTCCTGGGGCGGGGACCTACGGTTCCTGGCGCGGCGGATCCCGTTGTCCCCGCGTGCGGTGGAGCCACCGCCCCTCGTGCTGGGGGCCCACCGCCCCGGTCCCTCGCGCCCTCCGCGCTCCGGGCGCCCTGCCCCGACCGTCCGGCGCGGGGTGCTCGTCGCTCCGGCCACCATGCCCTGGTCGCTCCCGGCGTCACGCCCCCCACGCGCCCGCTGTCATGCCCCGGCCGCCCCGCCTGTCCCCTCAGCCACCCCGCCCCCGCCTCCGCCCGCCCCCACCACGCCGTCCCTGCCCCGAACGCCCCCTGCCTCCCCGGGCAGGCCCCCGTCGCGGAGGAGTGTCAGTCTCCCGGCATATCCTGATCCTGAGTGGCCATCGGCTGACGAAGGAGTCCGAAGGTGCCGTCGATGCTCGATGCGGTCGTGGTGGGTGCGGGGCCGAACGGACTGACCGCCGCCGTGGAGCTGGCCCGCCGGGGCTTCTCCGTGGCGGTGTTCGAGGCGCGGGACACGATCGGCGGCGGCGCCCGCACCGAGGAGCTCACGCTCCCCGGTTTCCGTCACGACCCGTGCTCGGCAGCCCATCCCCTCGGTATCAACTCCCCGGCGTTCCGGGCGCTCCCCCTGGACCGCTACGGCCTGCAGTGGCTGCACGCCGAGCTCCCCATGGCGCACCCCTTCCCCGACGGCAGAGCCGCGGTCCTGTCCCGCTCGGTCGGTGAGACGGCCGCGTCCCTAGGCCCGCGCGACGCGGGGGCGTACCGCAGGCTGGTGGAGCCCTTCCTGCCCCACTGGGACACGCTGGTCCGCGACTTCATGTCCCTGCCGGCGACCGCGCTGCCCCGCGACCCGGTCACCCTCGCCCGCTTCGGCCTGGTCGGCCTGCCCCCGTCCACCTGGCTGACCCGCCGCTTCCGGGACGAGCCCGCCAGGACCCTGTTCGCCGGTCTCGTCGCCCATGTGATGGCTCCGCTCACCGGCCTCGCCACCGGCGCGATCGGCCTGGTCTTCGCCCTCGCCGCGCACGCCCGGGGCTGGCCCGTGGCCCGCGGCGGCTCCCAGTCCATCTCGGACGCGCTCGCCGCGTACCTGAAGGACCTCGGCGGCGCGATCCACACGGACTACGAGGTCAAGCGCCTGGACGACCTGCCGCCCGCGCGCGCGTACGTCTTCGACACCTCACCCACCGCACTGGCCCGCATCGCGGGCTTCGGCCGGTACTACGAGGGGTACCGGTACGGCCCGGGCGTCTTCAAGATCGACTACGCGCTGGACGGCCTGGTGCCGTGGACCGCCGAGGAGCCGCGCAGGGCCGGGACCGTGCAGATCGGCGGGGACAGCGCCGAGATCGGCACCGCGCTGCGTGAGGCGTCCCGTCTCGGCCGGGCACCCGGGCGGCCGTTCCTCATCACCGTGCAGCCCGGTGTCGCCGACCCCACCCGCGCTCCCGAGGGCAAGCAGGTCTTCTGGACGTACGGCCATGTCCCGAGCGGCTGGACCGGAGACCTCACCGACGCCGTCGAGCGCCAACTGGAGCGCTTCGCCCCGGGGTTCCGTGACCGTGTCCTCGCCCGCGCCACAGCCGGACCCCCCGAGATCGCCGCCCGCAACGCCAACTACGTCGGCGGCGACATCGCCTCCGGCGCGGTCAGCGGTCTGCAGACCCTGCTGCGGCCCACCCTGTCCCTGTCCCCGTACCGCACCCCGCACCCGGCCGTGTACATCTGCTCCTCGGCCACCCCGCCGGGGCCGGGGGTGCACGGCATGTCGGGACACAACGCGGCGAAGGCCGTGTGGAGGAGGCTGAGGCAGACATGACCCCTCGCATCACGCTCGTCCGGGGCGACATCACCGAGCAGCGCGCCGACGCCCTCGTCAACGCCGCCAACTCCTCGCTGCTGGGCGGCGGAGGAGTGGACGGCGCGATCCACCGGCGCGGCGGCCCCGCGATCCTGGAGGACTGCCGCAAGCTGCGCGCCTCCCGCTACGGCAAGGGCCTGCCGACCGGACAGGCGGTCGCCACGACGGCAGGCGAACTGGACGCGCGGTGGGTGATCCACACCGTGGGCCCGGTGCACTCCGCACAGGAGGACCGCTCCGGGCTGCTGGCCTCGTGCTACCGCGAATCCCTGGGCGTGGCCGACGAGTTGGGCGCGCGGACCGTCGCGTTCCCGGCTGTCTCCGCGGGCATCTTCGGCTGGCCGACGGACGACGCCGCGCGCATCGCCGTCGCGACGGTACGGGCCACGGCGACGTCGGTCGAGGAGGTCACGTTCGTGCTGTTCGACCAGGATGCCTACGACGCGTTCGCGCGGCAGGTGGGCTGACCCGGGCCGCCCCGCCGGGCTCTCTCAGGGCGGCGCGCCGGACCTTCCCGCACTTCGAGGGCGGCAAGTCCGCCACGCTACGTGGGCGGCGACGACAGCTGGGGGCGCGCACACGCACGACAAGTTCGCCGACCGCGACCGCGCCCGCACGTACCGTTCGCGCCCGCCGAGCGGTGTGCGGGAGGCGAGGTCGGCGGCACGCAGAGCGGCGGCCGCCGAGTGGCGGTAAGGCGGTCCCCGGCACCTGACGTGAGGTTCTGCGCGTGTCGGGCGCCGCATGGTGGAAACCCGTACGACCACGGGGCGCGAAGACGGCCCCGCGGCGGAAGGGGAGCACATGCGTTTCCGTGACCGCGCGCACGCCGGCCGGGAACTGGCCGGGCACCTGCGCATCCTGCAGGAGAAGGGAACGCTCCCGGATCCCGTGGTCCTCGCACTGCCCCGCGGCGGCGTCACGGTGGCCCGGGAGGTCGCGCTGGCACTCGGCGCGCCGCTCGACGTGCTGGTGGTCCGCAAGATCGGGGCGCCGTTCCACGAGGAGTTCGGGGTCGGTGCCATCGCGGGCGACGAGCCGCCGTTCTTCGACACCCGGGCTCTGGACCAGCTCGGCCTGAAGGAGGCCGAGCTGGCACCGATCGTGGCCCGGGAGCGCGGCGAGCTGCACCGCAGGGAGCAGCGCTACCGCCAGGACCGGCCCGCCGCCGAACTGCACGGACGTACCGCCATCCTCGTCGACGACGGACTGGCCACCGGATCGACGGCACGGGCCGCCGTGCGCGCGGTACGGCACCGGGATCCCGAGCGGATCGTCGTCGCCGCGCCGGTCTGCTCCCACGAGGCCGTCGAGCTGCTGCGCGGCGAGGCCGACGACGTGGTGTGCATGCTGCGGCCGAGCCCGTTCCACGCGGTGGGCCTGTGGTACGACGACTTCGAGCAGCTGACGGACGAGGACGTGCTGGAAGCGCTGCACGGCAGCCGACCGGTCTGAGACCCGCGTCATGGCGACCAGTGTGGTCATGGGCGCGGCGGGGCGAAAGAATCCCTTTCGCATGTGAAGTCTGCGCATCACACCGAAAGGGACCTGACGCATGGACGAGCAGGACGAGCAGGAGCGCTTCGACGTCGTCGTTCTCGGAGCGGGCCCCGGCGGGTACGTCGCCGCCGTCCGGGCCGCCCAGCTGGGCAAGCGGGTCGCCGTCGTGGAGGAGAAGTACTGGGGCGGCGTCTGCCTGAACGTCGGCTGCATCCCCACCAAGGCCCTGCTGCGCAACGCCGAGCTCGCGCACATCGTCACCCGTGAGGCCAAGACCTTCGGCATCAAGGTCGACGGCGAGATCTCCTTCGACTACGGCGAGGCCTTCCGCCGCAGCCGCCGGGTCGCGGACGGCCGGGTCAAGGGCGTCCACTACCTGATGAAGAAGAACAAGATCACGGAGATCGACGGCCGCGGCACCTTCCTGGACGCCCACACCCTCCAGGTCACCGACTACGAGGGCGACACCCGCACGATCGGCTTCGAGAACTGCGTCATCGCCACCGGCGCCACCCCCAAGCTGCTCCCCGGCACCCGCCGCACCTCGCGCGTGGTGACCTACGAGGAGCAGATCCTCGCCGAGGACCTGCCGCGCTCGGTCGTCATCGCGGGCGCCGGGGCGATCGGCGTCGAGTTCGCCTACGTGCTGCACAACTACGGCGTGAAGGTCACCGTCGTCGAGTTCCTGGACCGCCTCGCACCCACCGAGGACGCCGACGTCTCGGCCGAACTGGCCCGCCAGTACCGCAAGCTGGGTATCGACGTGATGACCTCCACCCGCGTGGACGCCATCGACGAGTCCGGCCCCCAGGTCCGTGTCACGGTCACCGCCAAGGACGGCTCCCAGCAGGTGCTGGAGGCCGACAAGGTGCTCCAGGCGATCGGTTTCGCACCCAACGTCACCGGCTACGGCCTGGAGAACACCGGCGTCCGCGTCACCGAGCGCGGCGCGATCGACGTCGACGGCCGCTGCCGCACCTCCGTGCCGCACATCTTCGCCATCGGCGACGTCACCGCGAAGCTCATGCTCGCGCACGCCGCCGAGGCCATGGGCATCGTCGCCGCGGAGACCCTCGCGGACGCCGAGACGATGGAACTCGACTACGCGATGATCCCGCGCGCCACCTACTGTCAGCCTCAGGTGGCCAGCTTCGGCTACACCGAGGCCCAGGCCCGCGAGCGGGGCCATGACGTCAAGGTGGTCAAGTTCCCCTTCACCGCCAACGCCAAGGCGCACGGCCTGGGCGACGCCGCCGGCTTCGTGAAGCTGATCAGCGACGCCAGGTACGGCGAACTCATCGGCGGCCACCTCATCGGCCCGGACGTCACCGAGCTGCTGCCCGAGCTGACCCTGGCCCAGCAGTGGGACCTGACCGTCCACGAGGTCGCCCGTAACGTGCACGCCCACCCGACGCTGGGCGAGGCGGTCAAGGAGGCGGTGCACGGGCTGTCCGGCCACATGATCAACATGTGAGCGCCCTTCACCCGGCCGGCGTAGCCGGAATGGCGGCACCCCAGGGGCGCCCGGACGCTGGAGTCACCCACATGGGGACCCGTCGGGCGCCCCCACGGGAGCCCGGCACGCGGCCCCCGGGGGCTCATCGGGACATCTGCTCGGGGACGGAAGGAACGGCCGCCATGACTCAGCACGCTGCACATCAATCGGGAACCTCGCCCACCGGGCCGACGGGCCGCCGCGAGGGATGGGTGACCGGCGGTGTCATGTTCGCCGGTGTGCTGATGCTGGTCGGCGGTGTGCTGGCGGTGCTCCAGGGCATCGCGGCGATCGCCGCGGACGACGTGTACACCCGCGTCGGCACGTACGTCTACGAGCTGAACCTCACCGGCTGGGGCTGGATCCACCTGGTCGTGGGCGTGCTGGTGGCCGTCACCGGCTGGGGCCTGCTGATGGGCGCGCCCTGGGCGCGGATCGCCGGTATCACCCTGGCCGCGATCAGCCTGATCCTCCAGTTCCTCTTCCTGCCGTACCAGCCCGTCTGGTCGGTCGTCATGATGGCGATCGACGTGTTCGTGATCTGGGCACTGGCCTCCTGGCGGGAAACCCCGGCCACCCGCTGAGGCGGCTCGCGAACAGGGCGGCACCTGCGGGTGCCGCCCTGATCCGTGATCCATGCCGGCCCAGGACAGGGAAGGTCGATGTCGGATTCTCGCCAGTCCCGGCGCGTCCGGTGGACCATGCTTGAGGCATGCACAAGGGGATGCACACCGACACCGAACGCTGTCTGCGAGCCGTCCGCTCGAAGGACGCGCGGTTCGACGGCTGGTTCTTCACGGCGGTCCTGACCACCGGGATCTACTGCCGGCCCAGCTGCCCGGTCGTGCCGCCCAAGCCCGAGAACATGGTGTTCCAGCCGAGCGCGGCGGCCTGTCAGCAGGCCGGCTTCCGCGCGTGCAAGCGCTGCCGTCCGGACACCAGCCCCGGCTCCCCGGAGTGGAACCAGCGCGCCGACCTGGTCGCCCGCGCCATGCGGCTGATCGCCGACGGCGTGGTGGACCGCGAAGGCGTGCCCGGCCTCGCCGCCCGGCTCGGCTACAGCGCCCGGCAGCTCGAACGCCAGCTGCGCGCCGAACTCGGCGCGGGCCCGCTCGCGCTGGCCCGCGCCCAGCGCGCCCAGACCGCCCGGCTGCTCATCGAGACGACCGCGCTGCCCATGGCGCAGATCGCCTTCGCGGCCGGCTTCTCCTCCATCCGCACCTTCAACGACACCGTCCGCGAGGTCTACGCCCTGACCCCCGGCGGACTGCGCGAGCGGGTACCGAAGGGACACGCCGGAGGCACCCCGGGCGCCCTGTCCCTCCGGCTCCCGTTCCGTGCCCCGCTCAACCCCGACAACCTCTTCGGTCACCTCGCCGCCACCGCCGTACCCGGCGTGGAGGAGTGGCGCGCCGGCGCCTACCGGCGCACGCTCCGCCTCCCCTACGGCCACGGCGTCGCCGCGCTCACCCCGCAGCCCGACCACATCGCCTGCCGCCTCACCCTGAGCGACCTGCGCGATCTGCCCGTCGCCATCAGCCGCTGCCGCCGGATGCTCGACCTGGACGCCGACCCGGTCGCGGTGGACGACCAGCTGCGCGCCGACCCGGTGCTGGCGCCGCTGGTCGACAAGGCGCCCGGCCGCCGGGTGCCGCGCACGGTCGACGAGGCCGAGTTCGCGATACGGGCGGTGCTCGGCCAGCAGGTCTCCACGGCCGCCGCCCGCACCCACGCCGCCCGACTGGTCACCGCGCACGGCGAGCCGGTCGAGGACCCCGAGGGCGCACTGACCCACCTGTTCCCGTCCCCCGAGGCCCTGGCCGACCTCGATCCCGCCTCCCTCGCCATGCCCCGCACCCGCCGCACGACGTTCACCACCCTCGTGGGCCGACTCGCCGACGGCTCACTCCACCTGGGGGTGGAGAGCGACTGGCCGGACACCCGCGCACGGCTGCTGGCCCTGCCCGGCTTCGGCCCCTGGACGGCCGACGTCATCGCGATGCGCGCCCTCGGCGATCCCGACGCCTTCCTCCCCACCGACCTCGGCATCCGCCGTGCGGCGGGGGAACTGGGCCTGCCCTCGACGCCGGCGGCGCTCACCGCGCGCGCGGCGGCGTGGCGGCCCTGGCGGGCGTACGCGGTCCAGTACCTGTGGGCGACCGACAGCCACCCGGTCAACTTCCTCCCCGTGTAAGCGCGTTTGCGCGTACCCGTGCACGTGGCCGCGAAAGAACCCGTACAAGGACCCCGATGCGACAGCACACCGTCATCGACAGCCCCTACGGCCTGCTCACCCTCGTCGCCGACGACGGCGTCCTGAGCGGCCTCTACATGACAGACCAGCGTCACCGCCCGGCCGAGGAGACCTTCGGCGGGCGCGACGAGACGCCCTTCGCCGCGGCCGTCGACCAGCTGACGGCCTACTTCGACGGCGAGTTGCGGGACTTCACCGTCGAACTGCGCCTGAACGGCACGCCGTTCCAGCGCACCGTCTGGGACCAGCTCCGCCGCATCCCCTACGGCGAGACCCGCTCGTACGGCGAACTGGCCGCAGCCCTCGGCAATCCCCAGGCCTCCCGTGCGGTCGGGCTCGCCAACGGCAGGAACCCCGTCGGCATCATCGTCCCCTGCCATCGCGTCATCGGCGCCGGCGGCGGCCTCACCGGCTACGGCGGCGGCCTGGAACGCAAGCAGCGCCTGCTCGACTTCGAGCGCGGCGCGGGCCTCTTCCCGCTCCCGCCCCGGCCCTGACGACACGCCCTACCCGGCGAGGGCCCCGCAGCAACCGGGGCAGCGCGGTGCCGATCGGGTTCCCGTACGACCTCGTCGGCCCGAGGGCAGGGCGGCGGCCGGCGGGACGGCGAACGGATGTCCGGGCCGCCCGGCGCGGGCTCAGCCGGTCCGGTGGCCGTTCTCCAGCTCGACCGTCTCCGAGCCGTCCGCCAGGGCGTCCAGCGCGGCCAGCACGCGGCGGCCCGTGGCGCCGGACAGGTGGTCCCCGAGGTCGCCGGGCGCGACGAACCGCCACGACAGCAGCTCCTCCTCCTGCAACCGGATCCCCTTGATGTCCTCCTGGCTCAGGACCCCGCCGTCGTACAGGTACGCCACCAGCGGCGGCCGGGCCGTGCCGTGCACCCAGTCCACGGCGAGCAGCCGCCCGAGTTCGCGGTCCAGGCCGATCTCCTCCGCGGTCTCGCGCCGGGCGCCCTGCCTGGGGGTCTCTCCGTCGTCCACCGAAATCCGCATACGGTCATCCAAGCGCATGGACCCGGGCGCCGGTCGGGCCGCTCCCCGGGGCGGGTGAGGATCGTCGTTTCCGGCGCCGCCGGGCGCCGCTCGGCGTTAGCCTGCCCGGATGAACAGCGGTACGCCCCTGAGCCTTCCTCTCGAACCGTTCCTCGCCTGGGCGGAACACCGTGGCACTGCGCTCGATCCACGTGCGGCCGATGCCGTGACCGGGCTGCTCGCGCTGAGCACCGAGCACCGCAGGACCGGCCTGCCCGAGCCGACCGAGCACCTCGCCGAGGAGCTGTTGCACATCCTGCTGCCGCTGTACGCGGGCGCCGCACCGGCCGAGCTGCCGGGCTATGTGGAGGTGCTGCTCGCGCTCGTCGACCACACCCGCGAGAAGGGTCGGCTGAACGCCAAGCGGCAGGCCCGCCTGGCGGCCCGGGTGCGGGAGCTGGCCGACGGCTTCACCGAGGCGATGACCGCTTCCGGACGCACCACGTGGCCACGGCTGTACGCCGGGCTGATGCGCGCCGAGGGCGTGGACACCGGGGACACGGACGCCGTACGCGGATGGCTGGAGTCCTTCGCCGCCCGCCCGTCGGCCGAACGCGAGGCGGCACTCGGCTTCTCGGCCCCCACGACGGCGGGCGGCTCGGCGGCCATGGGGTCCTGGGAACGGGCACTGGCGGGGGAGCGCACCCGTCGGGCCCGCTCCGAGCTCGCCGCCCGGCTGCACCTCGTGGCCCTGGACGAGCGCGACCGGACCCACCTGGGCCAGGATCCCCTGATCCCCGGCGCCCCGCTGGGGGCGCCGGACGGGACGGACCCGGAGGAGGACTGGTACGAGACGCAGGCGGCAGTGGTCTCGGACCGGTGGACGGCTGCCGGGCTCGACGCCCTGCTGCGCGGCCCGTTCGCCCACCTGGCCCCCGGCGGCCGGCACACCGCGCCGCTGCTCGGCATGGCCGCCTCCCTCGCCCAGGAGCACCTGGAGTGCTTCGGCCCGGATCCCGACCCGCTGGCCCCGGTCCCGCTGCCGGAGTCCCTCGACGTGCTGGCCGACGCGCTGCGCGCGGCACCGCTCCTACGGTCGCTCACGGCGGCCCTGGACAGCCCGGAAACAGCCGACGAACCGCTCGTCCGGCTCGCGCTGGCCGTCGGCCTGCTACTGGAGGACGAGGGTGGCCCCCTCATCGAGGGACCGGCCGCCGTCGTCCTGCGCGAAGGGGCCCCGGGAGAACTGGTCGGACTCGGCCTTGATCTCCTCGGCTCCCTCCTGGCCCAGCTGGCCGAGGACGAGGAGACCGCCGAGGAGTACCGCGGCGAGCATCTCTCCAAGCTCTACTTCCTTTACCAGGAGGCGGGGACCGCGCAGTCGGTGGCCCGCCAGGCCGCGCAGCGGGACGCGTGGGCCGTCCCGCCTTCGTACAACCCCGCTGCCGATGTCCGCACCCCGGCCTCGGGCCCGTACGAACTCCCGGACCCCGAGACCCTCTCCGCGCTCACCGGGCTGCCCGGCCTGACCGAGGACGACCGCGACGAACTCCGGCCTGTCGCCGCCGGACTGGCCCGCGTCATCGACCGGCTGGCCGGCCTCGGCGTCACCGAGCGCACCGGCGACACATTCACCCTCACCCCGCTCGGCCACGCCCTGCTCCGAGAAGGCCTGCTCCTGGGCACCGCGAACCTGCCGGACGTCGACCCCGGCACCTTCCCCACCGAGGAAGCGGTACGGGCCTGGGACGCGGGCCGGCTGGTGGCTGCCGCCCAGTGGTGGCCGTCAGGTGCGGCCCGCAAGACGCTCGGCGACTGGCTGTCCGGTCGCGGCGCCGACGGCTGGTCTGAGCTCCTCGCCGCGCTCGCCGACACCCCCACCGGGCCGGACGCGGCCCGCAGGCGTGCCCTGCTCGGTGTGCTCGACGCGGCGGCCGCCCCGGTACCGGCCCTGGAGACCCTGCTCGACGATCCCGTACTGGGAGAACACGTCGCGCACACCCTGCGTACTCTCGGCCACCGGGCCGACTCCACCCGGGTACCCGAGGCCGCCCGCGCGACGTACCTGGCCGACCGGTTCGAGGAGGTCCGTCTGACCGCCGCCCTCGCACATCGCATGGCCGTGGGCCCCGACACCGCGGATGGTGGCGAAGGCGAGGTAACGGAGCCTTACCACGCGCTGTACGCCGCTTTCGACGAGGCCGCGGCCGGGTGGCCCGGAGGCGGCCAAGCCCTGGTCACAGCTCTGGCCGTGGCCGATCCGTACGAGGTACCGCCGGTCCTTGAGCAACTGTCCCGTCATCCGGACACGGCGGTGGCCGAGGAGGCGTGGCGTGCCGCCCGGAGCTTGCGGGCGGAAGCGCACTCCAGGTCCACCGGCCGGGCGAAGGGCGCGAAGACGGCCTCACGAGGCAGGCCGCAGGCCGGGAAACGGCCGAAGAAGAAGCGTAAGAGGCACTGATTCCGCACGGTCGGCGGACCTGTTCGCAGGAGCCGGACAGCCGGAACACGGAAACAGTCTGTGGATTCTCGACGGCTCCGCTGTGGCAGAGCTCCGGCGTTAGCCGGCTTCCACTCGCCCAGCTCCGTTGTCGGTGCTGTCGGATAGCGTTCGTGTCGTGCGCTACTTCAACACGGCAGGGCCGTGCATCCCCGAACGGCACTACATGCTGCCGGCCCAGGAGCGGCTGCCGCAGGCCCGCGAGATTGTGGATGAGGGCCAGTACTCCGTGGTGCACGCGCCCCGGCAGACCGGCAAGACCACGGCGCTGGCGGCGATGGCCCAGGACCTGACGGCCTCGGGACAGTATGCGGCATTGCGCTTCTCCTGCGAGAGCGCCGAACCCGCCGGGGAAGACGTCGGCTGGGCGGAGGAGCTGATCCTGGAGGCGATCCGGCGGTCGGCGGAGGCCGCCTGGTATCCCGACGAGCTCGCGCCCCCCGCCCCCTGGCCCGATGCGGTGCCCGGGGCCCGGCTTGCGCGGGGGCTGACGGAGTGGGTGCGGAGCTGCTCGCGTCCGCTGGTGCTGTTCTTCGACGAGATCGACGCGCTGCGGGGGGAGAGTCTGCGCAGTGTGCTGCGCCAGTTGCGGGACGGTTACACCGCCGTGCGGGAGCAGTTCCCGCACTCGGTGGTGTTGTGCGGGCTGCGGGACGTGCGCGACTACAAGGCGGCCTCGGGCGGGGATGCGAGCAGGCTGGGGACGTCGAGTCCGTTCAATATCAAGGTCGCCTCGCTGCGGCTGGGCGACTTCACCGAGTCCGAGGTCGTCGAGCTGTACGGGCAGCACACCGCCGCCACCGGGCAGGAGTTCACCCCGGACGCCACCCGGCGCGCTTTCTGGTGCACCCAGGGCCAGCCCTGGCTGGTCAATGCCCTGGCCTACGAGATCACCAGGCGGATGCGGATCCCACTGTCCGAGCCGGTCACGGCGGACCATGTGGACCAGGCGAAGGAGCGGTTGATCCTGGCGCGTGCGACGCATCTGGACTCGCTGGCCGCGCGGCTGGGGGAGGACCGGGTACGGCGGGTGATCGAGCCGCTGATCGCCGGCGAGCTGCCGCAGGAGGCGAGCACCTACGACGACGACCTGGCCTACGTTCGTGACCTGGGGCTGATCGCCGCGGATTCGCCGGTGCGGGTGGCCAACCCGGTCTACAAAGAGGTGATCGTTCGGGTCCTGGGTGTCAGGACGGAATCGGTCATCACCGCCCTCCCGAGTAGTTTCCGGTTGCCGGACGGCCGGATCGACATGGACAAGCTGTTGCGTTCGTTCGCGGAGTTCTGGCGGGAGAACGGGGAGATCCTGGCCACCAGCTCGACGTATCCGGAGGCGGCGGCGCAGCTGGTGATGATGGCGTATCTGCACCGGATCGTGAACGGGGCGGGTTTCATCGACCGGGAGTACGGGGTCGGCCGGCGCCGGGTCGACCTGCTGATCCGCCAGCCGTACACCGCTGCCGACGGTTCGCGGGCGGTGCAGCGTGACGCGCTGGAGCTGAAGGTGTGGCGCCAGGGCCGCACCGACCCCCTCGCGGAGGGGCTGGCACAGTTGGACGACTACCTGGACCGCACGGAGTTGTCCACGGGTACCCTCGTCGTCTTCGACACCCGTCCCCAGGCCGCCCCGGTCCACGAGCGCACCGCCTTCTCGCAGCAGACCACGCCGTCCGGGCGAGCCGTCACCCTGCTGCGCGCCTGACGGCCGGGAGACCTCAGCCAGGAGCGCCCCCGGATCTTTCCTCCCGTGGCCGTGCTCCCGGAGCAGCACGGGTTCGGTTCGGGAGCCTGGGGGCGGGCCGCGGCACGTTCTTCGACAAGCGCGCCGACGGCACCTTCGGTCCCGTGGAGGACATCAAGATCGACGTTCTGGTCACCCCCGAGCAGTGGCTGCTCCCGCTCGCCGCCGGTCTCCGCCCACAGGGTGATCGTCGCCTTGGTCACGCTGCCGTGGGCCGTTGCCGCACGTGCCGCCTTTCCCCGCATCATCAGAGCAGGTTCGAAAGGTTCGCAGCCTGTAGTCAGCGGGACTTCAACCGTGTAGACCGTTGATGTGTCGGGGCGCCTGGTCGGCCAGTTCCTGGGCGTAGCGCCGAATGTCGGCGATCTTGGCAGTGGTCAACGCCATCAGTGAACTCCTCACCAAGGCGTACATCCCCGACGAAGTCTGGCGTGGAGGTCATCCAGACCAGCCCGGCGTCTACGGCTCTGCCTGCGCCAGCCGCACCGTCCTTTCCGCCAGTTCGCTGATGCGCACCCCGTCGAAGCCGAACACCGCGCTGCGGACCGTGTCCTGAAGCGGCTCCTTCCACTGCTCCGGGATCGCGTCCGCACCGGTCAGCACGCCGGCCACGGAGCCCGCGGTGGCGCCGTTGGAGTCGGTGTCCAGTCCGCCGCGGACGGTCAGCGCGACGGTGCGGGTGAAGTCGCCGTCGCCGTACAGCAGCCCCGCGGTGAGCACCGCGGCGTTCGGAATCGTGTGGATCCAGCCCAGCCCAGCGGTCTCCTCGCCCACCGTGGTCAGCGTGTCCTCCCACGTCATCCGGGTCTCGTGCAGCGACATGACCCGCCGGACCGTGCGGGCCAGCCGGCTGCTCGCCGGAACGACGGCCAGCGCCTCGTCCAGGGCCTGGCGCACCGTGGAGACGGTGAACGCCGCCGAGACCAGTGCCGCCGCCCACATGGCGCCGTACACGCCGTTGCCGGTGTGCGAGAGCACCGCGTCCCGGCGGGCCAGCCCGGCCGCGCGCCGGGGCTCACCGGGACAGGTCCAGCCGTAGATGTCGGCGCGGATCAGCGCGCCGATCCACTCCTGGTACGGGTTCTCGTACGTGGCCGTCAGCGGCGGCTTCAGGCCGCTCGCCAGGTTCCGGTACGCCGCCCGCTCGGCCGTGAAGGTCTGCAGGTACGGCAGCCGCAGCAGCCACAGGTCACCGACCTGCTCGGTGCTGAAGCCGAAGCCGTGGGTCTCCAGCAGGTGCAGTCCGAGGATCGCGTAGTCGACGTCGTCGTCGCGGCAGCTGCCGTGGATGCGGCCACGGACGCACTGGCGCCACTCCGGGCGCAGCTCGATGGCGGTGCCGCCGGGAGGCGGCTCGGGGAAGTAGTCGGTGAGGGGCAGGGCGGACGCCTGCCGCAGGTAGTCGTCGATACGGTCCCGCGTCCACAGGTCGCCCTGCTCGACCGGTTTGCCCAGCATGTTGCCGGCGATCCGGCCCAGCCAGCCCCCCAGGACGCGGTCGGCGAGCTCTGGCTCGGTGCCCACAGGGGTCATAGCTCCGGTCTACCCACTTCCGGCCACCGCCACAGACCGTCCCGGCCGGTCGCCGGGGATCCCACGGGCCGGGCCGGGCATGACGGCGGGGGTGTCCTGCGGTTAAGGTCGCAGCGGCGCGACTGGCCCTGACGTGCGCGGGGCCCGGAGAGCGAGGGGAAGACAAGGTGGCTGACGCTGTGGACGGTGCCCGTGGGGTGCTCATCGCCGCGGACAAGTTCAAGGGGTCGCTGACGGCCGTACAGGTCGCCGAACGGGTCACGGCCGGGCTGCGCCGCGTCCTGCCGGACCTCGCCGTGGAGTCGCTGCCCGTGGCGGACGGCGGCGACGGGACGGTGGACGCGGCGGTCGCGGCCGGTTTCGAACGGCGCGAGGTGCGGGTCGCCGGTCCCCTCGGGGACGAGGTGACGGCCGCGTTCGCGCTGCGCGGTGACACGGCGGTCGTGGAGATGGCCGAGGCGAGCGGGCTCCAGCGGCTGCCGGCCGGGGTCCTCGCACCCCTGACGGCGTCCACATACGGCTCGGGGGAGCTGCTGCGGGCCGCCCTCGACGCCGGGGCGCGCACGATCGTCTTCGGGGTCGGCGGCAGCGCGACGACCGACGGCGGGGCGGGCATGCTGTCCGCGCTCGGAGCACGGTTCCTGACGGCCGGCGGGGAGCCGGTGACGCCGGGCGGCAAAGGGCTGGCCGAGCTCGCGTCCGCGGACCTGTCGGGCCTGGACGCGCGACTCTCCTCGGTCGAACTGGTGCTGGCCAGCGACGTCGACAACCCCCTGACCGGGCCGAAGGGCGCTCCCGCGGTGTACGGCCCGCAGAAGGGGGCCTCGCCCGGCGACGTGGCGACGCTGGACGCGGCGCTGGGGCACTTCGCCGAGGTCCTGGAGCAGGCCGTGGGCGCCCGGGCGGGCGAGTACGCGGGCTCGCCGGGGGCCGGTGCGGCGGGCGGCGTCGGCTACGGCGCCATGCTGCTCGGCGCGCGCTTCCGGCCCGGCATCGAGGTCATGCTCGACGTGCTCGGCTTCGCACCCGCCCTGGAGCGCGCGCACCTGGTGATCACCGGTGAGGGGTCGCTGGACGAGCAGACACTGCACGGCAAGGCCCCGGCGGGCGTCGCCGCGGCGGCGCGGGCGGCGGGCAAGGAGGTCGTCGCGGTGTGCGGGCGCCTCGCGCTGACGCCTCAGGCGCTGGCGGGAGCGGGGATCCGGCGGGCCTACCCGCTGAGCGAGATCGAGCCGGACGCGGCGAAGAGCATCGCGGACGCCGGTCCGCTGCTGGAGCGGACCGCGGAGCGCATCGCGCGGGACCACCTGGCCTGAGACCTTCCGGGCGGCCCGGCCTACCACCTCCCTGGCGGGTGGGCGTCCAGGGGCGACGCGATCACGGGCCGGGCATGCCGCCGACCGCGTCCAGCAGGGCCATGGTCCCGGGCTCCGCCGCCGGGTTCTCCCGCAGGCGGGCCCGCGGACGAGGTGCCGGGGATCACGGCGACCGCCGGGAGCGGTGCGGGAGCCAGGCCGAAGCCACCTGCTGCGGGGAGACACCCGGCCCGGCCGCCGCCGCGTCGGCCGGCGTCTGCGACCGGCGGGCCGCCACGACGTCCGGGCGCACCGCGGGCGCGTCAGCCTGCCGCGCCCTCCGCAGGTGGGCGACCTGGGCCCGCACCCTGACGGGCTCACGGTCGACGGCGCCGACGCGCATCCTGATCAGCCTGAGCCCCGAGCTGCTGGACATCCTCGCCGGCCTCGGCGCCCGGCACCGCGACCGGCCCGCCCGCGAGCCCACCCAGGAACAGTGAAGGGCCCCGAACCAGTCAGGTCCGGGGCCCTCACCCACGTCTCACCGTCCGCACCGCTTACGGCAGCTGCGCCGCCCGCGCCTCGCGCCGGTTGTCACGGAAGTTGTTCACCCGGCGGGCCGTGGCGAACAGCGGGATCACCGCGCCCATGACCAGCTGGAGCGCGCAGCCCGTCTGGAGCAGCAGCTGGCCGCTGGGGGCGCCGAAGGCCCAGGCCACCAGCAGGCCCATGCTCAGCACGATCCAGGCGAGCATCGCGCCGGCCAGGCGGCCCCGCGGCTTCGGGTACTCCACGCGGCTCACCATCAGCCACGCGGTGCCCAGGATCGCCAGCAGCGTCGCCGCGAAGGGCAGCTCCAGCAGCACGATGGCGACGACCGTCAGCGCGCCGAAGGGGCTCGGCATGCCCTGGAACATGCCGTTGGTCGGGGTCACACAGGAGAATCTGGCGAGCCTGAGCACCACGGCGAGCAGCACGACGATCGCGCCGACCGCCGCCACCCGCTGGTGCGCGTCGTCGGCGACCATGCCGTAGACCAGCACGAAGTATGCCGGGGCCAGGCCGAAGCTGATCAGGTCGGACAGGTTGTCCAGCTCGGCGCCCATGGGGGAGGAGCGCAGCTTGCGCGCGACCAGGCCGTCGAACAGGTCGAAGACAGCCGCGCAGAGCATCAGGATGACCGCCGTGGCCGCGCTGTGGCGGGCCATGCCCGTCTCCTGGCTGCCGGTGAGGTGCGGGATCAGGATGCCGGTGGTGGTGAAGTACACCGCCATGAAGCCGCACGTGGCGTTGCCGAGGGTGAGGGTGTCCGCTATCGAGAGGCGGAGAGAGAGCGGCATCTCCTCCTCGTCGTCGGCCTCCTCGGCCTCGGGCACCCAGCCGGCCTGGGTCTCCGGGTCAATCACGGTCAATTCGAGTCACCCCAGCCACGGTCTTCTGACCGACCTCGACCGCGACCTCCACGCCCTCCGGCAGATAGAGGTCCACACGTGAGCCGAAGCGGATCAGTCCGATCCGGTCGCCCTGCTCCACCTTCGTGCCCTCGGGCACGTAAGGCACGATACGCCGGGCCACGGCACCGGCGATCTGGATCATCTCGATGTCGCCGAGCTCGGTGTCGAAGTGCCACACGACCCGCTCGTTGTTCTCGCTCTCCTTGTTGAAGGCGGGAACGAAGCCACCCGGGACGTGCTCGACCGACGTCACGGTGCCGGCCAGGGGGGCGCGGTTGACGTGGACGTTGAGCGGGCTCATGAAGATCGCGACGCGGGTGCGCCCGTCCTTCCACGGCATGATGCTCTGCACCACACCGTCGGCCGGCGAGATGACCCGGCCCTGGGCGATCTCACGCTCGGGGTCGCGGAAGAACCACAGCATCCCCGCCGCGAGCGCGGTGGCGGGAACGGCGACGGCCTTCGCGGCACCGGAGCGGCGTGCGCGGGCCAGGCTGAGGGCTGCGGTGGCGACGGTCGGCAGAAGCCACGGCGATGCTCCGCGCGCGAGGCGTACGCCGACCAGGCTGTCGCGGTGTGCAGAGGTTTGGCTGTGGGGCATGGATGACCTTCGTAGCGGATGATGCCGCGCTTCTGACGGGGGACGGCGGCTTTCCGGCGATCGTAGCGGCTAAGCGCCACAACTGGGTAAGCCAGGAAGCCGAGTCGGCGGCCGAAGAGTGCCTACGGGGTGTGATCTTCTTCTCGAAGAAAACACCCCGCTTCCGGACAATCAGCCCTGGAACCGATACTCTTCGAGCAGCCTGCGCCCGATGATCATTTTCTGGATCTCGGCGGTACCTTCACCGATCAGCAGCATGGGGGCCTCACGGTAGAGGCGCTCGATCTCGTACTCCTTCGAGAAGCCGTAGCCGCCGTGGATCCGGAAGGCGTCCTCCACGACCTCCTTGCAGTACTCGGAGGCGAGGTACTTCGCCATCCCTGCCTCGAGGTCGTTGCGCTCCCCGGAGTCCTTCTTGCGCGCAGCGTTCACCATCATGGCATGCGCTGCCTCGACCTTGGTAGCCATCTCGGCGAGCTTGAACTGGATCGCCTGGTGCTGCGCGATCGGCTTGCCGAAGGTGTGGCGCTGCTGGGCGTACTGGACGCCGAGCTCGAACGCACGCTGAGCGACACCGCAGCCACGTGCGGCCACGTTGACGCGGCCGACCTCCACGCCGTCCATCATCTGGTAGAAGCCGCGCCCGGTGACCCCGCCGAGCACGCGATCCGCGGGAATCCGCAGGCCGTCCATGATGAGCTCGGTGGTGTCGACGCCCTTGTAGCCCATCTTGTCGATCTTGCCGGGGATGGTCAGGCCGGGACGGACCTCACCGAAGCCGGGCTCCTTCTCGACCAGGAAGGTGGTCATCGACTTGTGCGGGGCGGTGCCCTCGGGGTGACCTTCGTCACTTCGCACCAGCACGGCCACCAGGGACGAGGTACCCCCGTTGGTCAGCCACATCTTCTGACCGTTCAGGACGAATTCATCGCCGTCCCGGACCGCCTTGGACGTGATGGCCGACACGTCGGAGCCCAGACCCGGCTCGGACATCGAGAAGGCGCCACGGATCTCACCGGCCGCCATCCTCGGCAGGTAGTGGTCCTTCTGCTCCTGCGTACCGTGCTGCTTGAGCATGTACGCCACGATGAAGTGCGTGTTGATGATGCCGGAGACCGACATCCAGCCGCGGGCGATCTCCTCGACGCAGAGGGCGTACGTCAGCAGCGACTCGCCCAGACCCCCGTACTCCTCGGGGATCATCAGGCCGAACAGGCCCAACTCCTTGAGGCCGTCGACGATCGCCTGCGGGTACTCGTCGCGGTGCTCCAGCCCGGTGGCGACCGGGATGATCTCCTTGTCCACGAAGTCCCGGACCGTGGACAGGATCTCCTGCTGGACGTCGGTCAGACCGGCGGTCTGGGCGAGTCGCGCCATCGCTACTTCCCCTGTTCCTTTTCCTCGAGTTCGGGCCGGCCCGGCTGCTCGCCGCCGCGCTCCTTGATGTACGCCTCCGTGGGGACCATCACCTTGCGGCGGAACACGCAGACCAGCGTGCCGTCCTGCTTGTAGCCCCTGGTCTCCACGTGCACGATGCCGCGGTCGTTCTTCGACTTCGACGGCCACTTGTCCAGCACGGTCGTCTCGCCGTAGACGGTGTCGCCGTGGAAGGTCGGCGCCACGTGCCGGAGCGACTCGATCTCCAGGTTGGCGATCGCCTTGCCGGAGACGTCCGGGACGGACATGCCGAGCAGAAGGGAGTAGATGTAGTTGCCGACCACCACGTTCCTGCCGAAGTCCGTCGTCTTCTCGGCGTAGTTGGTGTCCATGTGGAGCGGGTGGTGGTTCATGGTGAGGAGGCAGAACAGGTGGTCGTCGTACTCGGTGACCGTCTTGCCCGGCCAGTGCTTGTACGTCGCGCCGACCTCGAACTCCTCGTAGGTGCGTCCGAACTGCATCGCGCTCATCCCTCCGGGATCTCGAACTTCGAGGTGCGCTCCATGCCGGCCGCGCGGCCCTTGCCGGAGATGACCAGTGCCATCTTGCGGCTGGCCTCGTCGATCATCTCGTCGCCGAGCATCGCGGAGCCCTTCCTGCCGCCCGCCTCGGACGTGTAGTAGTCGTACGCGTCCAGGATCAGCTCGGCGTGGTCGTAGTCCTCCTGCGAGGGCGAGAAGATCTCGTTGGACGCCTCGACCTGACCCGGGTGCAGCACCCACTTGCCGTCGAAGCCGAGCGCGGCGGCGCGCCGGGCCACCTCGCGGTAGCCGTCGATGTTGCGGATCTGGAGGTAGGGGCCGTCGATCGCCTGGAGGTCGTTGGCGCGGGCGGCCATCAGGATCTTCATCAGGATGTAGTGGTACGCGTCCGCCGGGTAGCCGGGCGGCTGCTCGCCCACGACGAGGGACTTCATGTTGATGGACGCCATGAAGTCGGCCGGGCCGAAGATGATCGTCTCGACCCGCGGCGAGGCCTGTGCGATCTCGTTGACGTTGTTCAGGCCCTGCGCGTTCTCGATCTGTGCCTCGATGCCGATCCGCCCGACCTCGAAGCCCATCGTCTTCTCGATCTGCGTCAGCAGCAGGTCGAGGGCGACGATCTGCTGGGCGTCCTGCACCTTGGGCAGCATGATGCAGTCGAGGTTGGGGCCGGCGCCCTCGACGACCGTCACGACGTCGCGGTACGTCCACTGCGTCGTCCAGTCGTTGACCCGTACGACCCTGGTCTTGCCCGTCCAGTCACCCTCGTTGAGGAACTTCACGATGGTGTGCCGCGCCTCGGGCTTGGCGAGCGGCGCGCAGGCGTCCTCCAGGTCGAGGAAGACCTGGTCGGCCGGGAGGCCCTGCGCCTTCTCCAGGAAGCGGGGGTTGCTTCCCGGGACCGCCAGACAGGAGCGGCGGGGGCGCAGACGGTTGACGGTCATGCGGGGACCTCCAGGGGGTCGAGCTTGTTCGCTTTGCGGATCTCGTCGACGATACGGCCGATGATCCCGGTGATGTCGAAGTCCTTCGGGGTGAAGACCGCGGCCACTCCGGCGGCCCTGAGCTGCTCGGCGTCGCCGTTCGGGATGATCCCGCCGGCGATCACCGGGATGTCGGGCGCCCCGGCCTCGCGCAGCCGCTCCAGCACGTCCGGGACCAGCTGGGCGTGCGAACCGGAGAGGATGGAGAGCCCGACCGCGTGCACGTCCTCCGCCAGGGCGGCGTCGACGATCTGTTCGGGCGTCAGCCGGATGCCCTGGTAGACCACCTCGAAGCCGGCGTCACGCGCGCGCACCGCGATCTGCTCGGCGCCGTTGGAGTGCCCGTCCAGGCCCGGCTTGCCGACCAGGAAGCGCAGCTTGCCCACACCGAGGTCCTGGGCCGTCAGGTTCACCTTGCGCCGCACCCCGGACAGGGCGCTGCCCTCCTCGGCGGGGACGGCCACCGGCGCCGACGAGACTCCCGTCGGGGCGCGGAACTCGCCGAACACCTCGCGCAGGGCCCCGGCCCACTCGCCGGTCGTCACCCCGGCGCGGGCGCACTCCAGGGTGGCCTCCATGAGGTTCCCGGTGCCCTTGGCGGCCTCCTTCAGCCGCTCCAGCGCCTTGCAGGGGCGGGGGTGGTTGAAGGGAGGCTGGTAACGGGTGTCGCGCCAGCGCCCCAGTGCCTCGACGACGCGTGCCTCGACTGCCGGGTCGACCGTCTGGATCGCGGTGTCCAGGTCGGCGGTCAGCGGGTTCGGCTCGGTCGTCTCGAAGATGTTGACGCCGATGATCTTCTCCTGGCCGGACTCGATCCGCCCCCGTCGCTCGGCGTGCGATGCGACCAGTTGCGACTTCAGGTAGCCCGACTCGACGGCGGCCATCGCGCCGCCCATCTCCTGGATGCGCTCCATCTCGGCGAGCGACTGGGCGACCAGCTCGCCCACCTTCGCCTCTATCACCTTCGAGCCCTCGAAGATGTCGTCGTACTCCAGCAGGTCGCTCTCGTGTGCGAGAACCTGCTGGATGCGCAGGGACCACTGCTGGTCCCAGGGGCGGGGCAGGCCCAGGGCCTCGTTCCAGGCGGGCAGCTGGACGGCCCGCGCGCGGGCGTCCTTGGAGAGCGTCACGGCCAGCATCTCCAGGACGATGCGCTGGACGTTGTTCTCCGGCTGCGCCTCGGTCAGGCCGAGGGAGTTGACCTGCACGCCGTAGCGGAACCGGCGCTGCTTGGGGTTCTCGATGCCGTACCGCTCGCGCGTGACCTGGTCCCAGATCCGCCCGAACGCCCGCATCTTGCACATCTCCTCGATGAAGCGGACGCCCGCGTTCACGAAGAAGGAGATGCGGGCCACGACGTCCCCGAACTTCTCCTGGGGAACCTGCCCTGAGTCGCGTACGGCATCGAGAACCGCGATCGCGGTGGACATCGCGTACGCGATCTCCTGGACCGGGGTGGCGCCCGCCTCCTGCAGGTGGTAGCTGCAGATGTTGATCGGGTTCCACTTCGGGATGTGGGAGACCGTGTACGCGATCATGTCCGTGGTCAGCCGGAGTGAGGGCCCCGGCGGGAACACGTGCGTCCCCCGCGAGAGGTATTCCTTGACGATGTCGTTCTGGGTCGTGCCCTGGAGCTTGGTGATGTCCGCACCCTGCTCCTCCGCGACGACCTGGTAGAGCGCCAGCAGCCACATGGCCGTGGCGTTGATGGTCATCGAGGTGTTCATCTGCTCCAGGGGGATGTCCTGGAACAGCCGGCGCATGTCACCGAGGTGCCCGATCGGCACGCCGACCCGGCCGACCTCGCCGCGGGCGAGGATGTGGTCGGAGTCGTAGCCGGTCTGCGTCGGCAGGTCGAACGCCACCGACAGCCCTGTCTGGCCCTTGGCGAGGTTGCGCCGGTACAACTCGTTGGACGCCTCGGCCGTGGAGTGACCGGCGTACGTGCGCATGAGCCACGGCCGGTCCTTCTGACGCTCAGTCATGCAGCGCTCCTCAGATGTTCCGGAAGCGGTTGATCGCGTCGACGTGCTGGGCGCGCTTCTCCTGGTCGCGCACGCCGAGACCCTCCTCGGGCGCCAGGCACAGCACGCCGACCTTGCCCTGGTGGGCGTTGCGGTGGACGTCGTGGGCGGCCTGGCCGGTCTCCTCCAGCGGGTAGACCTTGGACAGCGTCGGGTGGATCTTGCCCTTGGCGATCAGGCGGTTGGCCTCCCAGGCCTCGCGGTAGTTGGCGAAGTGGGAGCCGATGATCCGCTTCAGCGACATCCACAGGTAGCGGTTGTCGTACTCGTGCATGTAGCCCGATGTCGAGGCACAGGTGGTGATGGTGCCGCCCTTGCGGGTGACGAAGACGGAGGCACCGAAGGTCTCGCGGCCGGGGTGCTCGAAGACGATGTCGATGTCCTCGCCGCCGGTGAGTTCGCGGATGCGCTTGCCGAAACGCTTCCACTCCTTGGGATCCTGGGTCTGCTCGTCCTTCCAGAACTTGTAGCCCTCGGCGTTGCGGTCGATGATCGCCTCGGCGCCCATCGACCGGCAGATGTCCGCCTTCTGGTCGCTGGAGACGACACAGATCGGGGTCGCTCCGCCGGCCAGCGCGAACTGCGTGGCGTACGAGCCGAGTCCGCCGCTCGCGCCCCAGATCAGGACGTTGTCGCCCTGCTTCATGCCGGCGCCGTTGCGGGAGACCAGTTGCCGGTACGCGGTGGAGTTGACCAGGCCCGGGGCGGCGGCCTCCTCCCACGACAGGTGGGTGGGCTTGGGCATCAGCTGGTTGGACTTCACGAGCGCGATCTCGGCGAGGCCGCCGAAGTTGGTCTCGAAGCCCCAGATCCGCTGCTCGGGGTCGAGCATGGTGTCGTTGTGCCCGTCGGACGACTCCAGCTCGACGGACAGGCAGTGCGCGACGACCTCGTCACCGGGCTTCCAGGAGTTGACGCCCGGACCGGTGCGCAGGACGACGCCGGCCAGGTCGGAGCCGATGATGTGGTACGGCAGGTCATGGCGCTTGGCGAGCGGCGAGAGCCGCCCGTAGCGCTCCAGGAAGCCGAAGGTCGACAGCGGCTCGAAGATCGAGGTCCAGACCGAGTTGTAGTTCACCGAGGAGGCCATGACGGCCACCAGGGCCTCGCCCGGGCCGAGTTCCGGCACCGGGACCTCGTCCAGGTGGATCGACTTGCGGGGGTCCTTGTCGCGGGTCGCGAGGCCCGCGAACATCTCCGTCTCGTCCTTGTGCACGGTGATCGCGCGGTACGACTCGGGGAGCGGCAGAGCGGCGAAGTCGGCCGGCGTGGAGTCGGGCGACTGGATCGCGGCCAGGATGTCCTTCACGGTCACGGTGTTGCCTCCGGCGGTGAGCGCCTCTGAGGGAGGGGCGCTGAGGGTTACGTCGGTGCTGCTGAGGGATGAGGGTTGCCGTCGGTTCGGCGGACGGTGCTTGTTCGGCAGCGCTTTGTGGCGCGGGAGGTTGCCTGTGACGCAGGCGTCCGGGCGCGCAAGCCGTCGGTTTGCGGGGACAGCCGGCGTACGAAAGGTCGCTGCACGCCGGCCGCCCGGACAACATCAACGTATGGCACCCCGTGTCATCCGGCAAGGCACTGGGTGCCAGAAATCGTGCTCAGACGAAATCTTTACGTAACAAATGAGCGATGATCGATCGAACGGGGTTCCGGTAGGCGCCGAAAAGGGGCCCCGACATGCCAAAACGGCCACCCCGAAGGGTGGCCGTCGTCACAGCGGGCGAACCGCTCAGCGCTCCTTGAGCGCCTCCTCGATCGTCCGCATGACCTCGTCCAGGGGGGCGTCGGTGCGGGCGACCGTCACCAGTACCTCGCCATGCGCCGAGACCGCCGCGGGGGCCGGCTTCGGCGCCGCGGAGCGCCCGACCCCGATGCCCGCCCCGAACGTCCTGCGCACGATCGCGAAGGCGTGGTCCAGCTGCGCCTCCACCTCCCCCTGGCCGCCCGCGCGCAGCCAGCGCCGCAGGACGTGGTTGTGGGCGGTGACGACGGCGGACGCGGCGACCTCGGCCAGCAGCGGGTCGTCGTTGGCGTCGTCGTCGTGCGCGTGCTCGTCGAAGTGGCCCAGCAGATAGCGCGTGAAGAGGCGCTCGTAGCGGGCCACCGAGGCGATCTCCGCCTCGCGCAGGGTGGGCACCTCACGCGTGAGCTTGTAGCGGGCGACCGAGATCTCCGGCCGGGCCGCGTACATCTTCATGACTTCCTTGATCCCCCGGCACACCGTGTCGAGCGGGTGCTCGTGCGCGGGTGCCGCGTTGAGCACCGCCTCGGCCCGGATCAAGGTGTCGTCGTGGTCGGGGAAGATCGCCTCTTCCTTGGAGCGGAAGTGGCGGAAGAAGGTGCGGCGCGCGACCCCGGCCTGGGCCGCGATCTCGTCGACGGTGGTCGCCTCGTAGCCCTTGGTCGCGAACAGCTGCATCGCCGCGGCCGCCAGTTCCCGGCGCATTTTGAGCCGTTGGGCGGCGGCGCGACCGCCCGCGGTGCTCTCCGGAGCGTCGGGCGTGGCTGGTGTACGTGAGGACTTGGCGGGCTGGGACATGCCCTGAACGTACTGCATGTGCGCAGCTCGGTGCGCAGGTCCGGGGTTTCCCCCGCCGCCGGCGGGCGGGGGAGCGCCGGGCCGGGCGGCCGGGGGCGGGCTGCCGGGCTCCAGCAGCCCGCCCCATTCGCCGCCCGTCCTGAACCAGTCGCCGGGCCGGCCGGGCGGGCCCTCGTGGAGCGGGCCGGCGGAACGGCGCCGGGCACGCGCGCCTGCCGGCGCGCCCGCTCCGGCGCCCCCGGCCTCGGCGGCCGTGGGCCGGCTCCCCGCGACCGGGCCCGGCGTGGTCGCGCCGGGCCGCTCCTGCGGGCCGGACGGATCCACGGAACGCCCCTAGCGGCGGGCGTACTCGCGGAAGCCCCGGCCCGTCTTGCGGCCGAGGCAGCCCGCGGCGACCAGGTGCTCCAGCAGCGGCGCCGGGGCCAGTCCCGGGTCGCGGAACTCGCGGTGCAGCACCTTCTCGATGGCCAGCGACACATCCAGGCCGACCACGTCGAGCAGCTCGAAGGGGCCCATGGGGTAGCCGCCGCCCAGCCTCATCGCCGCGTCGATGTCGTCGAGGGACGCGTAGTGGTCCTGCACCATCTTGATCGCGTTGTTCAGGTACGGGAAGAGCAGGGCGTTGACGATGAACCCGGCACGGTCGCCGCAGTCGACGGCGTGCTTCCTGACCTTGGCGCAGACCTCGCGGACCGTGGCGTGGACGTCGTCGGCCGTCAGCACCGTGCGGACGACCTCGACCAGCTTCATCGCCGGCGCCGGGTTGAAGAAGTGCATGCCGATCACGTCCTGCGGACGCGAGGTGGCGCGGGCGCACGCGACGACCGGCAGCGACGAGGTGGTCGTCGCCAGGACCGCGCCCGGCTTGCAGACCTTGTCCAGCGCCGCGAACAGCTGCCGCTTGATCTCCAGGTCCTCGGCGACGGCCTCGACGGCCAGGTCGACGTCCGCGAAGGCGTCGTACGAGCCCGCCGGGGTGATCCGCTCCAGAGTCTGCGCAGCCGCCTGAGCGGTCAGCCGGCCCTTGTCGACGGAGCGGGCGAGGGACTTGCCGATGCGGGCCTTGGCCGTCTGCGCCTTCTCCTCGCTGCGGGCGGCGAGAACCACCTCGTAGCCCGCCTTCGCGAACACCTCGGCGATGCCGGACGCCATGGTGCCGGAGCCCGCGACACCGACCGAGCGGACCGCGCGGCCCGGCGTGAGGTTCCCGCCCTCCCGCGGTGTCAGCGCGTCCGGCACGACGGTGGCGCTGCCCGGGGACTCGTAGGTGTAGAAGCCGCGGCCCGCCTTGCGTCCCGTCAGGCCCGCCTCGCTGAGCTGCTTCAGGATCGGGGCGGGGGCGTGCAGCCGGTCACGGGACGCGGTGTACATGGCGTCCAGGACGGTCCGCGCGGTGTCGACGCCGATCAGGTCGAGCAGGGCGAGCGGCCCCATCGGCAGACCGCAGCCCAGCCGCATCGCGGCGTCGATGTCCTCGCGGGAGGCGTACCTCGCCTCGTACATCGCGGCGGCCTGGTTGAGGTACCCGAACAGCAGACCGTCGGCGACGAAACCGGGCCGGTCACCGACCGCCACGGGCTCCTTGCCGAGCTCGATCGCGAGGTCCGTGACCGCGGCCGTGGCCTGCGGTGCGGTGAGCACCGAGGAGACCACCTCGACGAGCTTCATCGCCGGGGCCGGGTTGAAGAAGTGCAGCCCCAGCACGCGCTCCGGGCGGGCCGACTCGGCGGCCAGGCGCGTCACGGACAGGGCGTTGGTGCCGGTCGCCAGGATCGTCTCCGGGCGCACCACGCCGTCCAGTTCGCGGAAGATCTGCTGCTTGATCTCGTACGACTCCGGAGCCACCTCGATCACCAGGTCGGCGCCGGCCGCCGCCCGCAGGTCGGTGGTGGTGCGGACACGGGCGAGGGCGTCGGCGCGCTCCTGCTCGGTCAGGCGCCCGCGCTCCACGGCGCGGGCGGTGGAGGACTCCAGGGCGGCGACGCAGCGCAGCGCCTGGGCCTCGCTGATGTCGATGCCGACGACGTCGCGGCCGGCCTTGGCCAGGACCTCGGCGATACCGGTGCCCATGGTGCCGAGGCCGACCACGGCAATGGTCTTGAGCGGGGACAGAGGGCTGTCGGACAGGGGAGTGGCCATCGCGGGACTCCTGGAGAATGAGGGTGACGACTGGGAACGCGCCGGGTGCGCCGGGGCGCACCGGGTGCGTGAGGAGTGCGGGTGGTTCCGGGCCGCAAGCGCACACGCCCGGCGCCGTCGCCGCGGACGTGCACACGCCCGGGGAACGGTGATGACCGACCGGCCCTGTCCCGTGGCCGAGTCGTACTGCGGTACCTGACGTACCGAACCGACGTCCCCCACCGCTCCGCGAGCGGGGGAGGGGTCCCCTCGCGGCGGCTGCGTCACCAGGCCGTCGCGAGCGGGGTGCGAGTGGGTAACTCGCTCGTATGAGCTTAACCCGTGGGTAACGAGCGCGCCAGTCCTCTGTCTTTGTGATGTAGGTCCCTCCCGCCGAGATCGTTTGTACGCTCGCGTCATGGACGAAGAGTTGCGCTCGCTCACGGAGCGTTTACGGCAGGAGTCCGCGGGTTCCGCGGAGTACGAGCGGCTGGCGGCCACCGGGGACCACGGCGAACTGGCCGAGGTGCTCACCGCTCCCGGCGTGCCGTTGTGGGCAAGGGAACTGGCCGCCTTCCGGCTGGGCCTCGCGGGCGACCGGCGGGCCTTCGAGTCCCTCGTGCTGCTCCTCAACCACCGCGATCCACCGCGCTGCGCGTCCGCCGCCCACGCCCTCGCCCGGCTCGGCGACCCGCGCACCGCCCGCGCCGCCGCCGCCCTCGCCACGAACGAACTGCGCGTCGCCTACGCCCTGTACCCCGTGCGCCTGCTCGTCGAGCTGCGCGCCCCCGAGTCGGCCCCCGCGCTGATCACCACGCTGCGGCGCCGGCTGCGCCCGCACGACCCCTACCGCCGTGTGGCCCTCGCCTGCGTGGAGGGGCTGGGTGCGCTGGGCGACACCCGGGCCAGGGCCGTGCTGCACGAGGCGCTGGCGCACCCGGCACTGGCGGAGGCGGCCGTGGCGGCACTGGCCCGCATTCCGGAGCAGCGCAAGGGGTGAGGGGAGCGGCCACGGCGGCACCCGGCTACCGCGGGCGGGGCAGCTCCCGTGCGTACCGCACCTCCGGCACCTCGACCCCCTCCACCTCGAAAGGCTCCTCCGCGCCGTCCGCGGTGAACCCCGCCCGCTCGTAGAAGCGGCGGGCGGAGATGTTGTCCCGCAGGACCCACAGCAACATCCGGGGGTGACCGGCGGCCCGGCAGCGTCGTACCGACTCCCCCAGCAGGGCCTGCCCGATGCCCTCGCCGTACCGCTCGGGGTGCACGTAGATCGCGTACAACTCGGCATCCGTGGTGCGCGCTTCGCCGCCCCGGTAGGGGCCGTGACAAGCCCAGCCGACGATCTCGCCCGCCCGCTCCGCGACCAGGTTCACCACCGTGCCGTCGCCCTGCCCGAAGCGGGCCCGGTGACGCGCGGCGTCCTGCGCGACGCTGAGCGCGTCGAGAAAGGACTGCGGCATCAGGCCCCGGTAGGCGCTCTGCCAGCCACGGACGCGGATCTCGGCCACCCGGTCGCAGTCGGCGAGCACCAGCTCGCGGATGTGCGGCCCGGTCACGCGGCGACCACCGCGAACGCGTCGATCTCCCTCAGGTGCCCGGGGCGGACCGGCCCGGCGCCGAGACGGCCGGTGCCGATGCCCCCGTGCGAGTACTGCGTGGCGGCTGCGACCCCGTCGGGAGCGGGGATCCTGGTCGGCTCACTCATGCGTCCATGGTGGACCATGGGCCCCGCAGCGCCCCGACGGGCCGTCACCTCACCGTTCAGCCGCGGAAGCCGAGCAGCCGGTGCAGGGTCGAGCCCCGCGACTGCCCCCCGGCCTTGGCGACCAGGGGCTTCGGGCCGGGCGGTGCCGCGCACTGCGCGTCGGCCTCACCGCGACCGCGCGGCACCGTTCCGTCGGTGAGGTAGGCCGCCAGGTGCTCGTCGAGGCAGGTGTTGCCGCTCAGTGTGATGCCGTGGTTGCCGCCGTTCTTCTCCACCACCAGGCTGGAGCCGCGCAGCAGACGGTGGACCGCCGCACCGCCCTGGTACGGCGTGGCCGCGTCGTGCGTCGCCTGGAACAGCAGGACCGGCGGCAGCTTGGTGTTGGCCACGTCCACCGGACGCAGGGAAGCCGTCGGCCAGAACGCGCACGGTGCGTTGTACCAGGCGTTGTTCCAGGTCATGAACGGCGCCTTCGCGTGCACCGCCCAGTTGTCCTTGCGCCACTGCCGCCAGTCACGCGGCCACCCCGCGTCCCGGCACTGGACCGCGGTGTAGACGCTGTAGCCGTTCTCCGCGGCGGCGTCGGCCGCGCCGAAGTCCTCGTACGCCTCGATGAGCGGGCCGGGGTCCTTCTCGCCCACGTACGCGGCGAACGCCTCGGCGAGGTAGGGCCAGTAGCCGTTGTAGTAGCCGCCGGGCAGGAACGTGTCCTCCAGCTCGGCCGCGCCCACCGTGCCACCGGCGGGCCGCTTGTCCAGAGCCGTGCGCATCGCGTACCACTTGGCCTCGACCTTCTCCGGATCGGTGCCCAGCCGGTAGGAGGCGTCGTGTTCGGCGACCCACGTCATGAAGGCCCGGTGGCGGTCGCCGAAGGCGCTGTCCTGCGCGAGGTTGTCGTCGTACCAGACACCCGTGGGGTCGACCACCGAGTCGAGGACCATGCGCCGTACCCGGTCCGGGTGGAGCTTGGCGTAGACCGCGCCGAGATACGTGCCGTACGAGTAGCCGAAGTAGTTGATCCGCGGTGCGCCCAGGGCGCGCCGGATCCGGTCCATGTCCCGCGCGGAGCTGAGCGTGTTCATGTGCGGCAGCTCGCGCGCGTACTTCGTGCCGCAGGCGTCGGCGAAGGACTTCGCGCGCGTCAGGCCCGCCTGCTCGACGGCCGTGGTGGCCGGCACGGAGGCGGCGCGCACGGGGTCGAAGTGGCCGGGAGCGCAGTTCAGCGCCGGCTTTCCGGCGCCGACGCCGCGTGGGTCGAAGCCGATGACGTCGTACTGGGCCGCCACCGCCCTGGGCAGTGCGGAGGCGACGAACCCGGCGAGTTTCAGCCCGCTGCCGCCGGGCCCGCCGGGATTGACCAGCAGCGGCCCCTGGAACGTCTTCGCGGTGTGCGGGACGCGGGACAGGGCGAGGGTGATCTTCCGCCCGCCGGGGTCCGCGTGGTCGAGCGGCACCTCCAGGGACGCGCACTGGAGCGTGGGGTAGTCGGCGGTGCCGCACTCCTTCCAGGTGGGCCCGGTGGCGTACGCGCCGCCGGCCCGGGCGGGGACGGCCGTGAACGTCCCGGCCACCACGACGGCGGCGCCGCACAGCGCGGCTGCGCGTTTCTTCATGGGGTCCTCCCAGGACGGAGGGTCGCGACCGCGCGTCCCGCGGTCCTCGCCGCATCGTCCCGGGGTGAGCACCTGTAAGAACGTGTTCCGTCGATTCTTGACCCGATCGGGCCGCGAGTTGCGCTCGAACGCTCTCAGATCAGCGAAAGCTGAGTCTGCTCGGGCATCGCCGACGAGGCCGGTTCCGGCTCCCGGATCCGGCGCCGCGTCCCCGCGCGCGTGGGGCCGATGAAGGGCATGCGGGAGGCCCCCGGCACCCGGTTGATGATCGAGCGGGCCCGCACCTCGTGGAAGGTGATGCCGGCGCACTCGGGGGCGTCGAAGGTACGGGTGGTCACCGCGTCCGCGCCGAACAGCGCGGCGTCGGCCGGGCGGTCGCCGGATTCCAGGGTGAGGTTCTCCCAGCGCATGGCGCCTCGTCGATAGCACCGCCCTCACAATAGAACGTCTGTTCCCATGATCGTGCGGGTGTCACCTCCGGTCGCGCTCCGATACCCGATCGATCACTTCCGTGCCCCCGATTTGGGCGGCCGGGGACCGGGGTGGTTGGCTTGCCCCGATCCCGAGAACCCAGGTGCTGGAGGAACTCCATGGCGCAGGTCGAGGCCACCACGGAACGCGTCGTCGCGGCGGACCCGGAGAAGGTGTTCGACACCCTCGCCGACTACAGCGGCACGCGCGCGAAGCTGCTGCCCGAGCACTTCAGCGAGTACGAGGTGCGCGAGGGCGGTGACGGTGAGGGCACCCTCGTCCACTGGAAGCTCCAGGCCACCAGCAAGCGCGTCCGGGACTGCCTCCTGGAGGTCACCGAGCCGACCGACGGCGAACTGGTCGAGAAGGACCGCAACTCCTCCATGGTCACCACCTGGCGGGTCACCCCCGCGGGCGAGGGCAGGTCCCGAGTCGTCGTGGTCACCGTCTGGCAGGGTGCGGGCGGCATCGGCGGCTTCTTCGAGAAGACGTTCGCACCCAAGGGTCTCGCCCGGATCTACGACGCGATGCTCGACAAGCTCGCCGCCGAAGTGGAGAAGTAGCCCAAGAGGCCGGTCCGCAAAGGCCGTTGGCCCCTCACCGGTTCGGGTGGATCTCAGGTCCCGCCGGCATGAATCCGTAACTCGCCGCGCTTGTTGTTGGTTGTCGCTTTTACGCGGGAATGGTGCAGCAGCGCGACGAGGGGAGCGGTACGTGGGCGGGACCACTCTGGTGCAGGACGGACCGGCCGTGGCGGTGGCGCCCCCGCGGCTCCCGGTGCCACCGCCCGCCCCGGCCGCCGAACTCGGCCCGCGACGGGTGCGGTTGGTCTTCTTCGCGCTGATGCTGGCCCTGCTCCTGGCCGCCCTGGAGCAGATGATCGTCGCCACCGCCCTGCCGAAGATCGTGGGCGAGCTGAACGGCCTCGACAAGATGTCCTGGGCGATCACCGCCTATCTGCTCACGGCCACGATCGGACTCCCGATCTACGGCAAGCTCGGTGATCTCCTCGGCCGCAAGGGTGTCTTCCAGTTCGCCATCGTCGTCTTCGTCGCCGGCTCCGCCCTCGCGGGCCGCGCGCAGACCATGGACCAGCTGATCGCCTTCCGCGCGGTGCAGGGCGTCGGGGCCGGCGGGCTCATGATCGGCGTCCAGGCGATCATGGCGGACATCGTGCCGCCCCGGCAGCGCGGCAAGTTCATGGGGCTGATCGGCGCCGCCTTCGGCCTCGCCTCCGTCGCCGGGCCGCTGCTCGGCGGCTACTTCACGGACCACCTGTCCTGGCGCTGGTGCTTCTACATCAACGTGCCCTTCGGCCTGGTCACCATGGCCGTCGTCGCCGTCGTACTCAAACTGCCCAGACCCCGGGCCAAGGCACGGCTCGACATCCCCGGAGCCCTGCTGCTCACCACGGCCTCGACCTGTCTGGTCCTGCTCACCAGCTGGGGCGGCACCGAGTACGACTGGGGCTCCCGGGTCATCCTCGGCCTCGCCGCCGGCGCCGTGGCCGCCGTCGCGCTGTTCCTCGTCGCCGAGCGCTTCGCCGCCGAACCGCTCATCCCGCTCCATCTGTTCCGCGACCCGGTCTTCAACATCACCGGTCTGATCGGCCTGGTGCTGGGCGTCGCCCTGTTCGGCGCCGCCAGCTATCTGCCCACCTTCCTGCAGTTGGTCGACGGGGCCAGCGCCACCGAGTCCGGGCTGCTGATGCTGCCGATGATGGGCGGCATCGTCGCCGCCTCGATCATCTCCGGGCAGCTCATCAGCGCCACCGGCCACTACAAGATCCACCCGATCCTCGGCAGCGCCCTGTCCGTCGCCGGCATGTGGCTGCTCTCCCGGCTCGACGCCGACACCCCCCGGCTGCACTACAGCATCTGGATGGGGGTCCTCGGCGCCGGGATGGGCATGGTGCTGCCGGTGCTGATCCTCGCCGTGCAGAACTCCGTGCGCCCCGCCGACCTCGGCACGGCGACCAGTGCCAACAACTTCCTGCGGCAGATCGGCGGCAGCGTCGGCGCCGCCGTCTTCGGCACCCTCTTCGCCGACCGCCTCACCGACTCCCTCGCCGAGCACCTGCCGCGCGCGGGTGCCGCCCTGCCCGGGGCCGAGTCCATCACCCCCCAGGCCGTCCACGCACTGCCCCCGGCGCTGCGCGACGGCTACGTCCAGGCCTACGCCGACGCCATGCCGAGGATCTTCCTGTACCTCGTGCCCGTGCTCGCCGCAGGCCTGCTCCTGTCGTTCTTCCTCAAGGAGAAACCGCTGGTGGCCCACCACACCCCCGAGACGGACACCGCGCCGGTGAACACCCCGATCCCACAGGCCCGTTCGCCGTACGCCGCCGGGATCGCCGTCTGCGGTACCGTGCAGCACCCCGACGGGACGGTCGTCCCGCGCGCGGCGCTCACCCTCATCGACGTCGCCGGACAGCAGATCGGGCGCGGCGCCAGCGGCGAGGACGGGCGCTACGCGCTGGCCACGCCCGGCTCCGGGGCGTACGTCCTGATCGCGGCGGCCGGCGGTCACCAGCCGCAGGCCGTCTCCGTGACCGTCGGCGAGCGCCCCGTCGAGCTGGACGTCGTCCTCGGCGGCGCGGGACGCCTCGCCGGGAGTGTGCTCACCGCCGACGGCACGCCGGTACGGGACGCCACGGTCACCCTCACCAACGTGCACGGCGAGGTCGTCTCCAGCACCCGCAGCGGACGCGAGGGCGGCTACGTCATCAGCGAACTGGTCGCTGGCGAGTACACCCTCGCCGCCAGCGCGCCCGCGTTCCGCCCCGCCGCGCTCCCCGTCACCGTGCAGGCCGCCCGGGAGACCCGGCAGGACGTCGAACTGGCCGGCGGCGCCGTGCTGCGCGGCACGGTCCGGGCGGGCGGCGGACGGCCCGTGGAGGACGCGCGTGTGACCCTGCTGGACGCGGCGGGAAACGTCGTCGACACCCTCACCACGGGTCCCGACGGCACGTTCCGCTTCGTCGACCTCTCCTCCGGCGAGTACACGGTCATCGCGGCCGGATACCCGCCCGTGGCGACCGTGCTCCAGGTGGCGGGCGGGGGGCGCACCGAACGGGACCTCCAGCTGGGCCACGAGGACTGAGCCGCCCGAGGGGCGCACCCCTCGTGCGCCCGCGCGTCCGGGCGCCTCAATTCCCGTATTGGCGCACATCGCCGCGGTCGGCGCCGTACGGTGGTGAGCCGGGGCACAGATCTTGCACAGCCGTGGAGAGAGGGCCTGGGCCGTGGAGCATGGCACCGACCGGGAAGCACCTCCCGGCCACCCGGCCGGGAGCGGCACGCCGGCGGGGCGGGTCCCGCTGGCCGTGGTCGTGGTGGACCGTGAGGGCCTCGTGTCGCACTGGAGCACCGGCGCGCGGCGGCTGTTCGGCACCGCCAAGGAGTCCGCGACAGGCCGCCCGGTGAGCGACCTGCTGCCCGTCTCCGGCGCCCTGCCGGCGCATCAGGACCCCTCGCCGTACGGACCCTACGGGGCGTACGACGGTCTCGGTCCGGACCTCGGGGCCTCACTCGACGGCGGACTGTCCTACCCGGCCGCGGGCACCGCCCGGCTCACCGTGCCCGACGGTGGCCGGATCGACGTGCTGTGGTGGGCGTACCCGCTGGTGGGCCCCGGAGCGGAGCGGCTGCTGGTGCTCGCCGCCGACGCCGCCGCGCTGCGCGTGAACGAGACCGGCAAGGACGCGCCCGTGGAGCGGATCTCGCCCGCCTTCGCCCTGCACACCGACTTCCCCGGCGCCGACGAACTGGCCCGCAGGCTCCCCGACATCCTGCCCGGCATGAGCGTCGGCGAGAGCGCCCGAATCGTCGCGCAGGTCCTCGAACTGGGCTATCCCGTGCTGGAGTTCAGCCAGAACGACCGGGTTCCGGTCACCCCCGACTGGGGCGTGCCCCGGCGTGCCGGGCGCACGGCGCGGCGTGCGCGGCTCGCCCGTGCCATGGCCGCCGGCGCGCCCGTTCCCGAGGAACTGCGCGACGAGGCCGGCGACCTGGAGTACGCCGCCGTACGCGAGCGTCTGGAGTTCCTCAACGAGGTCAGCGGGAGGATCGGCACCTCGCTCGATCTGGCCCGCACGATCGTCGAGGTCAGCAGGGCGGTCGTGCCCCGCTTCACCGACGTCGCGGGCACCTATCTGCGCGAACAGGTCGTCGCAGGCGAGGGCTTCCCGGACGGCGTGCCGGACACCACCACCCTGTGGCACCGGGTGGCCCTGGAGCACACCGACGAACCGGGCCGCTGGGACGACGTCGTCCCCGTCGGCGAGGCCATGCCGTTCCCGGCGGCCACACCGTTCTTCCAGTGCATGACGACCGGCGAGCCCGTTCTGGTGCCCCGGATCAGCGAGGCGATGGGGCACGCCATCGCCTCGCAGTTCGAAAAGCGTGACATCCGGCCGCTGATCACGGGCCGCAGCATGCTCGTCGTACCGCTGAAGGCCCGCCATGTCGTGCTCGGGTTCATGGTCCTGCTGCGGCACCCCGAGCGCGCCGAGTTCAACGACATGGACCGGGTCACCGGCGCCGAACTCGCCGCCCGCGCGGGCCTGGTGCTCGACAACGCGCGGATGTACACGTTCCAGGAGAGCGTCGCCGAGACCCTCCAGGACAGCATGCTGCCGCACATCCCGGCGCGCATGTCCGGCTGTGACATCGCCACCCGCTATCTGCCCGGGACGCTGCTCGGACGGGTGGGCGGCGACTGGTTCGACGCGGTGAAGCTGCCCGGCGCGCGCACCGCGTTCGTCGTCGGCGACGTCATGGGCCATGGCCTGAACTCGGCCGCCATGATGGGCCAGTTGCGTACGGCCGTGCAGACCATGGCCGCCCTCGACCTGCCGCCCGCGCGGTTGCTGCGCAACCTCGACGACCTCGCCCAGCGGCTCGGCGACAGCTATCTCGCGACCTGCGTGTACGCCGTGTACGACCCCATCGCGGGCGAGTTGCACCTCGCCAACGCGGGCCACATCCCGCCCGTGCTGGTCCGCGCCGCCGACGGCCGCAGCGAGTTGCTCGATCTGCCCACCGGCGCGCCCGTCGGCGTCGGCGGGGTGCCGTTCGAGGCGGTGCGCGTGCGCGTGGAGCCCGGTGACCGCCTGGTGATGTGCACCGACGGGCTGGTCGAGATGCGCGGTGAGGACATCGGTGTCGGGCTCGCCACGCTGTGCGAGTCGGCCGCCCACCCCGCCGCGTCCATGGACGCCGCCTGCGACACGATCATCCGCGCCCTGGGCGCGCGCGGCGGACGCAAGGACGACGTGGCCCTGCTGATGGCCCGCCTGGGCGGCATCGCAGCCGGCGACGTCGTCGAACGGCGCTTCCCCCTCGACCCGGCCGAGGTCGGCAGGGCCCGCGCGGTGGTCCGCGAGCGGCTGCACGAGTGGGGCCTTTCCGAGCTCGCCGGGAGCGCCGAGCTGATGGCCGGCGAGCTGGTCACCAACGCGGTACGGCACTCCCACCGCCGGCCGGTCGTGCTGCGCCTCGTACGCGGCGACACGCTGCTGTGCGAGGTGGACGACGACGATCACGACCTGCCGGCGCTGCGCAGCGCCGGACCGCTCGACGAGGCGGGCCGCGGGCTGCGGGTGGTGAGCACCCTCGCGCGCGAGTGGGGCGCCAGCCGTACCGAGGAGGGCAAGACCGTCTGGTTCGAACTCACGCTGCCGCGTCGCTGAACCGTCCTTCAGGACGGCGTACTCCGTTCGAACGCGGCGTGAAGGTATGCGCCGTCCGCGCGCCGTGTCCTTGTGGCCGCGCGCCGGGCGCGGTAGACCGTACTGGCCCGTCGCCCGCGGCGGGAAATCGGTGTCGGACCTGGGGAGTTGGCCATGAGTGTGACGAGTCGGTACCGGGCGGCCTGGGAAGGGTTCTGGCGCGAGGCGCCCGGCGGGCCGGGCTCCGTGTTCTGGGACGCCGAGCCCGCGCTGACCGCGGGACGGCACGTGGCCCTGTTCGAGCCGCTCCTGGCCGACCCCGGGCTGGCGATGGTCGACCTGGGCTGCGGCAACGGCACCCAGACCCGCTTCCTCGCCGGGCGGTTCCCGCGCGTCCTCGGCGCCGACCTGTCCGCGGCGGCCGTCGCGCACGCCGAACAGGCGGATCCGGCCGGCCAGGCGACGTACCGCGAGCTGGACGCGGCCGACAAGACCGAGGTGGAGACGCTGCGCGCGCAGCTCGGCGACGCCAACGTGTACATGCGCGGCGTACTGCACCAGTGCGAGCCCGGGGACCGGCAGCCGCTCGTCGACGGGATCGCGAGCCTCGTCGGCGAGCGTGGCCGGGTCTTCCTCGTCGAGCTCGCCGAGGCCGCCGGGCCCGTCCTGCGTGGCCTGGCACAGAGTCCGGCCGGACCGCCCGCCAAGCTCGCGCCGGTCTTCCGGCACGGCATCGCGCCCGGCGAGGTCGCCGACGCCGCGGTGCCCGAGTACCTGACCGCGGCGGGCCTCACCGTGCTGGCGAGCGGCGAGCTGCCGCTGACCACCACGGAGACGGGGCCCGACGGCACCCGGATCGAGCTGCCGTCGAAGTGGCTGCTCGCGGGCCGCACCGGGTGACACGGGTGTGCGCGCGGGCGTAGGGTCGGGCGAAGTACGGGCCGCGCGAAATCCGTTCTGGTCGCCCGCCGAATCTCCGCGTAACGTGACGCTTCATGAAGATCCTGATCAGCGCCGACATGGAGGGCGCCACCGGTGTCACCTGGCCGGCGGACGTGCTGCCCGGCACACCGCAGTGGGAGCGCTGCCGTTCCCTGTTCACCTCGGACGTCAACGCGGCGGCGCTCGGTTTCTACGACGGCGGCGCAGACGAGGTGCTGGTCAACGAGGCCCACTGGACCATGCGCAACCTGCTGCTCGAGCAGTTGGACGAGCGGGTGCAGATGCTCACCGGGCGGCACAAGCCGCTGTCGATGGTCGAGGGCGTGCAGCGCGGCGACGTGGACGGGATCGCCTTCGTCGGCTACCACGCCGCCGCCGGCGCGGAGGGCGTCCTCGCCCACACCTACCTCGCCAACTCCATCACCGGCGTGTGGCTGAACGACGTCCGGGCCAGCGAGGGTCTGCTGAACGCGCATGTCGTGGCCGAGTACGGGGTGCCCGTGGTGCTGGTGACCGGCGACGACGTGGCGTGCGAGGACGCGCTCGGGTACGCGCCCGAGGCGCTGAAGGTCGCCGTGAAGGACCATGTGTCGCGGTACGCGGCCGTGTGCCGCACGCCGGCCAGGACCGCCGCCGACATCCGGGCCGCCGCCAAGGAGGCGGCCACGCTGGCCGTGCGGTACGAACCGGTCGCTTCCGGCCCCTGCACGGTCGCGGTCGAGTTCGACGCCGAGCACCTCGCGATGGCGGCGACCGTCGTGCCGGGCGTCGACCGGACCGGGGAGCGCAAGGTGGCGTACACCAGTGCGACGATGTACGAGGGGATCCGCACCTTCAAGGCGGTCACCACCGTTGTCTCGGCCGCCGTGGAGGAGCAGTATGGCTGATCAGCAGGCGCTGGAGGAGGTCGTGGAGTTCACCTCCGGCCTCATCCGCATCGACACCACGAACCGGGGTGGCGGCGACTGCCAGGAGCGGCCCGCCGCCGAGTACGCCGCCCACCGGCTGGCCGAGGCGGGCCTGGAACCCACGCTTGTGGAGCGCACCAAGGGGCGCACCAACGTGGTCGCCCGGATCGAGGGCAGCGACCCGTCCGCCGACGCGCTGCTGGTGCACGGGCACCTGGACGTCGTACCCGCCGAGGCCGCCGACTGGAGCGTGCACCCGTTCTCCGGCGAGGTCCGCGACGGGGTCGTCTGGGGGCGGGGCGCGGTCGACATGAAGAACATGGACGCGATGATCCTCGCCGTCGTGCGGTCCTGGGCCCGCGAGGGCGTCCGGCCCCGGCGGGACATCGTCGTCGCGTTCACCGCGGACGAGGAGGCCAGCGCCGTCGACGGCTCCGGCTTCCTCGCCGACCGGCACGCCGGGCTGTTCGAGGGGTGCACCGAGGGCATCAGCGAGTCCGGGGCGTTCACCTTCCACGACGGGGCGGGCCGCGAGATCTACCCGATCGCGGCCGGCGAGCGCGGCACGGGCTGGCTCAAGCTCACCGCGCGCGGGCGCGCCGGGCACGGCTCCAAGGTCAACCGCGAGAACGCGGTGACCCGGCTGTCCGCCGCGATCGCGCGGATCGGCGCGCACGAGTGGCCGCTGCGGCTGACCCCGACCGTGCGTGCGGCGCTCACCGAGCTGGCCGCGCTGTACGGCGTCGACGGCGACCTGAGGGACGTCGACAGGCTGCTGGAGAAGCTCGGGCCGGCCGCCAAGCTCGTCGAGGCCACCGTGCGCAACAGCGCCAACCCGACCATGCTGGACGCCGGATACAAGATCAACGTCATTCCGGGCGAGGCCGTGGCCCACGTCGACGGGCGGTACCTGCCGGGCGCCGAGCAGGAGTTCCGGGCCACCCTCGACCTGCTCACCGGGCCGGACGTGGACTGGGAGTTCGAGCACCGCGAGGTGGCGCTCCAGGCACCGCTGGACTCGCCGACGTACGCCAGGATGCGGGCCGCCGTGGAGGAGTTCGCCCCCGAGGGGCACGTCGTGCCGTACTGCATGTCCGGGGGCACCGACGCCAAGCAGTTCTCCCGGCTCGGCATCACCGGCTACGGCTTCGCGCCGCTGAAGCTGCCCGAGGGCCTCGACTACCAGGCCCTCTTCCACGGCGTCGACGAGCGGGTGCCCGTCGAGGCGCTGCACTTCGGCGTGCGGGTCCTCGACCGGTTCCTGCGGGACGCCTGACCACATGGGGGAGAACGTGCAGACCCTGCCGTACGGTTCCTGGCCGACGCCCATCGACGCGGCCCTGGCCGCCGCGCACGACGGGCACCCGGAGTACGTGGGCTTCGTCGGTGACGAGGTGTGGTGGACCGAGCCACGGCCCGCGGAGGGGGGCCGCCGCACCCTGGTGCGCCGGCACTCCGACGGCACGGAGGAGTCCGTGCTGCCCGCGCCGTGGAACGTGCGCAGCCGCGTCATCGAGTACGGCGGGCAGCCCTGGGCCGGCGCCCTGGCCGACGGCCACCCGGTCGTGGTGTTCGTGCACTTCGCCGACCAGCGCCTGTACCGGTACGAGGAGGGCGGCGAGCCGCGTCCGCTGACACCGGTGTCGCCGGTGGGCGGCGGGCTGCGGTGGGCGGATCCGCAGCTGCGGGTGGAGCGCGGCGAGGTGTGGTGCGTGCTGGAGGAGTTCACCGGCGACGGGCCCACCGACGTGCGGCGCGTACTGGCCGCCGTGCCCCTGGACGGCTCAGCCGCCGGCGACCGGGACGCCGTACGCGAACTGAGCGACGACCGGCACCGCTTCGTCACCGGGCCCCGGCTGTCGCCGGACGGGCGGCTCGCGGCGTGGCTCGCCTGGGACCATCCGCGGATGCCGTGGGAGGGCACCGAGCTGGTGCTCGCCGAGGTGACGGACGACGGCGCGCTGACCGCGCCCCGCACGGTCGCCGGCGGGCCGCGGGAGGCCGTCGCGCAAGCGGAGTTCGACGCCGAAGGGGCCCTGCTGTACGTCAGCGACCGCACCGGCTGGTGGAACCTCTACCGCGACGGCGAGCCGCTGTGCCCGCGCGAGGAGGAGTTCGGCGGGCCGCTGTGGCGGATCGGCAGCCGCTGGTTCGCCCCGCTGGACGGCGGGCTGATCGCCGTCGTGCACGGGCGCGGCGCCACCGCCCTCGGCATTCTCGACCCGGAGACCGGAGAGGTCGTCGACGCGGCCGGACCCTGGACCGAGTTCACGCCCGCCCTCGCGGTGCACGGCGAGCGGGTCGTCGCCGTCGGCGCCAGCCCGCGCAGCGCCTACGAGGTGGTCGAACTGGACGCCCGTACCGGCCGGGCCCGGGTGGTCGGCGCCGAGCACGACGACGTGGTGGACCCGGTGTTCTACCCCGAACCGCAGATCCGCACCTTCACCGGACCCGCCGGGCGCGAGGTCCACGCGCACGTCTACCCGCCGCACAACCCCGGCTGCACCCCGCCCGGCGCCGAGCTGCCGCCGTACGTCGTCTGGGCGCACGGCGGCCCGACCGGCCGCTTCCCGCTCGTCCTCGACCTCTCGATCGCCTACTTCACCTCGCGCGGCATCGGGGTCGCCGAGGTCAACTACGGCGGCTCGACCGGCTACGGGCGGGAGTACCGGGAGCGGCTGCGCGAGCAGTGGGGCGTCGTCGACGTCGAGGACTGCGCGGCCGTCGCGCTCGCCCTCGCCGAGGAGGGCACCGCCGACCGCGACCGGCTCGCCGTGCGCGGCGGCAGCGCGGGCGGCTGGACCACGGCCGCGTCGCTCACCATGACCGACGTCTACGCCTGCGGCACGATCATCTACCCGGTCCTCGACCTGGCCGGCTGGGCGTCCGGGGAGACGCACGACTTCGAGTCGCGGTACCTGGAGAGCCTGGTCGGACCGCTCGCCGAGGTTCCCGGGAGGTACGCGGAGCGCTCGCCCGCCGGGCACGCCGACCTCATCACCGCCCCCTTCCTGCTGCTCCAGGGCCTGGACGACGTGATCTGCCCGCCCGCCCAGTGCGAGCGGTTCCTGGAGGAGATGGAGGGGCGGCGGGTGCCGCACGCGTACATCGCCTTCGAGGGCGAGGGGCACGGGTTCCGGCGGGCGGACACCATGATCCGCGCGCTGGAGGCCGAACTCTCGCTGTACGCCCAGGTGTTCGGGCTGACCCCGCCCGGAGTCGCGCCGCTGGAGCTGAGCAAGTGAAGGAACTCCTGCGCCCGCCCCGGCTGGCTCCCGGCGCGCGGGTGGCCGTCGTCGCGCTCAGCGGGCCGGTGCCCGAGGAGCGCTTGCAGGCCGGGCTCGACGTGCTGCGCGGCTGGGACCTCGACCCGGTGGTGGCACCCCATGTGCTGGACCGGCACGTCGAGTTCCCCTATCTGGCGGGCACGGACGCCGACCGGGCCGCCGACTTCCAGGCCGCCTGGTGCGATCCGTCCGTGGCCGCCGTGCTGTGCGCCCGCGGCGGGTACGGGGTGCAGCGGATGGCCGACCTGCTCGACTGGGACGCGCTGCGGGCGGCCGGACCGAAGGTGCTCGTCGGCTTCAGCGACGTCACCGCGCTGCACGAGGCGTTCGCCACCCGGCTCGGCCTGGTCACGCTGCACGGGCCGATGGCGGCGGGCGTGGACTTCATCAAGAACGCGCGGGCGCAGGACCATCTGAAGGCCACGCTGTTCGCGCCGGAGACGGTCCGCACGATCGTCTCCGGCGGTGGCGCCCTGGTGCCCGGGCGGGCCCGGGGTGTGACCCTCGGTGGCTGTGTGAGCCTGCTCGCCGCCGAGCTGGGCACCGCGCACGCCCGCGGCGGTGCCCGGGGCGGGCTGCTGATGATCGAGGACGTGGGGGAGGAGCCGTACCGGCTCGACCGGATCCTGACCCAGTTGCTGCGCGCCGGATGGCTCGACGGGGTGGCCGGGGTGGGGCTCGGCTCCTGGCTCGACTGCGGCCCGTACGAGACGCTGCGCCGGGTGCTCGCGGACCGGCTGGGCGGACTGGGCGTTCCGGTCGCCGAGGAGTTCGGGTTCGGGCACTGCGACGGGGCGTTGACGATCCCGTTCGGTGTGGCGGCGGAGCTCGACGCGGAGGCGGGGACGCTGACGCTGGACGAGCCCGCCCTGCGCTGAAGGCCCGTCAGTTTCCTGACGGAAACCGCCGCCACGGTGATTGACCTCGCCTGACACGTGTCACAGCATGTCAACCGGCCGGCAGGTACTGGCCGGCCGGCATCCGGGTTGTCCTCAGCGTGGAGGTCTCGTGTCCCGACGTGTGCCCCGATCTCGTGCCGTCCTCGCCGCCGTTCTCGGCGCCGCGCTTGCCGCACCTGTCGCCCTCACCGCCCCCGCCATCGCCACCCCCACGACCGGCCAGTACTCCGTCACCGCCCTGAAGTTCACCGTCCAGGCCGGCGGCCGGACCTGCACGATCGACGCCGACCTCTACCGGCCCGCGGGGGCCGGCAGCGCCCGGCCCGCCCCCGCCGTCCTCGCCACCAACGGCTTCGGTGGCAGCAAGAACGACGGCTCCACCGACGCCATCGGCAGGAGCTTCGCCCAGCGCGGCTACGTGGGGCTCGTCTACTCCGGGCTCGGCTTCGGCCGCTCGGGCTGCCTCGTCTCGCTCGACGACCCCGCCGCCGACGGGCGGGCCGCCTCGCAACTGGTCGACTTCCTGGCCGGCAAACGTGCCGCCGACGACGGGACCAGCGCCGACTTCGTCACCCTGGACGCGCCGGGCGACCCGCGCGTCGGGATGATCGGCGGCTCCTACGGCGGCGCCGTCCAGCTCGCCACCGCCTCCGTCGACCACCGCGTCGACGCCCTGGTGCCGATGATCACCTGGAACGACCTGGCGTACTCGCTCGACCCGAACAACGCCGTCGGCGCCGCCGACGTGCCCGGCGCCTTCAAATGGCAGTGGACCAACGGCTTCTACCTCATCGGGGAGGGCCAGCCGCTGCTGGAGCCGGGCCTCGACCCGTCCCGCATCAACTCCCTGACCTGCCTGCACTTCGTCACCCGGGCCTGCGACACCGTCCGCACCCTCAACTCCGGCCGCTACCCGGCCGGCCGGACGCGGGAGCTGCTCGACTACGCCCGCAGCGTCTCCCCGGTGTCCTATCTGCACCGGGTCCAGGCGCCGACCCTGCTGGTCCAGGGACAGGCCGACACCCTGTTCAACCTCAACGAGGCCACGAGGACGTACAAGGCGCTCAAGGCCCGGGGCACGCCGGTGAAGATGATCTGGCAGTCCTGGGGGCACAGCGGCGGCACCAGCGATCCGGCGGCGGGCGAACTCGACCTCGCGGCGGGCAATCTGGAGACCAGCTACGTCGGCAGGCGGATCCTGGCCTGGTTCGACCGCCATCTGCGGCGCAAGGCCGGCGTCGACACGGGGCCCGCCTTCGCCTACTACCGGGACTGGGCCGGCGACAGCGGCAGCCGGTACGCCACCGCCGACCGGCTGCCCGTACCTGGGCAGAAGCTGTACCTCTCCGGCGACGGCAAGCTCGTGGACGACCGCCGGAAGATCGAGCGGGGCAGCCGCAGCTACCTCAACTGGCTGACCCCCACCAGCCATTCGGAGAGCTCCCTGGCCGGGATGCTCGGGCTGCCGGACCCGGCACCCCATGACACCAGGGGCACCCACCTGGCGTGGACCGGAGAGCCGCTCCGGCGGCCGGTGGAGGTCGTGGGGGAGCCCCGGGCCCGGCTGAAGGTGGTCTCGCCGACGGCCGAGCGGACCCAGGACTCGGGCGACGCCGCCGACAAGCTGGTTCTCTTCGCGAAGCTGTACGACGTCGCCCCCGACGGCACGCAGACGCTGGCCCACCGGCTGGTCGCACCGGTGCGGGTGCCGGACGTGCGGCGGCCGTTCACCGTGACGCTGCCGGCGATCGTGCACCGCTTCGAGCAGGGGCACCGGCTGCGGTTCGTGATCGCGGCGAGTGACGGGGCGTACTTCGGCAACCGGGGCGTCAAGCCGGTGACCGTGGTGAGCGCGCCCGGCGACACCGGGGTGCTGGAGCTGCCCGCGGTCCCGGACTGACGGCCGGGGCTGCGGCGGCCGGGGGCCGGTCGTAAGGTGGCGGGATGCCGCACATCGCGTCCCGTCACCTCGCCGAGGGCCCCCGGGTGGGCATACGCCACTTCACCTACGAGGACGGCGCCGAGTTCACGGCACGGGTCCGGGAGAGCAAGGATCTGCACCACCCGTGGCTCTTCCCGCCGGACACCGCCTCGGCCTACGCCCGCTATGCCGGCCGCCTGATCGAGGACCCGGCGAAGGCCGGGTTCCTCGTCTGCGAGACGGACTCGGGCGCCCTCGCCGGGTACATCAACATCAACAACATCGTCGGCGGCGCCTTCCAGTGCGGCGCTCTCGGCTACGGCGCCTTCGCGCACGCCGCCGGGCGGGGCCTGATGCGCGAAGGGCTGAACCTCGTGATCGACCACGCCTTCGGGCCGATGCGGCTGCACCGGCTGGAGATCAACGTGCAGCCCGGCAACAGCGCGTCCATCGCCCTGGCCCGCACCTGCGGGTTCCGGCTGGAGGGCTTCTCGCCCCGGATGCTCCACATCGACGGCGCCTGGCGCGACCATGAGCGCTGGGCGCTCACCGCCGAGATGCGGACCGCTGGCTGATCTCCATGGTGCCGAGGGCGGTGACCGCCGGGCGCGGCACGCGAAAGCCGTGACCCGTCCAGTCGTGGCAACGGCGCCGCCCCGCGGGACGGCGTCCCTGGCCGGTGAACCGCGCGTGCCCGGCATGCCGAAAGCTGTTGAAGGCCCGGCTCCACCCCGCAAGGCATGCCGCGCATGCGGAACATCGTGGTGAGCGACGCCCCTCCGACCTGGGCCTGCGCCCGCCCGCCCCGGGCACCGTGCCGGGCTGCCACAAGCCCGCCGGGGCCCTGCGCACCGCGGGCGCGCTGCTCGCGGACGCCGTGGTGGGCGCCTTTGCGCAACCCTGACCGGCGGCTCCCCTGGTCAGCTCGGCGGCGGGCGGGTTCCATGGTGATCGTGACGACGATCCGACGCGACGTAGTGACGCTCCCGGCCGCCGAGTTGGGGCCGGACAACCCCCTGCCACCGCTGCGCCCCCTCGACGAGGCGCACCGCATCGACGACCGTGACCGGGAGGACCTGCCGCGCGACATGGCACGGCAGGTCGGGTACGCCCCGCTGCGCAGCCCGCTGCCGACGCACGTCCGGGACGGCTACGAACGGGCGCGCGCACCACGGGACTTCGACGCCGTGGTGATCGAGAACGACCGGCTGCGTGCCATCGTGCTCCCCGCCCTCGGCGGGCGGCTGATCTCCCTGGCCCAGCTGCCGTCCGGCCGTGAACTCCTCTACCGCAACCCGGTGTTCCAGCCCGCCAACTTCGCCCTCAACGGTGCCTGGTTCTCGGGCGGTGTCGAATGGAACATCGGCGCCACCGGCCACACCACCCTGTCCTGCTCTCCCCTGCACGCCGCCGTCGTCCCCGCTCCCGACGGCGGGACGATGCTGCGCCTGTGGGAGTGGGAACGGCTGCGCGACCTGCCCTTCCAGGTCGACCTCTGGCTGCCCGAGGGCTCCGGTTTCCTCTACGCCGGCGTCCGCGTCCGCAACCCGCACGAGCGGCCCGTGCCGGCCTACTGGTGGTCCAACATCGCCGTCCCCGAGGAGTGCCGGGTGCTCGCCCCGGCCGAGGAGGCCTGGAACTTCAGCTACGAGCGCCGGCTGCGCCGGGTTCCGGTCCCCGCACACGACGGGACCGACCGGACGTATCCCCTCAACAGCCCCTGCCCCGCAGACTACTTCTACGAGCTGCCCGAGGGGCGGCGGCCCTGGATCGCCGCGCTCGACGCCGACGGGCACGGCCTCGTGCAGACGTCCACCGACGTGCTGCGCGGGCGCAAGCTGTTCGTGTGGGGCTCGGGCAGCGGCGGACGGCGCTGGCAGCAGTGGCTCACCGAACCCGGCACCGGCGGCTACTGCGAGATCCAGGCCGGCCTCGCCCGGACCCAGTTGGAGCACGTGCGGCTGGAGGCGGAGAGCGAGGTCTCCTGGCTGGAGGCCTACGGACCGCTCCTCGCGTCCCCGCGGGGCGAGGACTGGGCGAGCGTGGTCCGCGACGCCGAGGCGCGGCTGGAGGCGGTGCTGCCGCGGGCGGAGGTGGCGGCGGCGTACGAGGCATGGAAGCCGTGCGCCGACACCGAACCCCGCGCCCGGATCGCCACCGGCTCGGGCTGGGGCGCGCTCGAAGTGCTGCGCGGCGGCTGGAAGCTGCCGGGCACGCCGTTCGAGGAGGACACCCTCGGGGACGACCAGGCGCCCTGGCTCCACCTGCTGCGGGCCGGGTCCCTTCCCGAGCCGCGCCGGGTGCGGCCGCCGGGCGGGACGCCGGTCGGGCCGCACTGGCGGGACATGCTGGAGACGGCTCCGGCCACGCCCCTGGCCGAGTACCACCTCGGGGTCGCGCAGTGGCACGCAGGGGACCGGGCGCAGGCGGTGCGCAGCTGGGAGCGGGCGCTCCCGCTGGCGCCCTCCCTGTGGCCGTTGCTGCGGTGCCTGGCGGTCGCGGACCAGGACGGCGGCCACCACGAGCGGGCCGCCGACCGGTATGTGGAGGCCTTCGACGACCTGTGCCGGGAACGGCGCGACGACGGCGACGCGTGGACGGCGGCCACGGCGGCGCTGGGCAGGGAGGCGATCGGCGCGCTGCTCGCCGTGCGGCGCCCGGCGCAGGCCCGGGCCGTGTGGGAGCGGCTCCGTCCCGCGACGCGGGCGCGGGGGCGGTTCCGGTTGCTCCAGGCCGAGTTGCTGGCCGCCGAGGGGCGCATCGAGGACGCCCGCGCCGTGTTCGAGGCCGGCTTCGAGGTGGCCGACCTGCGGGAAGGGGACGAGGTCATCGGGCGGTTGTGGGAGCGGACCGGCGGCGGTCCGCTGCCCGAGCGGTACGACTTCCGGATGCGGCCGCCGGGATCCTGAGGGCGGCGGCCGCAGCCGCGCGCACGGCACCACCGGGCGACGGCGTGCGCGGGGGCGGCGTTAGGCGGGGGCGGCCAAGGGTACCCGGCGGCCATGGACCGCATGGATCATCTGGAGCACCTGGACAAGCATCTTGTCGACGAGCTGGCGCAGGTCGCGCGGGAGACGATCCGCGACGAACTGCGCCAGCAGACGCGCAAACAGCGCCGCAAGGCCACGCTGTACGCCGCGTCCGGCGCCGTCGCCCTGTACGCGGGCGCGGCCGTCGCCCTGGCCGTCGGGCTCGCGCTCGCCCTCGTCCTGCCGGGCTGGGCCGCCGCGCTCGTCACCGCGGCGATCCTCGGAGCCGTCGCCTACCTGCTGCGTGGCGCCGCCCGGCCGCACGCGCCCGGCACGCCGCACGGGCGCGCCGAACTGACGGCGGACCGGGACCGCGCGCAGGGTGCCGTCCCGCAGGCCGGCCCGGACAGCGCGGCGTACCCGCCGGTGCCGCCCGTCCCGCCCGCGCCGCCCGGCGCCGCCGAGCCGGCACAGGCGCCTGGGACGCCGCCGCGGCCGGACCGCATCGACCCCGTCGATCCCGGGGGGCCGCACCACCGGGCCTGACGCGGGGCGCGCGTGCGATGGGGGCCGGGGGGGGGGGGGGGGGGGGGGCCGCGCCCCCCCCCCCCCCCCCCCCCCCCCCCCCCCCCCCCACCCCGTGGCATCAGCCTTCGTCGGCCGAGACCGACACGCCCGGCTGGGACTGCTCCGCCGCCGCCGTCTTCTTCGACGTCGCCTTGGCGGTCTTCGCGGCGGTCGCCTTGGCGGCGGTGGACTTCGCCGCCTTCTTGGCCGTCGCCTTCTTCGCGACCGTCTTCTTGGCCGCGGTCTTCTTGGTGGCGGCCTTCTTCGCCGTGGCCTTCTTCGCCGTCTTGCGGGCCGCGGTCTTCCTGACCGGGGCGGGCTCGCCGTCCTCGGTCCCGGCGACGGCCTCGTGAGCGGCCTCCCTGGCCTCCACGAGGGCCTGCTCGGCCTCGTGGGCGGCCTGCTCCGCGACCGGCGCCTGCGCCTGTGCCTGTGCCTGTGCCTGTGCCTGTGCCGACGGCACGACCGTCACGGCCGCCTCCTCGGACGCGGTCGGCGCGGTGGCCTTGCGGACCGCACGGCGGCGCGGACGGGCCGGGGCGGCTGCCTCGGCGGGCACCTCGGCCTGCTCCGGCTGCGCCGCGACCGGCGGCGCGGCCTGAGGAGCCTCCGGACCCTCCGGCGCCTCCGAAGCGGTCTCGGCGACCGTCACCAGGGCCGCCTCGGCCGACGCGGGCGAACCGGCAGGTGCGCTCACCTTGCGGGTCGCGCGACGCCGCGTACGGGCCTTGGGCGCGGCCTCCTCGGCGGCAGTCTCCGCCGGGGCGGCCTCGACCACCGGGTCCTCGACGGCCGTCGGCGCGGCGTGGGCCGCCGCGGCCGGCTCCGGCTGCACCGGACGCGCGGCCTCCTCCTCGGCCGTCACGTCCTGGGCCGTGGGCACCGCCGTACCGACTCCGTCCGCCTCGCTCTTCGGCGCGGGCGCGCCCGCCGGAGCGGACACCCGACGGCTCGACCGGCGCCGCGAACGACCGCTGCGGGACGCCGCCGCCTCGGCCTCGGCGACGCTGCTGTACAGCTCCTCGTCCGGCGCGAACTCCGGTGCGGGCAGCGCCAGCGGCTCGGCGACCTCGGCCGCGACCTCGGACTCGGTCTCCGCCTCCTCCTCGGCGGTCTCGCCGGCCTCGACGATCACGCCGGCCACCGCCTCGTGCGTGTGCTCAGGCTGCTCGGCACCGGCCCGCGCGCGCTTCTTGCGCTTGCCGCCGCCACCGGTGGCGGCCGGCTGGTCCAGGTGCACGATGACGCCGCGCCCGTTGCAGTGGACGCAGGTCTCGGAGAAGGACTCCAGCAGACCCTGGCCGACCCGCTTGCGGGTCATCTGGACCAGGCCGAGCGAGGTGACCTCGGCGACCTGGTGCTTCGTGCGGTCCCGGCCCAGGCACTCCAGCAGGCGCCGCAGCACCAGGTCCCGGTTGGACTCCAGCACCATGTCGATGAAGTCGATGACGATGATGCCGCCGAGGTCGCGCAGCCGCAGCTGGCGGACGATCTCCTCGGCCGCCTCCAGGTTGTTCCTGGTGACCGTCTCCTCCAGGTTGCCGCCCTGGCCGGTGAACTTGCCGGTGTTGACGTCGACCACGACCATCGCCTCGGTCCGGTCGATCACCAGCGAACCACCGCTGGGCAGCCAGACCTTGCGGTCCAGCGCCTTGGCGAGCTGCTCGTCGATCCGGTACGTGGCGAAGACGTCGACCTCGGAGGTCCACTTCTGCAGCCGTTCGGCGAGATCCGGCGCGACGTGCGAGACGTAGCCGTGGATGGTCTGCCAGGCGTCGCCGCCGCTGACGACGACCTTGGAGAAGTCCTCGTTGAAGATGTCGCGCACGACGCGGACGGTCATGTCCGGCTCGCCGTACAGCAGAGTCGGCGCGTTGCCGCTCTTGGCCTTCTTCTGGATCTCCTCCCACTGCGCCTGCAGCCGCTCGACGTCCCGGCGCAGCTCGTCCTCGCTCGCGCCCTCGGCGGCGGTACGCACGATGACGCCCGCGTCCTCGGGGACGATCTTCTTGAGGATCGTCTTCAGCCGCGACCGCTCGGTGTCGGGCAGCTTGCGGCTGATGCCGGTCATGGAGCCCTCGGGCACGTACACGAGGTAGCGGCCCGGGAGGGAGACCTGGCTGGTCAGCCGGGCGCCCTTGTGCCCGATCGGGTCCTTCGTGACCTGCACGAGCACGGACTGGCCGGACTTCAGGGCGGATTCGATACGGCGCGGCCCGTTGGCCATGCCCAGCGCCTCGAAGTTGACCTCGCCGGCGTACAGCACCGCGTTGCGGCCCTTGCCGATGTCGATGAAGGCGGCCTCCATCGACGGCAGTACGTTCTGCACCTTGCCGAGGTAGACGTTGCCGACGTACGACGTCGACTGCTCCTTGTTGACGTAGTGCTCGACGAGCACGCCGTCCTCCAGGACGCCGATCTGCGTACGGTCGCCGTGCTGGCGGACGACCATCACCCGCTCGACGGCCTCACGCCGGGCCAGGAACTCGGCCTCGGTGATGATCGGCACCCGGCGGCGGCCCTGCTCGCGGCCCTCGCGGCGGCGCTGCTTCTTGGCCTCCAGACGCGTGGAGCCCTTGATGGACTGCACCTCGTCGGACGGCTCACCGCCCTTCTCCCGCGCGGGCCGCGGCTCGCGGACCTTGACGACCGTGCGCTCGGGGTCGTCGGCGGACGGCTCGCCCTCCGTGCCGGAGTCCCCGGCCCGGCGGCGACGGCGGCGGCGCCGGCGGCTGCTGGAGGACGAGCCCCCGGAGTCCGCGGCGGAGCCGTCGTCCTCGTCGGCGTCCTCCTCGACCTGCTCGGCGGTGTCCTCGGCGTCCTGCGCGGCCTGCTCGGCGGCGAGTTCCTCGCTGTCACCGTCGGCGTAGTCCCCGGACTCGCCCCGGCGACGACGGCGGCCACCCCGGCGGCGACGGCGACGGGACCCGGCCTCCTCGCCCTCCTCGTCCTCGACGGTGCCGCCGGCGGCCTCCTCCGCCTCCTCGTCCACGGCGGTCTCGGCGGCCTGCGTCTCGGGCTCCTCCGCGGCTGCGACACCCCGGCGCCGGCGGCGACGCCGCGCACCGGCCGGCTCCTCCTCGGGGAACTCCTCGGCCTCGGGGGCCTCCTCCGCGGCCTCGGCGGCCGCTTCGGCGGCGGCCCGCTCGGGCGTCTGGAACCTCGGCTCGGTGAACACCGGCGGCTGGAACACCGCGACCGCGGGCCGTGCGGGCGGGCGCACCGCCTCGCCCTCGGCGGCCTCGGACTGCGCGGGCGCGGCGAACCCGGTCGCCGCCTTGCGCACAACCCGGCGCCGGGCACGACGCGAGGCACCTCCCTGGTCGGCGGCGGCCTCGACGGGCTCGACCGCGGCGGGCTGCTCGGGCTCGGCGGTCTCCTCGACGGCGGGCTCGGCGGACGCCTCGGCCGCGGCACCCCGGCGGCGGCGCGTACGACGAGGCGCGGCAGCCTCGCCGGCCTGCTCACCGGCGGCTTCGGCTACCTGCTCGCCGGCGGTCTCGGCGGCCTCTTCGGTTGCACTGCCCGCCGCCTCGGCAGGTACCGTCACCCGGCGCGTGGCCCGGCGGCGGGTCCGCCGCTCAGCGGCGTCACCGGTCTCCTCGGGGGCGCTGTCCGCGGGCGTCCCGGCAGCGGGAACGAGTCCGTCCTGCGGCAGGGCCTCGGCGGGTACGACGTCCTCCTGCCGCGGGGCCTCGGCGGCGGCCGGCGCACCGGCGGGCGCGGACACCCGGCGGGCCGCCCGGCGGCGCGTGCGCCCGGCGGGCGCGGCCTCCTCGGAAGCTGCGGCCTCCTCGGGAGCCGCGAGCTCGTCGGCTGCCGAGGCGGCGGGCGCTTCCGCGCTCACGGACGCGGCAGCGGCACTCTCGGCGGGTGCGGCACTCTCGGCGCCCTCCACGGTCACCGGAGCGCCGGCGGGCGCGGACACCCGGCGCGTGGCCCGGCGGCGGCGGGGCGCGGCGGGCTCCTCGACGACGTGGGCGACGGGGCTCTCGTCCACCGGTTCGGCGGCGGGGGCGCCCGCCTGCACCACGGTCTCGGCGGCCTCGGCGGCCTCGGCGGCGGCCGGCGCACCGGCGGGCGCGGACACCCGGCGGGTCGCCCGGCGACGCGTACGCCCGGCGGGCGCAGCCTCCTCGGGAGCCGCGAGTTCCTCGGCGGTCTCCTCGGTCTCGTCGGCGCCGGTGACCTCTCCCGCCTCGGAGGCCTCGACCGCCTCCTCGACATCACCTGCCTCCTCGGAAGCCGCGGAGGAGAGGTCGGCCGCGGCGAGGCCGGCGGCGTCGGCGGCCGGCATGTCGCCGGTGGCCAGGCCGGCGGCGTCGGCGGCCGGTATGGCCGGCTCGACCGTCTCCGCGGGCGCCTCGGACGTGGCGGCGGGCGGTCCCGCCGGCCGGGAAGCGGCACGGCGCCGACGACGCGGCGGCAGGGTGTCGCTGGGTGTATTGAGTTCGGAACCCTCGATGGGTTCGATCGGCTCGAGCATGCGGGCGTTTCTCCCGTCAGGCTCCCGGGCGCCGCACCTGGTCCGGCAGTGGTGCCGGTGACGTCCGCGGCTCGCGCGATGCGCGGCTGCCGCCGTCCGGGGCGCGGGCGCCGCACGGGAGCTCTCTGTTGTCCTGTCTCGCCGGTTCCGTACGCCGTGTTGCGTACGGCCTGGCGAAAGTCTTCTGGTCGGTGCGCCGCCCGACCCAGGTGGCTCCCGAGTACGAGGGCTGCGCTTCGACGTCCGTCCTACGCGGGGCCCGCCTCGCGGTCAGGCGCGAGCGGGTCTGTCACCGTGCCGGTCTCTTCATCGAACAGCCCCTGCGCCAGCCTGGTCACCGCTGCGGGGACCGGCGGCGCCAGGTCGGCCACGGCGCGGAGACCGGACAGGACGTCGTCGGGTCGTACGGCAGGCGTCACGTGCCGAACAACCAGCCGCAGTATCGCACAGGGCTGGTCGGTCGGCCTATCAGCCTGCGGATCCTGCGTTTCCGAGGCCGCGCGACTGTCGCGGCTTTCGCTGTTTTCGCTGTTTTCGCTGTTTTCGCTGTTTTCGCTGATTTCGGTGCGTTCGAGCTCTTCAGCGCGTTCGAGCTCTTCAGCGCGTTCGGGACGTTCGGGATCCGCGCCGCCCCCGGCACCCGCGGCGTCGCCGAGGTCCACGAGGCCGTCGGTGCTTTCCAGGCTCACGACGGCGGGGCGGGCGTCGAAGGTGCGGACGCCGTTCTTGGTCATCCGCTGCACCTCGACGACCTCGGCCGCGTTGAAGGCGGCGACGGCGCGGGCGGCGTCGGCCGGGTCCACGCCGTTCAGCCGCAACTCCCAGACGGAGGCCGTCAGCCGGTCGGCGAGCCCCGACGTGCGGGCCTCGACCGCGTCGACGATGTCGAGCCCGGTGGGCAGTGACTCGTCGAGCAGGATCCTGAGCTTCTCCGGATCGCGTGGTGCGGTGAGCGCGATCTCCAGATACTCCGCCTCACTGCCCGTGCCGGTGGGTGCGGCATTGGCGTACGACACCTTCGGGTGCGGGGTGAACCCCGCCGAGTAGGCCATGGGCACCTCGGCGCGGCGCAGCGCACGCTCGAAGGCGCGCTGGAAGTCACGGTGGCTGGTGAACCGGAGGCGGCCGCGCTTGGTGTAGCGCAGTCGGACGCGCTGCACCGCGGGTGCCGGCGGCGGGCCTTCGGGCTGTCGCTTGCCCAGTGTCGTTCAGTCCTTCGTGAGAGCGGTCGTACTGCTACCAAGAGTACGTGTCCCGGCGGCCGCGGGTTCCCGCCGGACGGCCTTCCGCCGCGGCCGCGGCTCGCCGAAGAGCATCCGCCGGACGCCGGCCCGCGCCTGCCGCACGCTCGCCCGTGCGGACGCCAGCGCCTGCCGCGAGGCCCGCCCCACGGCGCGCAGCGCCTCACCCACCGGCCGCACCACGGCGTCCCGGACCAGATGACCGGCAGGCGTGAGCACGCGCGCGTAGACCCATCGCACCGGTTCCACGAGGATCCACCGGAAGAGCCTTCCGAGGAACCGGCCGACGGTGAGCGAGATGTGCCCCGCGACCCGCCAGGCGTGCCCCAGCGCGGCCCCGATCTCGCGCCCGACGACCGCTAGTACGTGCCCGACGGGCAGCAGGACCCAGCGCCCCACGGCGAGCGCGGGCAGCACGAACAGGATCCGGCAGGTCCAGTACAGGGCCGTTCCGATGCCCGTGACGATCACGCTCACCACCCGGGCGAGCCCGCTCAGGCACCACACCAGCGCCCGTCCGGCCGGCGCGAGCACCCACTCGTAGAGCCGGACGGCGGGCACCACGAGGAGGTGGCGCACCAGCCATGCCACCGCGGTGAACACTCCGCCACCGACGACGGCGAGCACCGCGCCGACGCCCGTGAGGACCCACATGATCCCGAGCCCCACGGGGGTGAGCACGCGCGCGTACACCCACTCCAGCCCGGCGGCGATCCCCCGCCCGGCCCACGCGATCGCGTGCCCGAGGGGCGTCAGCACGTACCGGTACAGCCAGCCGCACGGCGCGACGACGAGCACGTTCACGAGCCAGGCCAGCGTCCGGGCCCACGGGGACCAGGACCCAGCGCCACAGCGCGACGAAGGGCCACACGAACACCGCCCGCCCCAGCCACAGCAGCACCCGCCCCACCGGCCTGAACACCGTGTCGTCGAGGAACCGCCCCGCGACGGCCAGCGCGTCCCACGCCATGCGCACGGGGAGGACGACGAGCAGCATCACGATCCGCACCGGAACGCGGATCGCGACCACGAGGCACCCGTCGGACGGCCGGTGAGCAGCTGGTTTTTCCAGGTCCATACCGGTGTGGACGCCACCGGCCGCGCTGCGGATGCAGTCCGGCACCCGAAAACCTGCTGACCGGAGCGATAGAAGCGGCTGTTTTGGGAGACACGGGGTGGTTGACGATGATTGGTGATGATATGCCCGGAAATGAGAGAGTCTAGGCCGCCGAGGCGGCGCGGCAGGCGTCCGACCAGCTCGCGGAGCTGCTGGGCCGGCGACCGGAATCCGTCTCCGCGCTGAAGCCGACGGAGGGACGGCTGGGAGAGGCCGAGGTCGAGGTCGAGGTCGTCGAACTGGAGCGCGTGCCCGAGACCATGAGCGTGCTTGCCGGCTACGAGGTCGCGATGGACCCGGCCGGTCAACTGATGGCCTACAAGCGCGGTCGCCGCTACACACGCGCCCAGCTCGACCGCAACGGAGGGAGCAGATCGTGACAGTGATTCCGGGCGGTGGCGCGGTCCCCGCCCCCAGCTCGGGCTCCGGGAACCTCTACGACGTACTGGAGTTGGTCCTGGACCGCGGTCTGGTGATCGACGCCTTCCTCAGGGTCTCCCTCCTCGGCATAGAGATCGCCAAGATCGACGCCCGCATCGTCGTGGCCAGCGTGGACACCTGTCTGCGCTTCGCCGAGGCGTGCAACCGGCTGGACCTGGAAGCGGGCCGCAAGGCCCCGGCCCAGCTGCCCGGCGTGATGGAACGCGTCACCGAGGGCGGCGCCAGGGGCAAGAGCAAGGGCGCGCTCAGCGGCGACGTGGAAGCCTTCACGGAATCCCTCCAGGGCGGCCGCGACGAGATCGAGAGCGGTGAACGGCCCCGGCGCGGCAGGGAGGATCGGCGGGAGCGCGAACACGTCGAGCGCCGGTCCGAGCGCCGTTCTTCCAGGGACCGCGAGGAGTGAGCGATGTCGCTCTACGTCTGTGCCATCACCGAGGCATCGCACCCCCTGCGTCTCGGCGACCTCAAGGGCGTCGGCGAGGGGCCCTCAAAGTTGCGCGTGGTGCGCGGTGACTCGCTGTGCGCCGTGGTCAGCGAGGCCCCGGAGGATCCGTCGGTCGCCCGGCGGGACTTGGAGGCACATCACGCCGTGCAGGAGCGGCTGTGGTCCGACGGCGTCTCCCTGCCGCTGGGCTTCGGATTCGTCGCCCAGGACGACGAGGCGGTACGCGCCGTCCTGGAGCAGGGCGCAGGCCGGTACGCCCAGCGGATGGCCGAACTCACCGGACGGGTGGAGTTCAACGTCAAGGGTGTGCAGAACGAGGACTCGCTGCTGCGGCGGATCATCGACGAGTCCGACCGCGTACGCGAGTTGAACGAGGCGACCCGTGAGGGCCACGGCAGCCCCGAGCAACGCAGGGAACTCGGCCGGCTCGTGGCCCAGGAGGTGCAGGTCCGCGAGGAGGCGCTCGCCACGCAGATCGTCACGACGCTGCGGCCGTTCGTGCACGCGGAGAGCCTGTCGATGCCCTCGGAGCAGTACTTCGTCAACGCGTCGTTCCTCGACACAAGGAGGCACCGTGGGACTGGTCTTCGAGGTCCTGGCACTGCCCTTCGCTCCGGTGCGAGGCGTGGGCTGGGTGGTCGACAAGGTCGTTCAGGCCGCGGAGAACGAGTACTACGACCCCACTCCCATCCAGGCGGCGCTCGCCGATCTGGAGCGGGCTCGCCTGGAGGGCCGTATCGACGAGGAGGACTTCGCGGCACGCGAGGAGGAACTGCTGGGACGGCTGGAGGAGATCAGGCTGTACCAGCTGAGGAGGTCGGCATCATGAGCAACGCCAAGATCGGAGCCGCCCTCGTCGGCGGCTATCTGCTGGGCCGCAAGAAGAACGCCAAGGCCGCCCTGGGGCTCGCCATGGCGATCGCCGTGAAGCGCGCGAAGGCCGGAGACCTCGCCGAGGTCCTCGCACCCGTGCTCGGCAACCTCAACCAGCAGGCCCGCAACGAACTGACCGGCGCGACCAAGGCGGCGGTGGGTTCCGTACTGAACGCCCAGGCCGGACACCTTGCCGACGCCCTGCACCAGCGCACCGCAGGACTGCAGGGGCAGGACGGGCAGCGGAGCCGGCAGCAGGACGAGGACCGCGGGGAAGAGGAGCCCCGCGAAGAGGAGCCCCGCGAAGAGGAAGAGCCCCGCGAGGAAGAAGAGCCGCAGGAGGAAGAAGAGGAACGGCCCAAGGCCAGGAAGCCGGCACGCCGGCCCCCGTCGAAGACGAAGTCCGGCAGCGGGGCGTCGCGCAGGACGTCCTCCAGGTCAGGCGGTACCTCGCGAGCGAGGGAGACGGACGATGACTGACGGCAAGACGTCCGGGCAGGGCGCGCCGGGCGGTACCGGACTCCTCAAGAGCCCGGGCGCGAACAAGCTGATGGAGGAACTCGGCAACTACGCCGAGGCCCGGCTCGAACACATGCTGACCGGCATGGGGCACAAGATGGGCGACGCGGCGAACCGGATCGGCTCCGCCCATGTGGGCCCCGGCCCGCTCGTCCACGCCCTGGGCAAGGGCGGCAAACTGCTCGGCGGACAGGTCGCGTCCCAGGCCAAGGGCACTGCCGCGCACGCCAAGGACGCCGTGACGGACAAGATCAAGGAAGCCACGGGGCAGCGGCACGGGGCGTCGCACGGCGGCGGGGGCAAGAGCATCACCATCGTCGAGGACATCGACGTCGGCGTCCCGGTGCGCGAGGCGTACAACCAGTGGACGCAGTTCACGGAGTTCGGCCGGTTCACCAAGGGCGTGGTCGACGTCGAGCAGAAGGACGACACCACGACCCAGTGGCAGGTCAAGGTTGCCAAGGCGAGCCGGTCCTGGACCGGAACGATCACCGAGCAGGTGCCCGACGAGCGGATCGCCTGGACCTCGGAGGGGGCCAAGGGCTCCACACGGGGAGTGGTCACCTTCCACCCGGTGGCCGAGAACCTCACCAAGGTCCTCCTGGTCCTCGACTACTTCCCCACGGGTCTGGTCGAGAAGACCGCGAACGTCTGGCGGGCCCAGGGCCGCCGTACCCGGCTCGACCTCAAGCTCTTCCGCAAGTTCGTGATGCTGCGCGGCGAGGCGACGGGCGGCTGGCGCGGGGAGATCCGCGAGGGCGAGGTCGTCCGCGGCCCGGACGAGGCCGAGGAAGAGGACCGCGAGACCCGCGGGGAGGAGAGGGAACGGCGCGGCGACGCGCAGGAGCGGCAGGACGAGGACGAAGGCGACGAGGCGCAGCCCGAGGACCGCTACGACGAGCGGGACGAGAGCGGCGAGGGTCCCTCGAAGGACGAGCCCCGGGACAAGGACGAAGAGAACGAAGAAGACGAAGAAGATGAAGAGGGTGAAGAGGGTGAAGAGGGCGAGGGCGAGGACCGGTACGACGACTACGACGAGGAGGACGAATACGAGGACGAAGAGGACGAAGAGGGAGAAGACGAAGGACCCGAGGACCGCTACGACGAGGAACCCCCGGCCGAGAGCCGCCGGCGCAGCAGGTAGCCGGCGACGCCGAGCCGCTTCCAGGAACGAGGTCGAGGACGCTGTGACCGAGCCCCCACCCGCCGGCTCCTCCCCGGCGCGGACGCTCCAGCCGTACAACCAGGGAACCAGTGCCAACCTCGCCGACATACTCGAGCGCGTGCTCGACAAGGGCATCGTCATCGTCGGCGACATCAAGATCGACCTGCTCGACATCGAACTGCTCACCATCCGGCTCCGCCTGCTGGTCACCTCGGTGGACAAGGCCAAGGAGATCGGCATCGACTGGTGGGAGCGCGACCCGGCCCTGTCCTCCCGCGCGGACGGCACCCGTGACCTGGAGGAACGGAACGTCCGCCTGCGCGACGAGGTCGAGCAGTTGCGCAGGCAGATGGCACAGTCGCAGGCGGAGCTGCCGTAGGGCGCACGCGGCCGCCGCCCCCGCGAGCGCGACCCCGGCCCGGCTCGGGAACGGGACCGGGATCGCGACCCCGGCACCGAGCACCGGCGCAAACGACGCAGGAGCGCCGAGGACGACGAGGGCCGGAGTTGACCCATGGACGACCAGCTCAGTTACGTGTACGCCGTGCTGCGCCCCCACGCATCCCCACAAGGCGACGCGCTCACCGGCGTCCGCGGGGTCGCCGACGCCCCCGTCGCGCTGGTGCGCCACGGCGATCTGGCGGCGGCGGTCAGCCCGGTGCCCGAGGCGGACTTCTCCGAGGCCGCCCTCAAGGCGCATCTGGAGGACCTGGACTGGCTGGAGGACGTGGCCCGCTCCCACCACCACGTGGTCGAGACGCTGGGCGCGCACGCCACGGTGCTGCCGCTGCGGCTGGCGACCGTGTACCTCGACGACCACCGCGTCCGCGACATGCTCGCCGAACGCCGGCAGACCCTTACCGCACTCCTCGACCGGCTCGCCGACCACGTCGAGTGGGGCGTGAAGGTCTACGCCGACACCTCCTCCCCGGACGCGCGGTCGTCCACGTCACACCCCGAAGACGCCGCGGACGAGCCCGACCCCGGACGCGCCTGTCTGCGGCAACGCCGGCACCAGCGACATGCGCGCGAGGACGCCTGGTCCTGCGCCGCCGAGGCCGTCCGCCGTATCGAGTCACAGGCCGGGAGCCTGGCCGTGGCGCGCGCCCGGCGCCGGCCCCAGCAGGGCCGCCTGGCCGGCACGACCGGGGAGAACATCGCCAACGACGCCTTTCTCGTGCCGCGCGGCCGGGGCGAGGAGTTCCGCGAGCGGGTCCTGGACGCCGCCGAAGGGCTTCCAGGCGTACGGGTGGAGGTCACCGGGCCCTGGGTGCCGTACTCCTTCGCCCAGGTGCCGCAGACCCAGGCTGCCCGGGAAGGAGCGCGACAGCGGTGACCGCCTACGAGGATCCCCCGCTCGCCCAGCGCCAGGTGGCCCTGATCGACCTGCTCGACCAGCTGCTGCGCGGCGGTGTGGTGCTCACCGGTGACATCGTCCTGTCGATCGCGGACATCGACCTGGTCAGGATCTCGCTGCGGGCGGTGATCGTCGCCGTTCAGGAACAGCAGTGGGAAGTGGCCCTTCCAGGGGCCGGCCCCTCGGGAGAGGTGCTGCCGGGAGACACCCGCGTCGAAGGCGGCGCCCCATGACGGACCCCGCTGACCGCACGCCGCGCTCCGACCGCCTGGACGAGGGGGCCGGCGCCGCGGCACGCGCTTTCGCCCTGCTCCCCGCCCGGCCCGACGAAGTGCCGCCGCCCCTCGGTGACGAGGACGAGGGATCCCCGGTCGCCCACCGGCTCCGGACCGACCCCGAGACGGTGGAGCGCGACCTCATCAAGCTGGTGCTGACCATCGTGGAGCTGCTCCGCCAGCTGATGGAACGTCAGGCCCTGCACCGCGTCGACCAGGGCGGCCTCACGGAGGACCAGGAGGAGCGCCTGGGACTGACCCTGATGATCCTCCATGACCGTATGACGGAACTGTGCCGCCGCTACGACCTCACCATGGACGACCTCAATCTCGACCTCGGTCCCCTGGGATCCCTGCTGCCGCTGCCCTGACGCCGGGCGGAATGCACCTGCCTGCGTCGCGGTCCTCGGCCCCGCCGGACCGGTGAGCGATGAGTTCCAGGGCCGGCCGGAGTCCACCTCATGACAGGCGGAACCCGCGCACGAGCTCTGTGAGGAACCATGACCACCCAAGCGCTACCACCCGTCGTCGACACCGAGACCTGGGAGCAGCGACTGCGTACGCTGCGCGCCCGGGAGAAGGCCGCGACCCGGGAGCTCGACGCCATCGCCGCCGAGCGCCGCCGGCTGCCGATGGTCGAGATGCCCGGCTACGTCCTTGAGGGCGAGGACGGCCCCGTCCGGCTGGCGGACGTCTTCGACGGCAAGAGGCAGCTGATCACCTACCACCACATGTGGTTCCCCGGCGAGGAGTGGCAGTGCCCGGGCTGCACCGGCTTCACCTCGCAGTACACCCGCCTCGAGTTCCTGGACAGCTACGACGCCCGGTTCGTCGTCGTCACCCAGGGTCCGATCGACGAGGCACTCGCCTACAGGCGGCGGGTCGGCAACCGGATGACCTGGTACTCGACCGCCGGCAGCTCGTTCGGGGCCGACGTCGGAGCACCGCCCGGCGGCGGTTTCGCGGTCAACGTGTTCCTGCGCGACGGCGACACCGTCTACCGCACCTGGCACACCGACGGCAGGGGCACCGAGCAGCTCAGCCACACCTTCGCCCTGATCGACCTGCTGCCGTACGGCCGCCAGGAGGAATGGCAGGACTCCCCCGAGGGCTGGCCCCAGTCACCCACCTACAGCCGCTGGCCGGCCTCCAAGGACATCGCGGCCGCCTACGGCCCGGAATCCCAGGGTGCGACGTGAGCACGTGAACCGAGCCGGGCATGCCGCGAATGCCCGGGCTGACTTGTCGGCCCGGGCGGGCCGCCTGAGAGGACCGTACGGGGGCCGCTCGCGGCCGTCCATGCACAGACGTGACTCATGCGCGTTGTCGCACAAACAGGACCCCACGAACGCCGAGAGGCGCCGGGACCAGATCGTCCGAACGCCTCTCTTCGTCTACACCCACTCGACCGCCGAGACGATGCCCGAGTCCCGCCGAGGGGCGGGGAGCGGCGTGCGCCGCTCGGGGGCGAGCGCCTCAGCCATCCGCTGGACCGTGGGCAGACGAGCGAGTGTCTCAGCCACCTGTCGGACCGTATCGCCGCTGGTCACGAGGACTTCTTGACCGTCAGCGGGAGCAGCTTCTTACCGCTCTCGCTCAGTTGTGGCCATGTATCAAATTGGGGACACACCCCGCAATCGAAGCAAGGAGTCCACCGGCAGTCCTCGACCTCGGTCTCGTCGAGGGCGTCCTGCCAGTCCTCCCACAGCCAGTCCTTGTCGAGGCCCGAGTCGAGGTGGTCCCAGGGAAGGACCTCCTCGTACGTCCGCTCGCGTGTCGTGTACCAGTCGACGTCCACGCCGAACTGGGCCAGTGCCTTGTCCGCGCAGCCCATCCAGCGGTCGTAGGAGAAGTGCTCGCGCCAGCCGTCGAAGCGGCCGCCGTCCTCGTAGACCGCGCGGATGACGGCGCCGATGCGGCGGTCGCCGCGGGAGAGCAGGCCCTCGACGATGCCGGGCTTGCCGTCGTGGTAGCGGAAGCCGATGGAGCGGCCGTACTTCTTGTCGCCGCGGATCTTGTCCCGGAGCTTTTCGAGCCGGGCGTCCGTCTCCTCCGCCGAGAGCTGCGGGGCCCACTGGAACGGCGTGTGCGGCTTGGGTACGAAGCCGCCGATCGACACCGTGCAGCGGATGTCGTTCGAGCGGGAGACCTCACGGCCTTTCTGGATCACACGCGTCGCCATGTCGGCGATCTGGAGGACGTCGTCGTCGGTCTCGGTCGGCAGGCCGCACATGAAGTACAGCTTCACCTGCCGCCAGCCGTTGCCGTAGGCCGTCGCGACGGTCCGGATCAGGTCGTCTTCCGAGACCATCTTGTTGATGACCTTGCGGATGCGTTCGGAACCGCCCTCGGGGGCGAAGGTCAGGCCCGAGCGGCGGCCGTTGCGGGTCAGTTCGTTGGCCAGGTCGATGTTGAAGGCGTCCACCCGGGTCGACGGCAGCGACAGGCCGATCTTGTCGTCCTCGTAGCGGTCGGCCAGGCCCTTGGCGACGTCGCTGATCTCGCTGTGGTCTGCCGACGACAGCGACAGCAGGCCGACCTCCTCGAAGCCGGTGGCCTTCAGCCCCTTGTCGACCATGTCGCCGATGCCGGTGATGGACCGCTCGCGCACCGGGCGGGTGATCATGCCGGCCTGGCAGAAACGGCAGCCGCGGGTGCAGCCCCGGAAGATCTCGACGGACATCCGCTCGTGGACGGTCTCCGCCAGCGGCACCAGGGGCTGCTTCGGGTACGGCCACTCGTCGAGGTCCATCACGGTGTGCTTGGACACCCGCCACGGCACGCCCGACTTGTTGGGTACGACGCGCGCGATCCGCCCGTCCGGCAGGTACTCGACGTCGTAGAAGGCCGGGACGTACACCCCGCCGGTCCTCGCCAGCCGGAACAGCAGTTCCTCGCGGCCGCCCGGGCGCCCCTCGGCCTTCCAGGCGCGGATGATGTCGGTGGCCTCCAGGACGGCGTGCTCGCCGTCGCCGATCACCGCGCAGTCGATGAACTCGGCGATCGGCTCGGGGTTGAAGGCCGCGTGGCCGCCGGCCATGACGATCGGGTCGTCGACGGTGCGGTCCCTGGCCTCCAGCGGGATCCCCGACAGGTCCAGCGCGGTCAGCAGGTTCGTGTAGCCCAGCTCGGTGGAGAAGCTGACGCCGAGCACGTCGAAGGCCTTCACCGGGCGGTGGGCGTCCACGGTGAACTGCGGGACGCCGTGCTCCCGCATCAGCGCCTCCAGGTCCGGCCACACGCTGTACGTCCGCTCGGCGAGAACGCCCGCACGCTCGTTGAGGACCTCGTAGAGGATCATGACGCCCTGGTTGGGCAGGCCCACCTCGTAGGCGTCCGGGTACATGAGCGCCCAGCGGACATCACAGGCGTCCCAGTCCTTGACGGTGGAGTTGAGCTCACCACCGACGTACTGGATCGGCTTCTGCACATGCGGTAGCAGGGCTTCGAGCTGCGGGAAAACCGACTCGACAGACATCGCGGGACTTTCGTGAGCTGACTGGGGATACCCCCCGGCCGGAGGCTGGGGGCGGGTGACCATCAAGCCTAACGCGGCCGGGGCACCCGTCCGTACGCTCAGATCCCGGCCGTCCCCCTCGTCCCCTTCCACACCCCCGGCAGTTCCTCCTCCACCTGCTCCGCGCGCCGCTGCTCCGCCGCGTACAGCACGCCGTACGTGAACGAGTGCTCACCGGCCGCCTGTGCCTGCTCGGCCAGTTCTTTCAGGGCCTCCCGGCCCATCACGCTGTCCTGGTGCTCGCCGAGCAGCTTCTGCAGGTCCTTCATGGAGGACTTCAGCTTCGAGGCCGGCTTGCCCAGTCCGGGGGCCGCCGCCTCGGCCGCGTAGCGCGCCCGCTTGGCCTTCTTGCGCGCCTCGTGCAGTGCCACGTCGCGGTCCTTGCCCGGTGGGGTGGCGAGGGCGTGGTCGACCAGTTCCGCGAGCACGTGGTAGGCCTTGCGCACGGCCTTGGCCAGTTCGTTCGACGGCTTGCCGGCCGCGGCCGCGCGCAGCGGCGGGTCGGCGAGGAGCGCGTCCAGCGAGGTGAGGAGCGCGAGGTAGCGCGGCCCGTTCAGTACGTCGATGATCTCTCGCCGCGCGTCCTCGCCCCGGGCCGTCGACCAGGTGCGCAGCCGGTTGCGGACCGGTCCCACGACCAGGGCGGGCGGCAGTTCCCGCACCGCGTCGCTGATCCGCTCGGCCAGTACCTCCTGGTCGCGGCCCGCGCCCAGCTCGGCCGCGAACCATTTGAGCTCGTCGCCGACCGGGTCGGTGACGGCTCGGTCGAGGATCTTGCGGTACGACTTGAAGGTGCTGCGCATCCGGCGGGTGGCGACCCGCATGCGGTGCACCGAGTCCTCCACGTCCCGGCGCACGGCGGGGTCGAGTTCGACGATGGCGTCCCGCTGGGCTCGGACGTAGGCGAGCACATGGTCACCGGCGGTGACCGGCTCGGCGCGGTCCTCCTTGCGGGGCTGTCCTTTCCCGCCGGTCTCGGCCAGCGCCCGGGCCAGTTTCGAGGGGGCCTCGCAGGGCCGTACCCCGGCCTTGCGCAGCCGCTTGTCGACCTTGTCGAGGAAGGCAGGGTCGCCGCCCTCGGCGAGTTCCACCTCGATCTCGGTCCACTCGGCCTTGCCGCCGCTGCCGGTGAGCCGTTCGGCGTGCACGGCGTCCACGCTGACCTCGGCGAGCAGATGTCCGTCGAGGTCCACGAGATGGCGTACGTCGCGCGTGGTCCGCAGCCGTACCACGGGTGCGAGTGCGTCGTCGCGGACCCGGGAGCGGACCAGGGCGCCCAGTGTGGAGGGCACCCTGTCGGACAGTGGCGCGTGGATCTCGTCCCGCACGCCGCTCGCCACCGGGAACTTCAGATGCCATCCGGCGTCCGCGCCGCCGGTGCGGCGGCGCAGGGTGATGGAGGAGGCTGCCAGGCGTTCGTCGGCGGTGTCGTAGTAGGTGGCGTCCAGGTCGGCGACGCCCTGGTCGAGGACGGCCGCGACTCCGGCGACGCCGGTCAGGTCGGGCAGTCCGCTGTCGTCGGACTCGTACTTGCGCTCGATCTCACGCTTCGTATCCGCCATGAACCGAATCTAGTGGGAGTCGGGGCACTACGGCAGGGCGACAACGAGGTTAATTCGGGAGAAACCTCACGCCGACATCGGTCTTTGGACCCGAATCGACTGGAGCAGCCCCACCGCGACCCAGATGGCGAACATCGACGATCCTCCGTAGGAGACGAAGGGCAGCGGCAGACCGGTGACCGGCATGATCCCCAGGGTCATCCCGATGTTCTCGAAGGACTGGAAGGCGAACCAGGCCACGATGCCGGCCGCGACGATCGTGCCGTACAGCTCGGTCGTCTCGAGCGCGATCCGGCAGGCCCGCCACAGCACCACGCCGAGGAGAAGGATTATCAGGCCGCCTCCGAGGAAGCCGAGTTCCTCGCCCGCGACGGTGAACACGAAGTCCGTCTGCTGCTCGGGCACGAACTGCCCGGTGGTCTGCGAGCCCTGGAAGAGGCCCGACCCGGTGAGCCCGCCCGAACCGATGGCGATGCGCGCCTGGTTGGTGTTGTAGCCGACGCCCGCCGGGTCGAGGTCCGGGTTGGCGAACGCGGCGAACCGGTTGATCTGGTAGTCGTCGAGGATGTGCAGCTGCCAGACGGCGACGGCTCCGATGGCACCCGCGCCGAGCAGCCCGAAGACCCAGCGGTTCGACGCCCCGGAGGCCAGCAGCACGCCCAGCACGATCACCACCATCACCATGACCGAGCCGAGGTCGGGCATGAGCATCACGATGAGCATGGGAACCGTGGCCAGGCCGAGCGCCTGGAGGACCGTGCGGTGGTCCGGGTACTGCTTGTCCCCCGCGTCGACCCGGGCCGCCAGCAGCATGGCCATGCCGAGGATGATCGTGACCTTGACGAACTCCGACGGCTGGAGCGAGAAGCCGCCGCCGACCGCGATCCACGAGTGGGCGCCGTTGACCGTGGTGCCGAGCGGGGTCAGGACGAGCAGCACAAGGAAGACCGACGCGCCGTACAGGATCGGCACCGCGCCGCGCAGGGTGCGGTGGCCGAGCCAGACCGTGCCGATCATCAGGGCGAAGCCGATGCCGGTGTTCAGCAGGTGGCGCACCAGGAAGTAGTACGGATCGCCCTGGTTGAGTTCGGTGCGGTTGCGGGTCGCCGAGAAGACCAGCATCGCGCCGATCAGGGACAGCGTCAGCGCCGACAGCAGTATCGGCCAGTCGAGCCGCCGGGCCAGCGAGTCACGGGCGAACAGCCGGGTCCAGCCCGCTCGCTCGGGTCCGTATCCGGAGACCTGGAAGCTGTTCGCGCTCGTCATGTGAGCATCCTTCGGCTGAGCGACCCGCGGCGGCTGCGGGAGCCCCGGCGGCGCTGCCGCCGGCGGGTGTTGCGGTTGCCCTCGGGCGAGGGCGGCACGGTCGCCGCCGTCTGCACCTGCCCGCCCTGGTCCTCCGGGACCTTCTGGCTGGCCTGCTGTTCCTTCGCCGGGTCCTTGGGGATCTTCGGTGCGATGATCGAGCCGTCGGCCTGGATCTTCGGGAGGTCCTTCTGCGGGGTGGGCAGCAGGGCGTTCTTCTGGTTGATGGTGCCGTCGTCGGAGACGCCGTACAGCGCGTCGTAGATGTTGCGCACGGCCGGGCCGGAGGCGCCCGAGCCCGTACCACCCTGGGAGATGGTCATCACGATCGCGTAGTCGTCGGTGTACGTGGCGAACCACGAGGTGGTCTGCTTGCCGTAGACCTCCGCCGTGCCGGTCTTGGCGTGCATGGGGATCTTGTCCTGCGGCCAGCCGCCGAACCGCCACGCCGCCGTACCCCGGGTGGCGACGCCTTCCAGGGCGTCGTCCATCTGGGCCAGTGTCTGCTGGGTGACCGGCAGCTTGCCGTGTGCCTTGGGCTTGATGGGCGAGATCCGCTTGCCGTCGGGGCTGATGATCGCCTTGCCGACGGTCGGGTCGTAGAGCGTGCCGCCGTTGGAGATGGCGGCGTAGATCGTCGCCATCTGGATCGGCGTCACCAGGGTGTCGCCCTGGCCGATGGAGTAGTTGATCTCGTCACCGGCGCGCATCTTGTTGCCTTCGAGGCAGTTCTCGTAGGAGATGCGCTGGACGTAGTCCCCGTCCTTCTTGCCGGTCTTGCACCAGGCGTCCTTGTTGGCCTCCCAGTACTCCTGCTTCCACTCGCGGTCGGGGACACGGCCGGTGACCTCGTTGGGCAGGTCGATGCCGGTCTCCTTGCCGAGGCCGAACTGGTGGGCGGCCTTGTAGAAGTGGTCCTTGGGCTGCCCCTTCTTGGGGTTGATGCCGCCGTCCTTCTTCCACTCGCTGTGCGCGAGCTGGTAGAAGACGGTGTCGCAGGAGACCTCCAGGGCGCGGCCCAGGCTGATCGCGCCGTGGTTCTGCGACTCGAAGTTCTTGAAGACCTGGCCGCCTACCGAGTAGGCGCTGGAGCAGTTGTAGCGGCCGTCGAACTCGTAGCCGGCCTGGACCGCGGCGGCGGTGGAGACCACCTTGAAGATCGAGCCCGGCGCTGCCTGGCCCTGTGTGGCCCGGTTGAGCAGCGGGTAGTTGGACTGCTTGCCGGTGAGCCGGGTGTAGTCCTTGGCGGAGATGCCGCCGACCCAGGCGTTGGGGTCGTAGGTCGGGTTGGACGCCATGGCGACGACGCGGCCCGTCTTGGCCTCCATCACCACCACCGCGCCGGAGTCGGCCTTGTACCGCTCGTTGGTGTTGCGGTCCCATTCCTTGCGGGCGGTCTTCATCGCCTCGTTCAGCTCGAACTCGGCGACTCGCTGCACGCGGGCGTCGATGCTGGTGACCAGGTTGGAGCCGGGCTGGGCGGCGTCCGCCTCGGCCTGGCCGATGACCCGGCCGAGGTTGTCCACCTCGTAGCGGGTGACGCCGGCCTTGCCGCGCAGTTCCTTGTCGTAGGTGCGCTCCAGTCCGCTGCGGCCGACCTGGTCGGAGCGCAGGTAGGGCGAGTCGGTGTCCTGGGCCTGCTGGATCTCCTGGTCGGTGACCGGGGAGAGGTAGCCCAGCACCTGGGCGGTGTTGGCGGCGCCGGGGCTCGCGTACCGGCGGACGGCCTGGGGCTCGGCGGTGATGCCGGGGAAGTCCTCGGCGCGTTCGCGGATCTGCAGGGCCTGGCGGGGGGTGGCCTCGTCGGTGATGGGGATCGGCTGGTACGGCGAGCCGTTCCAGCACGGCTGCGGCGTCTCGGCGTCGCACAGCCGCACTTTCTCCATGACCTCCTTGGGTGGCATGCCCAGCACGCCCGCGAGCTTGGTCAGGACGGCCTTGCCGTCGTCCTTCATCTTCAGCAGGTCGGTGCGGGAGGCGGAGACCACCAGCCGTGTCTCGTTGTCGGCGAGGGCCACTCCGCGGGCGTCCAGGATGGAGCCGCGCACGGCGGGCTGCACGACCTGCTGGACGTGGTTGCCCGACGCCTCCTTGGCGTACGCCTCGCCCTCACGGATCTGGAGGTACCACAGCCGGCCGCCGAGGGTGGCCAGGAGGGAGAGGACGAGGATCTGGATGACGACGAGCCGGGTCTGGACGCGTGGGGTCCGTCCGGTCTCGGGGATGTTGGTCACTGCGGCTGCCTCCCCCTCTCAGAGCGCGTACGGGTGTGCGGGTACGAGTGATGAACGGCCGGCCGGTGAGGCCGGGTTCCGCCTGAGCTCCCCCGTTCGGGTGAACTGCCCTGCGGTCACAGCCGCTTGACCCCCTTGATGCGCCCGGCGCGGGCCACCCGTGCTCTGGCCGCCTTCACCTTCAGGCCCCCGAACCCGCCGCGCCGGCCGCCGATGCGCAGTCCGGTGCCGGAGGAGAGCCAGCCGGAGGAGATGTCGCTCGCCTTGGCCGAAGATCCGGTCTCCAGCGGGTTGTTGTCCGCGCGCCGGGCCAGCGTCATCAGGCCGGGGACGACGAAGGGGGCGAGCAGCAGGTCGTACAGGGCGGCCGTGAACAGCAGGCCGGGCAGGCCGACGTGGCGGGCGGCGGTGTCGCCGACGAGGGCGCCGACCCCGGCGTAGAGCAGGGTGCTGCCGACCGCGGCCGCGACCACCACGGCCATCGGGCCGGTGGCCGACTTCAGCTGGCCGTTCTCCGGCTTGACCAGGCCCGCGAGGTAGCCGATGACGCACAGCACCAGCGCGTAGCGGCCGGCGGCATGGTCGGCGGGCGGGGCGAGGTCGGCGAGGAGTCCGGCGCCGAAGCCGATCAGGGCGCCGCCGACATGGCCGTAGACCAGCGCGAGGGCCAGCACGGTGAGCAGGACCAGGTCGGGGACGGCACCCGGGAGGTGCAGCCGGGCGAGGACGCTGACCTGGAGCACCAGGGCGACGACGACCAGCGTGGAGGAGAGCAGGATCCTGTTGAAGCGCATGGGTACAGCTCCCCCTACTGGTCTTCCTGTTGCTGGGACCGTCCGTCGTCGGGTGACGGATCGTCGGCGGCCGAGTCGCCGCCGGCAGCGGAGTCGCTGTCGGTGGCCGAATCGCCGCCCGTGCCCGCGTCGCCCTCGGCGGGCGTTCCGGCGTCCTCGGCGCCCGGCGTCACGGTCACCGTCACGGTCGGCGTCGGTGTCGGCCTGGGCTTGGCGGGCAGCACCGTGTCGCGCGGGTCCCGCTCCGGGGTCTGGACGACGACACCGACGATGTCGAGCTTGCTGAAGCTGACGAACGGCGTGACGTAGAGCGTGCGGGTCAAGTCGCCCCCGGAGGGGTCGACGCGGGAGACCACGCCGACCGGGACTCCGGGCACGAACGGCTTGTCGGCCTGCGAGCCGAAGGTCACCAGGCGGTCGCCCTTCTTGATCTGCGCCTTGCCGTTGAGGAGTTCGACGCGCAGCGGGCGGTCGCCCTGGCCGGAGGCGAAGCCGAGTTCGTCGCTGCCTTCCATGCGGGTGCCGACGGTGAAGTCGGGGTCGCTGGCGAGCAGCACGGTCGCGGTGTTCGGTCCGACGGTGGTGACACGGCCGACCAGACCGTCGCCGTTGAGGACGGTCATGTCGCGCTTGACGCCGTCGCCTGCGCCGATGTCGATGGTGATGGTCCAGGAGAAGCCCTGGGCCGCTCCTATGGCGATGACTTCGGCGCCCTTGATGCCGTACTGGCCCTGGCCGGCGATCTTCAGCATCTTGTCGAGCTGCTTCAGCCGGCTGCGGTTGCGGTCGTCGCTGCCGAGTTTCGCCTTCAGGTCGGCGTTCTGCCGCTCCAGTTCGGCGAGCCGGTCGTGCCGCTCGCCGGAGTCGCGGATCGCTGCGATCGCGTTGCCCACCGGGTCGACCGCCGACGACACGCCGTTCTCGATCGGGCCGAAGGCGGCGGCCGCGGCACCGCGGGCACCGTCGACCGGTGAGTCCTCCCCGCCGCGAATGTCCACCGTGATCAACGCGAACGCGATGGCGACCAGCAGCACCAGGAGCAGCCGGCTCTCTCGTGTGTCCCTCACGTGCGGCGGCCGTGCCCTTCCTCATAGGAATGCGGGAAATCGGGTCGGCCCGCTGGGAAACCGGACGGCGGATTCCCACGGGCTGTTTGTGGCAGCTTATGCCTCTATATCAACGATCCGCCGTACGAGAGGCGATGGTCTCGTACGGCGGAATCGAAGAGTTACCTCATCTGCGCGGCTGGGCGTCGAGAACCTGCTGGAGCGCCTCGAACTCCTCGACGCACTTGCCGGACCCGAGCGCGACACTGTCCAGCGGGTCCTCGGCGATGTGGATCGGCATTCCGGTCTCCCGGCGCAGCCGCTCGTCCAGACCGCGCAGCATCGCGCCGCCGCCGGTCAGAACGATTCCGCGGTCCATGATGTCGCCGGACAGCTCCGGCGGGCACTTGTCGAGCGTCGTCTTCACCGCGTCCACGATCGCGTTGACGGGCTCCTCGATCGCCTTGCGCACTTCGGCGGCGGAGATGACGACGGTCTTGGGCAGCCCGGAGACGAGGTCCCGGCCGCGGATTTCGGTGTGCTCGTCGGTGTCGAGGTCGTACGCCGAACCGATCGTGATCTTGATCTGCTCGGCCGTGCGCTCACCCAGCAGGAGCGAGTACTCCTTCTTGATGTGCTGGATGATCGCGTTGTCCAGCTCGTCGCCCGCGACCCGGATGGACTGGGCGGTGACGATGCCGCCGAGGGAGATGACCGCGACCTCCGTGGTGCCGCCGCCGATGTCCACCACCATGTTGCCCGTGGCCTCGTGGACCGGCAGGCCGGATCCGATGGCCGCCGCCATGGGCTCCTCGATGATGTGCACCTGACGGGCGCCGGCCTGGGACGACGCCTCGATGACGGCGCGGCGCTCGACGCCCGTGATGCCCGAGGGCACACAGACGACGACCCGCGGACGAGCCAGATAACGCCGCTTGTGGATCTTCAGGATGAAGTAGCGGAGCATCCGCTCGGTGATCTCGAAGTCGGCGATCACGCCGTCCTTCAGCGGACGTACGGCAACGATGTTGCCGGGCGTGCGCCCGATCATCTTCTTCGCTTCGGCACCGACCGCGAGGATGCCACCGGTGTTGGTGTTGATCGCGACGACGGACGGCTCGTTGAGTACGATCCCGCGACCCCTGACGTACACCAGCGTGTTGGCGGTCCCGAGGTCGACAGCCATGTCACGGCCGATGAACGACATTGAGTTCCCCATCAGGATTCGTCTGGCCTTCCCACGGAGCTTTTGAGGGCTTTTCAGGTCGGCGAGGTGGGTGCTGTGACGTGAAGGCTTCCATCGTAGACGCGCCTTCGCGAACACTGCGCGAGGGTCTTCGCCATTGTCATCAGATGGCGCGCCGCCTCGCTTGTGGAGACGGGCCATCGGGGGCAGTGGTTCCCCCGATCGGCACGGGTATGAGGCGGGACGGCCGGAAATGCGCGGCCGTCCCAGGTCAGACGGTTTGAAAAGGTGACGGTCCCTCAGAAGGCCCCGCGGTGAATTCGTTCCGCTTCCCCGGCGGCGTGTCAGGCACGACCGGGGAAGAAGATCTTCACCTCGCGTTCGGCCGACTCCTCGGAGTCGGAGGCGTGGATCAGGTTCTCGCGCACGATCACGCCGTAGTCACCGCGGATCGAGCCGGGCGCGGCGGCGATCGGGTCGGTCGGGCCGGCCAGCGCCCGCACACCCTCGACGACCCGCTCGCCCTCGACGATCATCGCCACGACCGGGCCGGACGCCATGAACTGCACCAGCGGCTCGTAGAACGGCTTGCCCTTGTGCTCGCCGTAGTGCTGCTCCAGGGTCTCCTGGTCCAGGGTGCGCAGCTCCAGCGCGGTGATCTGCCAGCCGGCCTTGCGCTCGATGCGACTGATGATCTCGCCGGTCAGGCCGCGACGGACGGCGTCGGGCTTGAGGAGGACGAGGGTGCGCTGGGTCACGACGGAGCTCCTTCAGGGGTCACGCTATGTGCGGGGTGTTGAGGCTACAGGGCCGACCCGGACCTTCGTCACGCAGTGTCAGCCTGAGCGGCGAATCGGGCCTTGGCCTCGTCGATCTTCCTGCCGTAGTGGACGGAGGCCCACCACAGCGCGGCGAACATCGCCCCCAGGAAGAACATCGTGGGGACGAAGAAACCGGAAGCGACGAGCCCGAGCTGCAGCGCCCAGCCCATGGCCACACCGCCCGGCCGGGTCACCAGGCCGCACAGCACCAGGCACAGGAACATGGCGATGCCGCTGACCGTCCAGACCGTCGGCATCGCCAGGTCGGGATCCTTCATCGCGACCAGACCGGCGAAGCCGATGACGAAGACCTCGCCGATCAGGGTGGAAGCACAGAGCGTACGCATCGTGGGGTTCAGCCCCTTCCCAGGAGCAGTCGGGCTTCGCCGACGGTGATGACGGATCCGGTGACGAGTACACCGCCGCCCGCGAACTCGCCCTCCTCCTCGGCCAGCGTGATCGCCGCCTCCAGGGCGTCCGGCAGCCGCGGCTCCACCTGCACCCGGTCCTCGCCGAACACCTCGACGGCGATGGCCGCCAGCTCGTCGGCGTCCATCGCGCGGTGGCTGGAGTTCCGGGTGACGACGACCTCCGCGAACACCGGCTCGAATGCCTCAAGCAGCCCGCGTACGTTCTTGTCGCCGCTGGCGCCGACGACCCCGATGAGCCGGCTGAACTGGAACGCCTCGCCGACCGCCTCGGCGGCGGCCCGGGCGCCGGCCGGATTGTGCGCGGCGTCGAGGACGACGGTGGGCGACCGCCGTACGACCTCCAGCCGGCCGGGCGAGGCGACCGCGGCGAAGGCCTTGCGCACCGTGTCGATGTCGAGCGAGTCGGGACGCTGGGCGCCCACGCCGAAGAACGCCTCCACGGCGGCGAGCGCGACGGCCGCGTTGTGTGCCTGGTGCGCGCCGTGCAGCGGCAGATACACCTCGGTGTACTCGCCGCCGAGCCCGCGCAGCGTCAGCAGCTGCCCGCCGACGGCGACCGTGCGCGCCACGACCCCGAACTCCAGCCCCTCGCGGGCCACGGTCGCGTCGACGTCCACGGCCTTCTTCAGCAGCACCTGGGCGGCGTCCACCGGCTGCTGGGCCATGATCACGGTGGCGCCGGGCTTGATGATCCCGGACTTCTCACCGGCGATCTCGCCGGGAGTCCCGCCGAGCCGGTCGGTGTGGTCGAGGTCGATCGGCGTCACGACGGCGACGTCGGAGTCGATGACGTTGGTGGCATCCCAGCTCCCGCCCATGCCCACCTCGACCACGGCGACGTCCACGGGCGCGTCGGCGAAGGCGGCGTACGCCATCCCGGTCAGCACCTCGAAGAAGGACAGCCGGTAGTCCTGCTGGGCGTCGACCATCTCGGCGTAGGGCTTGATGTCCTGGTACGTCTCGACGAACCGCTCGGCGGAGACCGGCGCTCCGTCGAGGCTGATCCGCTCGGTGATGGACTGCACGTGGGGCGAGGTGTACCGCCCGGTCCGCAGCTCGAAGGCGCCGAGCAGCGCCTCGATCATGCGGGCGGTGGAGGTCTTGCCGTTGGTGCCCGTGATGTGGATCGAGGGGTACGACCGCTGCGGCTCACCCAGCACGTCCATCAGCGCGGAGATGCGCGTGACCGAGGGCTCCAGCTTGGTCTCGCCCCAGCGTGTCGCGAGCTCCGCCTCGACCTCCCGCAGCGCCTTGTCCGTCTCGGGGTCCTCGGGCCGCGCCGGCACGTCGGCCTCCGGCGGGCCGCCCTGCGTCCGCAGGGTCCGGCTGCCGGCCTCGATCACCGCGAGATCGGGGTCGCGCTCGGTCTCGGCGGCGATGATCTCGTCGAACGACTCACCGGGGTCGGACTGGTCGCTGCTGTCGTGCGGGGGGAGCTCACTCACGGGGCCAGTCTACGGAGGGGGGCGGGTGGTGCGTGCGGTGGCGTCTCGTTGTGCGAGGGGGGGGCGTCGGGCGGGTGCGGGTGGGTGGGGGCCGGTCGCGCAGTTCCCGCGCCGCTGAGGTCGGCTCGCCGGGCCGGCGCCCCACACCACCCCGCGACCGGGCCCTGGAGAGCGTGAAGGCCCCGGCGCCGACGCGGCACCGGGGCCTTCACGCACCTGGCGTGGTCACGCCTGCGGGAGGCGTTCCAGCTGGGACTGGATGCGGGCGATGTCCTCGTCCGCCTTGGCGAGGCGGGTGCGGATCTTGTCGACGACGTGGTCCGGGGCCTTGGCCAGGAACGCCTCGTTGCCGAGCTTGGCCGTCGCCTGCGCCTTCTCCTTCTCGGCGGCGGCGAGGTCCTTGGCGAGCCGCTTGCGCTCCGCCGCGACGTCGATCACGCCGGACAGGTCCAGCGCCACCTCGACGCCCGCCACCGGCAGCGTCGCCGTCGCCGCGAAACTCCCGCCCGCGGGCTGGAGGCGCAGCAGCTGGCGGATGGCCGGCTCGTGCGGGGCGAGCGCCGTGCCGTCGAGGCTCAGGCGTGCGGGGACCCGCTGGCCGGGCTGGAGCCCCTGGTCGGCGCGGAAGCGGCGGACCTCGGTGATCACCGACTGGAGCGTGACGATCTCCCGCTCCGCTTCCGCGTCACGGAAGCCGCTGTCGGCGGGCCACTCGGCGACGACGACCGACTCGCCTCCGGTCAGCGTGGTCCACAGGGTCTCCGTGACGAAGGGGACCACCGGGTGCAGCAGGCGCAGGGTGACGTCCAGGACCTCGCCCAGGACCCGCTTGCTGACCTCGGCGGCCTCGCCGCCGGCCTGGAAGGTGGTCTTGGACAGCTCGACGTACCAGTCGAAGACCTCGTCCCAGGCGAAGTGGAACAGCGCGTCGGACAGCTTCGCGAACTGGTAGTCCTCGTAGTACGCGTCGACCTCGGCGACCACCGAGTTCAGCCGGGACAGGATCCAGCGGTCGGTCGAGGACATCTTCGACGCGTCCGGCAGCGGGCCCTGCACCGTCGCGCCGTTCATCAGCGCGAAGCGCGTGGCGTTCCAGATCTTGTTGGCGAAGTTGCGGGAGCCCTGGACCCAGTCCTCGCCGATGGGCACGTCGACGCCCGGGTTGGCGCCGCGGGCGAGCGTGAACCGCAGCGCGTCGGAGCCGTACTTGTCCATCCAGTCCAGCGGGTTGACGACGTTCCCGAAGGACTTGGACATCTTCTTGCCGTTCTGGTCACGGACCATGCCGTGCAGCGCGATGGTGTGGAACGGCGGGGTGCCGTCCATCGCGTACAGCCCGAACATCATCATCCGGGCGACCCAGAAGAAGAGGATGTCGTAGCCGGTGACCAGGACGGAGTTCGGGTAGAACTTCGCGAGCGACTCGGTACGCTCCGGCCAGCCGAGGGTCGAGAAGGGCCACAGGCCGGACGAGAACCAGGTGTCGAGGACGTCGGAGTCCTGGCGCCAGCCCTCACCGCTGGGCGGCTCCTCGTCGGGGCCGACGCAGACGACCTCGCCGTCCGGGCCGTACCAGACCGGGATGCGGTGGCCCCACCACAACTGGCGTGAGATGCACCAGTCGTGGAGGTTGTCGACCCAGTCGAAGTACCGCTTCTCCATCTCCTGCGGGTGGATCTTGACCTTGCCGTCGCGGACCGCGTCACCGGCGGCCTTGGCGAGCGGGCCGACCTTGACCCACCACTGCATGGACAGGCGCGGCTCGATGGTGGTCTTGCAGCGCGAGCAGTGGCCGACCGAGTGGACGTAGGGCCGCTTCTCGGCGACGATCCGGCCCTCGGCGCGCAGCGCGGCGACGATGGCGGAGCGGGCCTCCAGCCGGTCCAGGCCCTGGAAGGGGCCGTGGGCGGTGATGACGGCGTGCTCGTCCATGACGGTGACGGCGGGCAGGTCGTGGCGCTGGCCGATCTCGAAGTCGTTCGGGTCGTGCGCCGGGGTGACCTTGACGGCACCGGTGCCGAACTCGGGGTCGACGTGCTCGTCCGCGACGACCGGGATGGAACGGTCGGTCAGCGGCAGCTTGATGAGCTTGCCGACCAGGTGCTTGTAGCGCTCGTCCCCGGGATGGACGGCGACGGCGGTGTCACCGAGCATCGTCTCGGCGCGGGTGGTGGCGACGACGATGGTGTCGTCCCCGTCGCCGTACTTCATGGAGACGAGCTCGCCGTCGTCGTCCTGGTACTCGACCTCGATGTCGGAGATCGCGGTCAGACAGCGGGGGCACCAGTTGATGATGCGCTCGGCGCGGTAGATCAGCTCGTCGTCGTACAGGCGCTTGAAGATGGTCTGGACGGCCTGGGAGAGTCCCTCGTCCATGGTGAAACGCTCGCGTGACCACGCGACGGCGTCACCGAGGCGGCGCATCTGCCCGGAGATCTGACCGCCGGACTCCGCCTTCCACTGCCAGACCCGCTCGACGAACGCCTCGCGGCCGAGGTCGTGCCGGGACTTGCCCTCCTTGGCCAGCTCCCGCTCGACGACGTTCTGGGTGGCGATGCCGGCGTGGTCCATCCCGGGCTGCCACAGCGTCTCGTAGCCCTGCATCCGCTTGCGGCGGGTCAGGGCGTCGATGAGCGTGTGTTCGAAGGCGTGGCCGAGGTGCAGGCTGCCGGTGACGTTCGGCGGCGGGATGACGACGGTGTACGCAGGCTTGTCGCTCTTGGCGTCGGCCTCGAAGTAGCCCCGCTCCACCCAGCGCTCGTACAGCGGCCCCTCTACGTCGGCCGGCGCGTACTGGGTCGGCAGTTCGGTGTCGGGCGCTGGTGGCTGCTGCTGAGCGTTCTCGGTCACGGGCTCAGTTTAGGGGTGTCACCGGGTGGTCCAGAAACGCGATTCTTCTGTAACGGTGATGACCCCGACGCGGTACGTGTCCTGTGACTGCGCCAGGATGTCGTGAACACATAAGCATCTGGAGGGGAACCCAGGAATGAGCTACAACCAGCCGGGCCCGTACGGCGGGCAGCCCCAGCAGCCCGGTCCGTACGGCCAGCCGGGTCCGTACGGCCAGCAGCCGCAGGCCCCCCAGCCCGGCTACGGCTACCCCCAGCAGCCCGGCCAGCCGCAGCCGGGGTACGGCTACCCCCAGCAGCCTCCGCAGACCCCTCCGTACGGTCAGCAGCCGCCCTACGGCCAGGCCCCGTACGGCGCCCCGATGCCACCGGCCCCGGGTGGCGGCAAGAAGAGTACGGGCCTGATCATCGGCGGGGTGGCGGTCGTGGCCGCGATCGCGGTGGGCGCGTACTTCGTGATCGGCGGGGGCGGCGGCGCGGGCGTCGAGGACGACGGCGCGCACAAGGTGGCGACGCCGGAGACCGTGCTGACCGACTACAAGCGCGTCTCCGACGACGGCGCGAGCGCCGGTGACGACTCCGTGGAGGAGCTGGAGAAGAGCGGCGTCAAGAACGCCAAGACGGTGCTCGGCCTGTACTCGACGGCGGACCTGGCCGGTTACGACCCCTCCGACCCGAGCACCGCGCCCGACCCGAGCGAGCTCGCCAACGCCAAGGGCCTCACGTTCGCCGGCGCCTACGGCGACATCGCGGACCCGGAGCAGGCCCTCGACACGTTCTTCGTCAACTTCAAGAAGTCGGCCGAGGAGAGCTCCGCCGGCAGCGATCCCGGCGCCGCCAGGACCGAACTGCTCGGGGAGCCCGAGGACGCCGATCTGGACGGCGCGTACATGAAGTGCCAGGCGGCCAAGGGCACCGACCAGGTGACCAAGAAGGAGAAGACGGACTGGTTCTGCGCCTGGGCGGACCACAGCACCATCGTCATGGTCTCCCCCGGTGACACCACCAAGGGCGTGACGAAGGACGTCGCGATCGACGTCACCTCGAAGCTTCGCCCCGAGATCCGGGTCAAGGCCTGACATCGCCTCAACGCGGAGGGGGCCCCGGTCGGTTGACCGGGGCCCCTTCTCGTGTGGTGCGTCAGGCGTTACGCGGACTTCTGTTCGCCCGTCCCCCGCCCCCGCGCGTCCCGCGGGATCAGGGTCGGGTTGACGTTGGAGTGGACGACGTCCGCGGTGACGACGACGCGTGCGACGTCCTTGCGTGACGGGACCTCGTACATCACCGACATCAGGACCTCCTCCATGATGGCGCGCAGGCCGCGGGCGCCGGTCTGGCGGAGGATGGCCTGGTCGGCGATGGCCTCGAGGGCCTCACGCTCGAAGTCAAGCTCCACGCCGTCGAGTTCGAAGAGGCGCTGGTACTGCTTCACCAGGGCGTTGCGCGGCTCGACCAGGATCTTGAGGAGGGCCTCGCGGTCGAGGTTGTGCACGGAGGTGATGACCGGGAGGCGGCCGATGAACTCGGGGATCATGCCGAACTTGACCAGGTCCTCCGGCATGACGTCCTCGAACTGGTCCTTGGCCTCGAGCTCCCGCTTGGAGCGGATCGTCGCGCCGAAGCCGATGCCCTTGGCGCCCGCCCGGGACTCGATGATCTTCTCCAGACCGGCGAAGGCACCGCCCACGATGAACAGCACGTTCGTCGTGTCGATCTGGATGAACTCCTGGTGCGGGTGCTTGCGTCCGCCCTGCGGCGGCACGGACGCCGTCGTGCCCTCCAGGATCTTCAGCAGGGCCTGCTGCACGCCCTCGCCGCTCACGTCCCGTGTGATGGACGGGTTCTCACTCTTCCGCGCGACCTTGTCGATCTCGTCGATGTAGATGATCCCGGTCTCGGCCTTCTTGACGTCGTAGTCGGCCGCCTGGATCAGCTTCAGCAGGATGTTCTCGACGTCCTCGCCGACGTAGCCCGCCTCCGTCAGCGCCGTCGCGTCGGCGATGGCGAACGGGACGTTCAGCATGCGCGCCAGCGTCTGCGCGAGGAGGGTCTTGCCGGAGCCCGTGGGGCCCAGCAGCAGGATGTTGGACTTCGCCAACTCGATGGCGTCGTCGCGGCCTTGGGCGCCGCCGTTCTCCCCGGCCTGGACGCGCTTGTAGTGGTTGTAGACGGCGACGGAGAGGGCCTTCTTCGCCGCCTCCTGGCCCACCACGTAGCCCTCGAGGAACTCGTAGATCTCGCGCGGCTTGGGCAGTTCCTCCCAGCGGACCTCGCTGGTCTCCGCGAGCTCTTCCTCGATGATCTCGTTGCAGAGATCGATGCACTCGTCGCAGATGTACACACCGGGGCCTGCGATGAGCTTCTTGACCTGCTTCTGGCTCTTGCCGCAGAACGAGCACTTGAGCAGATCGCCGCCGTCACCGATGCGTGCCACGGTGTGCTTCCCCTTCGCCTGGGAGACGACTGGACACCTGGTCCAGCGGCTCCTGGTGCTGCCTTATGTCCGACGGTACCTTGCCGAGCCCCCCGTTCGGGCCCCCCTTGGCACGGTTCACTTTGACGTGCACCTTGCCACGCACAGTGTCACACCGTGCCAAGGAGCGGCGTACATTACCGGATCCGCGTCAGCGGACCGACGAGTTGTTCATCTTGCGCGTCGAGATGATCTGGTCGATCAGGCCGTACTCCAGCGCGTCCTCGGCCGTGAGGATCTTGTCGCGCTCGATGTCCTCGCGGATCTTCTCGATCGACTGGGTGGAGTGCTTGGACAGCATCTCCTCCAGCTGCGAGCGCATCCGCAGGATCTCGTTCGCGGCGATCTCCAGGTCCGAGACCTGGCCGCGGCCGGTCTCGCTGTACGGCTGGTGGATCAGCACGCGCGCGTTCGGCAGCGCCATGCGCTTGCCCGGCGTGCCGGCCGCCAGCAGCACGGCCGCCGCGGAGGCCGCCTGGCCCATGCAGACCGTCTGGATGTCCGGCTTCACGAACTGCATCGTGTCGTAGATCGCCGTCAGCGCGGTGAAGGAGCCACCGGGGCTGTTGATGTAGACCGAGATGTCCCGGTCGGGGTCCATCGACTCCAGGCACAGCAGCTGCGCCATGACGTCGTTGGCGGAGGCGTCGTCGATCTGGACGCCGAGGAAGATCACGCGCTCCTCGAAGAGCTTCGCGTAAGGGTCGTACTCACGGATGCCCTGCGAGGTGCGCTCCACGAAGCGCGGAATCACATAGCGGGACTCGGCCTGCGGACCGGTGTACTCGGCGCGCGTACGGTCGTCGAGGCCGCTGCCGGGGAAGTCGTTCACGGTGTCTCCTGAAAGGGGCTGGGGCGGTGGCTGGAGGCTCTGGGCGGCATACGGGCCTGAAGGGGCCGTACGGGCCCTAGGCCGCCCCGGTGCCGCCGCCGCCCGGCATGCCGGCGGCCGTGGGGATGACGTCGTCGATGAGGCCGTACTCCTTGGCCTCGAAGGCGTCGAACCAGCGGTCGCGGTCCGAGTCGCGGGTGATCTGCTCGACCGACTGGCCGGTGTGCTGCGAGGTGAGCTCGGCCATGCGCTTCTTGGTGTGCAGCAGCCGCTCGGCGTGGATCTTGATGTCCGAGGCCGAGCCCGCGAGGCCGGCGGAGGGCTGGTGGATCAGGATCTCCGCGTTCGGCAGCGCGAAGCGCTTGCCGGGCGTGCCCGCGCTGAGCAGGAACTGACCCATCGAGGCCGCGAGGCCCATGGCGATGGTCACCACGTCGTTCTTGATGAACTGCATGGTGTCGTAGATCGCCATACCGGCCGTGATCGAGCCGCCGGGGCTGTTGATGTAGAGGTAGATGTCCTTGTCCGGGTCGGCGGCAAGGAGCAGCAGCTGTGCGGTGATCTTGTTGGCGATGTCGTCGTCGACCGGCTGGCCGAGGAAGATGATCCGCTCGCCGAGCAGCCGGTTGTAGACCTGGTCGCCGAGGCCGCCACCGATGGAGGGCTCGCCGGCGGCGGAGGGCATCAGATTCGTCACGTATCCACCTGCTCGTCTTGCGACGGCGCGGGGCCGTCTCACGTGTCGTATTCAAGGACCCTAACGCGCGGGTCCCTTCGGGGAATCCCGGAGACGGGAGTGTTCGCCGGGGGCGTAGCGCCGTGACCTCAGGTGCGGCCGTACGGCAAAGGGCCCCGGGCGTGATCGTCCCGGGGCCCTCTCCAAGGCTGTTTACGCCTCGCCGTCCTTCTTGTCACCCTCGGTGACCTCGGCGGACCCGGTCTCGGCCTCGGCGGCCTCGGCTGCCTCGGCTGCCTCGTCCTCGTCCTCGTCCTCGTCCAGGTCGACGACCTCGCCGTTGGTGTCCTTGACCGTGGCGGCCTCGACGACGACCGCGAGGGCCTTGCCGCGGGCGACCTCGCCGACCAGCAGCGGAACCTGGCCCTGCTCGACGACGGCCTGGGCGAACTGGTCGGGGGACATGCCGGAGGAGGCGGCGCGCCGCATCAGGTGCTCGGTGAGCTCGTCCTGGCTGACGTTGAGCTTCTCCTGCTTGACCAGCTCGTCGAGGACGAACTGGGTCTTGATGCCCTTGACCGCGGCCTCGCGGGTCTCGGTCTCGAACTCCTCCTCGGTCTTGCCCTGGATCTCCAGGTACTTCGCGAGGTCGAGGCCCATCTGGCCGAGCTGGTGGTGCTCCAGGTTGTGCTTCCGGGTGTTGATCTCGTCCTCGAGGAGCTTCTCGGGGACGGGCACCTCGACGAGCTCCAGCAGCTTCTCCAGCACGCGCTCCTGGGCCTGCGTGGCCTGGTCGAACTGCTTCATGTTCTCCAGGCGCTTGCGGCTGTCGGCCTTCAGCTCGTCCAGCGTGTCGAACTCCGAGGCGAGCTGCGCGAAGTCGTCGTCGAGCTCGGGAAGTTCGCGCTGGGCGACCTGGGTGACCTTGACGGTGACCTCGGCCTGGCGGCCGGCCGCGGAGCCGCCCTTGAGCTCGGAGGTGAAGGTGGCCTCGCCACCGGCCTCCACGCCCTTCACGGCGTCGTCGATGCCGTCCAGCAGCTCACCGGAGCCGATGGTGTAGGACACGCCGCTCGCGACGCCGTCCTCCAGGACCTCGCCGTCGACCTTGGCCTCCAGGTCGATCGTGACGACGTCGCCGTCCTCGGCGGCACGCTCGACCGGCGTGGTGGAGGCGAAGCGCTCGCGCAGCTGCTCGACCGACTTCTCGATGTCCTCGTCGGTGACCTCGACGGCGTCGACCTCGACCTCGATGCCGGAGTAGTCCGGGATCTCGATGGCCGGGCGGATGTCCACCTCGGCGGTGAAGGACAGCAGCTCGTTGTCCTTCAGCTCGGTGATGTCGACCTCGGGCTGGCCCAGCACGCTGAGCTCGGCCTCGCTGACCGCCTCCGTGTAGAACTTCGGAAGCGCGTCGTTGACGGCCTCCTCCAGCACGGCGCCACGGCCGAACCGCTGGTCGATGACCCGGGCGGGGATCTTGCCCTTGCGGAAGCCCTTCACCGTGACCTGCTGGTTGATCTTCTTGTACGCCGCGTCGAGGCTGTCCTTGAGCTCCTCGAAGGGCACCTCGACAGTGAGCCGAACCCGGGTCGGGTTCAGGTTCTCCACGGCGCTCTTCACGGTTCGGTCTCCTTGTGGCTGACTTCTCGGGTTCTGCCGGGACCCGACGGGCCCGGCGGATTGGCCGCCCGGAGGACTTCAGTGATGAGACACACGGGCGTGCAGCTTGCATAGTAACGGCAGCGGCTGCACCGCCCAAAAGGCGATCACGCGCGGTGATCGGGTGAGTGGTCGGGGTGGCGGGATTTGAACCCACGGCCTTCCGCTCCCAAAGCGGACGCGCTACCAAGCTGCGCCACACCCCGTCTGGTGCGACACGTAGGGTACATGCCCGCAGGCAGCGAGGCTGCGGCATTTCCCGAGGGCGGTGCGATGTCGGCACCCGGACGGAAACGGGGTGTGCGGTGAGGGGGGCCGACCCGCTACGATGCCTGCAGTGCCGCGGGCCACTGACCTGCGGCGCGTTGTGTGCGGGCGTAGCTCAATGGTAGAGCCCCAGTCTTCCAAACTGGCTACGCGGGTTCGATTCCCGTCGCCCGCTCCAGAAGGCTCAGGCCCAGGTGAGAGGGTGTTTCCCGCCCTCCCTTGGGCCTGAGTCGTCTCCAGACCGGATCGGGCGGCGCGGCCGGGAGCGGAGGCCGGCCGCGCCTTCACCGCCGAACGGCTGAAGCGCCGGGGACGGGATGCGCCCCGGCGCGCACGCGTGAGCCCGGCTCCGTCCGGATGCGCCGACGGCCGCGGCACCCCCCGGGCGCCGCGTCTGCTCTCCGGGGCCGCATCGGGACCGGGACCGGGACCGGACCGTCAGAAACTGATCGAGTTGATCGTGTCCGCTATCGAGTCGAGAAAGCGGTTGATCGACGGGGCCATGCCGGTCGAGGCGAGGAAGAAGCCGAAGAGGATCGCCACTACGGCGGGTCCCGCCTTGATCGAGCCCCCTCGCATCATCACCACCAGGATGATCGCCAACAGCAGCACCACTGACAGTGAAATGGCCACAACTGATCACACCCTCGGTCGGTCCGCTCTCCCGGCCGGGGACCACGAGCCCATGCGACCCCCGCCAGAACCATCGTGCCACCAACAGGCCCCCCGTATGCGGCGCGTGACGTAACGCCGACCACACCCGCGCCGCACCCCGGCGCGTTCCGCCAAGCCCCGCGCGCCCATCGCGCGCCCACCACGCGCGTCACGTAAGGGAACTGACAAGCCGTCGTCGCGGAAATTCAGCCACCGGCGTCGCCGTGCCGTACGTCATCTTCGAGACGTCAGGACATCAGCCTGCTGGACCCCTGGTACGTGACCTGGTTCCGTGTCGCGCTGTTCATCTGGCGGCTCACCACCCCCGTCTGGAATCTGGTGCGCCGGCCACTTCCGATCGCCCTCGGCATCGCCATGCCGGCGTCCGTCTCCCCGTCGATCGGCGAAGACCCGGACCTGCAGCGGGTGCTCCAGTTCCTGCCGTACTTCGTGCTGGGCCTGTGCATGAAGCCGGAGCACTTCCGGATGGTGCGGCGGCGGTCGGTGCGGATCCTGGCCGTGCCGGTGTTCGCGGTGGCCCTCGCGGCGCTCGCCATGTTCGGCTGCTCGCTGGTGCTGACCGCCTGCTTCTTCGCCTGGGTGCCCGGCCGGCACATGTGGTTCACGGCGCTGGGCGCGGGCACGCCGTACGGCAATCCGCTGCACGGCTTCCTGGTGAAGGCCGGTGACTACCGCGGCTGGTTCGGGCCCGACCGGCCGCACCGGCCGTCCTGCCAGATCCTCGTCGGCGCGCTCGCGGCGGTCGCCGTCACGCTGCTGTGCACCTGGCCCGTGCAGCGGGTGTTCCGGTTCGCGATGGAGCCGAGGACGGAGTGGGCGTTCCGGCAGGACGCGGCACAGGGGGCGCGGGAGCGGGGGAAGGCGGCGCGCGAGGCCGCGGAGAAGTCCCCGGCCGGCCGCACGGAGAAGGGCCGGGAGAAGTCCCCGGTGGGATGAGGGCGCGGGTCCGGGTCGCCGCCGTACGCGCGGCGGTGACCCGGCTCCGCGTTCAGGGGCCCGAGCGGTTCAGGACGCGCCCTTCAGGTGCCGCATGAGGCGTTCGAACTCCTGCCAGCCCGACAGGTCCGACGGATCGCCGGGCAGCGGGTAGTACAGCGCGGGGCGGGTGCGCGGGCCGAGTTCGCGCGGCGGCTCGGCCAGCGGTGTGCGCCGGGCCCGGTCGCCGGGCATCGTGCGGACCTCCTCGGCGCCCAGGACGAAGGCGTACGGCACGCCCGGGCCCTCGAAGCGGGGCGGTACGGACAGGTCGCGGCGGGCCCGGCGGATCTGCACCAGCATGGACTGCAGGTCGTGCCGGGTGGCGAGGGCCTCGGCCGCGGCGGGCACGGCGTCGGAGGGCATCTGCTCGGCCGGGCCGTAGCCGAACGCCATCGTGACGTCCTCCTCCACGCCGGCCTTGGTCCGCGTGACGCGCACCGTCGCCAGTCCCGGGCGTTCGGGCGTGCCGACGACCACGAACCAGGTCGGCTCGGGGGTCCGCTCGTAGGCCACGTCGGTCAGCTGCCGTAGCGACCAGGGCAGGTTGGCGGGCTCCTCGGTGCCCCAGCCGGCGGGCGCTTCGCCGGTGATCTCCCGCCAGACGGCCTCCACCGCGCCGCCGAGCACGAGGCGGTCGTCCGCCGGGTGCACGGTGCGGAAGGAGATGGCAAGCTGGCGTTCACCGGTGTCGGCGACGTCCTCGCCGAAGGTGCGGGCGACCGGCGTGCGCGGGTCCTCGGGGGTCGCCTCCGGGGACTCCACGGTCACGAAGAGGCCGTTGTCCCAGCGCAGTACGGCGCCGGAGAGGCCGTCGTAGTAGCCGTCCCGCTCGTCCTGCACCACCCAGCGCGAGGGCCAGCCCGGCAGGGCGCCCCGGACCGCCGGGGACATGCGGGTGCCGGCGGGGGTGACGATCTGAAGGCCGCGTCCGGCCTCGGCGGCGGCGCGGAAGGCGTCCGCGAGCCAGGCCGTCATCGCCACGACCGGGCGGTCCTGGATGACGACGGCGACCTTGTCGGTGAGGACGTCGACGGCGGGCTGCGCGGCCGCCTGGGCCGGCACCACGCTGACGCCGTCCGTCTTGACCACGGCCATCGACCGGGCGGCCTCCCGCGGCCAGGCGGTGCCGCCGACAAGCGTGGCCAGCCGGGCGGCGAACGTCCCGGCGAGCTCCTCGGCCTCCTTCACACCGGTGGTGGCGCGGGCCTCGGTCCACCAGTACGGCGCCTCCGGTTCCCGGGCCCCGAGCAGCCGCTCGGCCTCGCCCCGGACCTGCACGAGCAGGGGTGCCTCGACGGAGACGAGGGGGCGGCCCTGTTCGTCGCACAGCCGCACCACGGCTCCGTCGCCCTCGGCGCCCACGAGCTTGTCGGGGCCGCCGGAGAGCAGGCCCGCGAGCACGCTCAGCGGGTCGGGCATCTTCTTGGTGAGGGCGATGACGTCCTTGGTCATGGGTTCACCTGGTCCCCGCGTAGACGGTCTGGATGAGCCGGGTCGGCTCGCCCCGGCGCAGCAGGGTGCCGCGTCCCGGCGGCTGCTGGCTCGCGTAGACGCCGGGGAGGAGCTGGCCCTCGCTGCGGTCGCCGGCCATCACCAGCGCCGAGGCGCCGGACTCGCGCAGGCTCTGCAGCATCGGCTCGTACAGGCCGCGGGAGGCGCCCGCGACACGGCGGGTGAGGACGAAGTGCAGGCCGATGTCGACGGCGGAGGGGATGTACGGCACGAAGGGCGCCAGGGGCTGCTGTCCTGCGGTGGTCAGGACGTCGTAGTCGTCGACGAGGATCACGATCCTCGGGCCGGAGAAGCTGCCCGGCTCGAGGTCGGCGCCGCCGGCGCTCTCGTCGGGCAGCCGCTTGTCCAGTTCGGAGGCGATCCCGGCGGCGAGGCCCGCGCACAGCTTGGCGTTGTAGGCGTAGCCGCCGCGGTACTCCTCGGGGACGACGCCGCGCAGGCCGCGGCGCGGGTCGAAGACGCCGAAGACGAGCTCGTCGTCGCCGTGGCGCTCGATCAGGCCCTGGACGATCACCTTGAGCAGGTTGGTCTTGCCGCACTCGCTGTCGCCCATGATCAGCATGTGCTGGTCGTGCTGGAACAGGTCGAGCAGGACCGGGGCGAGCTGCGTCTGGTCCAGGCCGATGGGGACGCGGCGCGGCTCGGCGGCCGGGGTCGGCAGCGCCTGCGGTTCCAGGATGTGCGGCAGTACCCGCACCGGCTGGGCGACCTCGCCGGTCCAGGTGGCGCGGACCGTGCGGGCGGTGCGCTCCAGGACGGCTCCGAGGTCGGCGGTGTCGGCGAGGCCGTCGGTGCGGGGCAGCGCGACCTGGGCGAACAGCTTGCCGTCGGTCAGGACGCGGCCCTTCTCCTCGGGCGAGAGGGTCTGGGCGAGCTTGCGTTCGATGCTGGACTCGCCGGGGTCGTTCAGGCGCAGCTCGACACGGGTGCCGAACTGGGACTGGGTCGCGATGCGCACGTCGTTCCAGCGGAGCATGCCGGCGACGACGTGGATGCCGTAGCCGCCGCCTCGCTTGAGGATGTCGGCGACCGCGTCGTCCAGTTCCTCGAAGTCGTCGCGCAGCGCCCCGAAGCCGTCGATGAGCAGCACGATCTCCGTGGAGGCCAGCTCGGTGACCCGGCCCGCGGCGCGTAGCGTGCGCAGCTGTTCGAGCGAGTCGATGGAGTGGACGCGGAAGAGTTCCTCGCGCTGGTCGAGCATGGCCCGCACCGAGTCGATGGTGCGCGCGGCGCGTTCCCGGTCGGCACGGCCCGCGATGCCGCCGACGTGCGGCAGCCCGGACAGTGCCTGGAGGCCGCCGCCGACCAGGTCGAGGCCGTAGACGCCGACCTCCTGCGGGGTGTGCGTCAGCGCCAGGGACAGGGCGAGGGTGCGCAGCAGTGTCGTCTTGCCGGACTGCGGGCCGCCGATGACGGCCGCGTGGCCGCCGGCCAGCGTGAGGTCCAGGTACCACTGGCCCTGCCACTGCTTGGTGGGGTCGTCGAGCACGCCGAGCGGCACCCGCAGCGGTCCGCTCCGCTTGGCCAGCTGCATCCCGCGCGGGCCGACCTCGACGGGGCCGGCGACCTTGTCGAGGGCGACGGCGGCGGGCAGCGGGGGCAGCCAGATCTGCCGGACCGGCCGGGCACCGGCGCCTTCGAGCTGCTCGATCATCACGCCCATCTCGGTGGGCCCGGTCTCCCGGCGCCGCATCTGCGGCTGCTCGACGGGAGCGGCGGCGGACTCCTCGCCGAGCGAGTTGTAGGCGTCGTAGGGCAGGGCGAGCGGGCCGGTGTCCTCGGTCTCGCGCTGCACGGGGCCGCTGTAGGCGCCGGAGACGTAGCCGGCCTTGAACCGCTCGTAGTGGCTGGTGTCGACCTTGAGGTAGCCGAAGCCGGGCAGCGGCGGCAGGTGGAAGGCGTCGGTGGTGTCCAGCACGGTGCGGGACTCGTCGGCGGAGAAGGTGCGCAGGCCCAGCCGGTACGACAGGTAGGTGTCCAGGCCCTTGAGCTTGCCGCCCTCGATGCGCTGGCTGGACAGCAGCAGGTGCACGCCGATGGACCGGCCGATGCGGCCGATGGACAGGAACAGGTCGATGAAGTCCGGCTTGGCGGTGAGCAGTTCACCGAACTCGTCGATCACCACGAACAGGTGCGGCAGCGGCTGAAGGTCGGGGCGCTTCTCGGCGCGCAGCGCGGCGTAGTGGCCGATGTCGGCGACGTTGCCGGCGTCCTTGAGTACCTGCTGGCGGCGCTTGACCTCGCCGGCGAGGGAGGAGTGGACGCGTTCGACGAGGCCCGCCTGGTTCTCCAGGTTGGTGATGACGCCGGCCACGTGCGGCAGGTCGGCGAAGGGCGCGAAGGTGGCGCCGCCCTTGTAGTCGACGAGGACGAGGGCGAGGTCCTCCGGCGGGTGGGTGGCGACCAGGGCGAGCACCAGGGTGCGCAGCAGCTCGGACTTGCCGGAGCCGGTGGCGCCGACGCACAGGCCGTGCGGGCCCATGCCCAGCTCGGAGGACTCCTTCAGGTCGAGCAGGACGGGCTCGCGGGAGTCGCTGACGCCGATCGGCACGCGCAGGAAGGCCCGTTCGCCGCGCGGCGCCCACAGCCGGTCCAGGTCCAGGCGGGCCACGTCGTCGATGCCGAGCAGCTCGGCGAAGTCGACCGGGCCGGTCAGCGGGGCGTCGGCGCCCATGGAGTCGGCGGACAGCCTCAGCGGGGCCAGCATCCGGGCGAGGCCCTCGGCGAAGGCGGTGCCGACCTCGTCGACGGTGCCGTGGGCGCTGATCGGCTCGCTCTCGCGCAGGTCCTCGATGACGACGCGTTCGCCGTCGACGGTGATGCGCACGCCGACACTGCCGGGTTCCTGCACCCGCTCGTCGAGCAGGTGCAGCACGCTGACGCCCATGTCGCGCAGGCCGACCGCGTCGTCGGGGCGGGGCAGGTCCACGGCGTCGTCGCCGTGCGCGTCGGCGACGACGATCAGCCGGGCGGACATGGCGAGCGCGTCCCGGCCGGACAGGCCCCGGCGCACCTCGGCCGCGTAGGAGGCGCGGCGGCGCAGCTCGGGGCCGATCTTTCGGGCCAGCTGGGGCACCGAGGGTGCGATGCGGCGGGCGGGCACGGGTCCGTCGAACTGCTCGCCGTCGAGCAGGTGCGGCAGCCACTTGGCCCACTCCCAGTCGCCGATGCGCTCGCCCGGCGCGGCCAGCGCCATCGCCACGTCGTCGGGCGCGTGGGTGGCGGCGGCCTGCGCGAGCAGGGCGCGGGCGACCCGGAGGGTGTCCTCGCGGCGGCCGATGACGCTGATGTTGCCGACCCGGTCGAGCGGGACGGTGAGCGGCAGTTCGGTGCCGGTGCCGAAGCGCGAGACCAGCGCGGAGGCCTCGTTCAGCATGAACTGGTCGGGCGGGGTGAGCACGGAGGAGCCCTGGTCGCCGACCTTCAGGTCGCGGACCGGCATCTCGCCGGTGCCGACGCGCACGCGCAGGAAGTCGCCGTCCATGCGGCGCCGTTCCCACAGCCGGGCGGGGTCGCGCACGATGTCGTAGAGGGCGTCCGGCGGCGGGTTGAGGACCTGGGCGCGTTCCCGGCGTTCGCGCTCCTCCGTGGACAGTTCCTCCCGCAGGTCCTCCAGGTAGGCGAGGTAGGCCTCGCGCTGGGTGCGGCGGGTGCGCTGGGCCTTGCCGCGCTGGGAGAACACCAGGATCAGCGAGCCGACGATGGTGACGACGAGGATGATCGCGCCCAGCGCCGCGAACTGGCTGTTGCGCACGACGGTCATCATCACCACGGACGACATCACACCGGCGACGGGCAGCAGCGAGGTCGCGACCGAACCCGTCTTGCCGTCGGGCAGGTTGGGCGGTGCCTCTATGGTGCGCGACGCGGGGGCGGCCGGGGGACGGGTGGTCCGGGCCGGGCGGTGGATCAGTCGGGTGCTCATCGTCCTTGCCTCTGGGGGTTCCCTTCCGGGGAGCTCAACGGCGCTTCTGGGACAGCTGGAAGACCTCCGCGGCGAGGCCGGCGGCGGCCTGCCGGGTGGCCCGCGCGAGCAGGTCGGTGCGGATGGTGCCGCCAGCGGCGAGATGCCGGTCGTACGGCAGGGTCCGCACGCTCGCGCCGGTCGCCTTCAGCGGCTCGGCGGCCTTGTCGAGGTCGACACCGGTGTGCGGCACGGTCTCGGTGAGGACGACGACCGTCGAGGTCGTGATGTCCCGGGGCAGCCCCCGCATCCACTGGAGCACGGCGTGCGTGCTGGCGACGCCCTCCAGCGTGGCGGGCACGGTCAGCACCCGCGCCTGGGCGGCCGACAGCGCGGTACGGGCCACCTCGGCGGGCAGCGTCTCGCAGTCGACGACGGTCACCCCGAAGTAGCGGCGCAGCGACACCATGACGCGCTCGTAGGCCCTGGTGTCCAGCATGGCGCCGACCTGGCCCTGACTGCCGGGCAGCAGCCAGGCGTTGTCGGGCAGCTGGACGAGGTAGCCGGTGACGTCGAGCAGCGACATCTGCGGCTCGACGACGTCGGCGAGGTCGCCGGTGGTCCAGCGCAGGTTCTGCGCGCCGAGCCGCAGCGGCAGGGAGCCGAGCGCCGGGTCGGCCTCGACCACGAGGACCGGGTCCTGCCGGTAGTGGGCGTAGGTGGTGCCGAGGAGGGCGGCGACGGTCGTCTTGCCCGAGCCGCCGCGGATGGACGTCACGGCGATCTGCCGGCCGGTGGTGACGGCCTGCTGGAGCACCTCGGCGGTGGCGGTCGTCGCGGCGACCTCGCGCGCGGCGGAGGAGGAGACGGTACGGCGTACGGCGCGCAGGGCGCGGGCGGCGAACGGCTCGCCGCGGCGGGGCCTGAGTCCGGTGCCGACGATCCGCTTGTCCACGGCCGGACGGGAGTCGGGGGTGGCGCGGGACGCGGGGGCGCGGCGGGCGGGGGCGGGCTGGGGGGTGGGGGCGGCCTGCTGCTGGGGCTGGTGCTGGTCGGCGTAGGGCTGGGCCTGGGCGTACGGGGGGCCCGGGTCGGCGTGGCCCTGCTGCGGGTAGCCGTGAGCCTGCTGCGGCACCTCGGGGGTGGCCGGCTGCGGGCCGTGCGGGTAGCCGTAGGCGGCGTCGGGCTGCGGGCCGTGCGGGTAGCCGTAGGCGGTGTCGGGCTGCGGGCCGTGCGGGTAGCCGTAGGCGGTGTCGGGCTGCTGGGGCTGCTCCGGGTAGCCGTAGGCCGGGTCGGGGCCCTGCGGGGGAACCTGCTGCGGCCCCGGCTGCCCTGCCGCCTGCTGCGGCTGCTGCTGCTCCTGGCCCGGCCGGTCGTGCTCCGGCCGCGCGCCGGACTGACCGCCCGGCCGCTGCCCTGGCCGGGCGCCCGGCTGCGCGGCAGGCTGTCCGGCCGCGCCGGCCCTCAGGTCGCGCAGCACGTCGCCCTGCCAGTTGTCCCCGCTCGGCATGTCGCCCTTTCCCTCCCGCGACGCTCCCGCCTCGTCGTCCCGCCCGGAGCGACGCGCCTCGGCGTCTGGTATTCGAAGCCTCAGAACTTGTTGAGCAGTTGCCCGTAGATGCCGAACACCCCGACGGCGAGCGGGAAGAGCCCGATCACACCCAGGGACTCGACCAGGTCGGCCAGCCGCCGCAGCCGCACCCGGACGTGCTCCGGCGGCTCGATCGCGAGGACCAGCAGCGGCAGCAGCGCCGCGGCGCCCAGCAGAACGAGCGCACCGGCACCGCCGGCGTGGTCCAGCCACAGCACCCCGAGCCGTACGACGAGCAGCGCCGCAGCCCCGAACAGCGCCACGACCTCGGCGACCAACGGGAAGGCCCGCGCCCGGGACAGCAGGACGACCGCGGTGAGCGAGGCCAGGACCACCGACCAGACGGCCGGGTCCTCGCCGGTGGTCAGCAGCCAGCCGCCGGCGGCGGCCGAGGCCGCGGTGACCACGGTGGCGAGGGCGAGGCCGCGGTGGGTGGCGGCGAGCGCGTTGCCGACCTCGTGCCGGCTGACCGAGGTGCCCGAGGAACGACGGTCGTCGAGCCCGGTGAGGCCCGAGGCCATCAGCGCGAGCCGGGGCAGCAGCCCGAGCAGCACCACGGAGAACACCGCCATGACGGCACCGAGCCGCTCCGGCCGGTCCTGCACCGCGGCCACGGCCTCCCATACGACGGTGATGCCGGCGGCCGCCCCCGCCCCGATCAGTCCGCCGCGGCCGAGCGGCGAGAAGAAGGCGAGCAGTACGAGGGTGAGCACCAGCGCGGCGACGACGCCGGCCAGCCGGGCCGTGCCGGGCCAGTCGTAGGCGTCGGCCGTGGTCCACGCGGCGAGCACGCCGAGCCCGCCGGAGGCGAGCAGCAGCGCGGTGGCGAGCCCCTGGTTGCCGCCGCCGGTCTTCGCCACCACCGCGCCGGCGATCAGGAAGACCGCGGTCACGGCGAGCAGCGCCGTCGCGACGGAATCTGGCCCGAACTCCCGGCGGGCCAGCACCGCCGCGGCCACGGCGAAGACGAAGGTCGCCACACCGGCGCTGACCCGGCGCGCGGCCGGACGCCAGCGCCAGGCGCGCAGGTCGAGGTCGTCGGCGACCTGGTCGGTGACGTCGTGCACGACCGGCGCTGGCGGTGCCGCGTGGGCGCGCACCAGGCGCAGTACGGCGCCGTCCGGGACCTCGGCCGACGAGAGCGTGGCCTCGTGCGGGAGCACCGAGCCGTCGGTGCCGATGAGTTGCCGTGTGGTCGGCCGGGTGGCGGCCCGGTCGTCCAGCAACTGCAAGATGTCGGGGAGCAGTTGGCCGATCGGTGTGTCCGAGGGCAGAACGATGTCGGCGCGTCGGCGCTCACCGACCAGGGTGACTCGGCTCAGCTGAGTCCGGGACGTCGTTGATGTGCTCACCACTCACCGGAACCTATCATCGCGTCGTTTCGGTCATCGGCGCCGGACGACGTGCTCAGGCCGGTCGGACACACCGTGTTCACCGCTTCTCCCCACCGTCGCCGCCGTCGTCGGCGGACTTGCCGGGCGACGGGTCGTACATCTGCTCCTGCTGCTGGCGCTGCTTGTCCTGCTCCGCCCGCTGCTTGGCGAGAGTGGACTGGACGAAGGACCAGCCGATGCAGCCGGCGCACAGCACGGCCGCGATGGCGATACCCGCGAAGATCTTGCCGAGCCGCTCGTCCGCCGTGCGCCGGGCACGCTGCGCGCCGAACAGCAGCGCGTCGCGCATCCGGCGCCGGCGCACCGCCACCGACTCCAGCAGTTGGCTGTCGTAGTCCCGTGCCATTCAGTCGTCGTCCCGTGCCGTAGAAATCGTCGTCGTGCGTGGTGCGTCGTGCGTCGTGCGTGGTGCGCCGTGCGTGGTGCGTCATGCCCTGCGCGCCGGGCGTTCCTTCGTCGCCTGCCGGTCCGTGCGGGCCGTCAGTCGTCGGGGGTGAGGCCGAGGAGGCCACGCATACGGGCGTACTTGTGGCTCAGCCGCCGGGCCGTGTGCTCGTCGAGCACGGCGAGGCGGTCCGGGTCGGCGTTGTGCGCGAGGTCCGCGGCCTTGACGAGCCGGGCACCCGGCGTGGCGAGAATCCGGCGTGCGTACGCCTCCGGGTCCTCCCCCTCCCGCTTGGTCACGGCCCGTACGACGTCCTTGGTGCGCTGCGCCAGCGCGGCACCGGCCAGCCACTCCTCGCTCAGGGCACCGTCCTCGACGGCGTCGTGCAGCCAGGCGGCGGCGACGAGGTCGTCCTGCCCGCCCCGGGCGCGCACCCCCTCGGCGACGGCCGCCAGGTGCTCGGCGTACGGCCTCCCTGCCTTGTCCGTCTGCCCGGCGTGCGCGGTGCGGGCGACGGCCTCGATCTCGGTGAGACTCATCTCCTGCGGCATGCGGATCCCCCTGACTTCGCTTCCGCAACATAAGACATGGACGCGCCACGCGTACAGCCGGGTACGGCGGCCCCTCGCGGCTTCTCACACCCCTCCCGACAGCCCCGTCACGACCATCAAGAGCAGCCACAGGGCCGGGACGAGGGCGACGTACGCGCGGGGCCGGCGGTGTACGGGCACGCCGGGGTCGTACCGCGGGCCGAGCGTCCCCGGCCCCGGGGCGGGCAGCCGCTTCACCCGGCGCACCGCGAGGACGTTGCGGACCAGCGCCAACGGCGCGAAGACGAACAGCGAAAGGGGGCTCCACCAGCCGACGCAGAGGGTGTGCGTGGTGTAGGCGCGGTACACGGCCAGGCCACAGGTCATGCACATGGGCCCGTCCGCCTTCTTGAACCCCATCAGAACGACGAGCCCGCGGTGGGCACGGAAGCTGACGTCGGCGGCGGGGGAACCTCCGCAGAATCTGCACATGAGGAGGGGGCGTTCGTCGTGGTGCGGGTGCGCCTGCTGCGCGTACCAGGCACGAAGGGCGGCGACGACGGCGTCCAGGAGGCCGTCCTGCACGGCGGCGGCGATCGTCCCGTCGGAAAAGCGCTCCCCGCGCACGATCGTCGTCGCGGCACGCACCGCGTCGGCCGCGGACAGCCGCCCGTCCGGCGACGGTTGCGGCATCGGGCTGTCGACCCACCGGTGCTCCGGGGTGACGGCACCGACGCCGGACAGTGCCGCGACGGCGCGCTTCAGCGGCCGGCTGTAGAGCGGGAAGGCCACGTGGTACACGCCGTTCGCCTGCTTCTGCCCGCCACCCCATGTGATGTCCCGGTCCTCGTCCGTCAGCGCGCCGAAGGCCTCGGCGAGCTCGTGCCAGGCCCCCGCGTTGTCACGGTCGAGCTGATCGAGCAGACGCCGGTCGTCCTCCGGGGTGACGACACGGGCGAGTTCCTCGATCGCGGCGAGGTCACGGGCTCCGGTGACGGGGCCGACATCGGATTCCCGGCTGAGCAGGGTGAGGACGCCGAGCGGGGCCAGACCCCGCTTGCGGGCATCATCGGCCCGCCGCCACCACCGCGTGCCCGCGTCGTAGGCACGGCTGCTGCTCGCCGACCGGTGCACCAGGTCAACGACGGTGGCGTCGGCCCAGAGGTAGCCGATGAGTTCACCGTCGGTGGCGGTGATGGCGACGTAGTGCAGGGGACTGGACATCTGGTCAGGCCTTCTCCGGCGCTTCAGCCGCGGGCGCCCGGCTCTTCGAGTGCGGCGAAGGCCGGGGCTTCGGTGAGGGAATCCGGCACGGCGGGACTCGGCTCGCGGTCGTCGTCGAAGCGTGGGTTGATCCCTTGCTCCCTATTCACCTTTGGCCAGTTCCTCCACCGCGGCCGTGCTCGGCGCATCGGTGAGTGAGTCGGGCATGACGCGGCCCTTGACGCCGTCCGGATTGGCGAGAAGCTCCGCCAGGGCCTGAGACGGCAGGATGCCCCGCCCCTTGGCCCCCTCCAGCCTCGCGTGCCACAGGCTGCCCTCGGAGAACGCCCGAGGGCCGGCCACCTGACGCGGCTCCCACGCGGCGGCGTCGTCCTCGTCATTGGCCCACACGTAACCGAGCACAACGCCATCCTGCTTGTCGACCACCGTGAGGTACCGCACCGGCTTGTCGGTGTGGTTCTGATACCGCGGCGGACCCGGCGACACGAGGTTGAAATGCACGTCCTCGTCGGAGCGGGGGTTGATCGGTCGTTCGCTGCTCATGAGTCGACGTTCCTTGAACGGGCGGACGCTCGGACACGTCAGGCCCCGGTGGCCAGGTCCTTCACCGCTTGCAGGGTGGGGGCAGTCCTGAGCGAGCCGGGAAGGACGCGGCTGGGGTCCTCCGGTCCGTATGCACGCGTCATCCTCTGGAGCGCCTGCGACGGGGCAAGGCCCTTTTCCTTGGCCTCGTGAAACTCGGTTGTCCACAGGGCGCCCATGTTGAAGGCCTCGTCCCCACCCGCCCGGCGGTACTGCCATCCCGCGGCGTCATCCTCGTCGTTCACCCACACGTACCCGAGGACGGTGCCTTCCCGGTCAACCACCGTCGCGTACTCCACCGGCTTGTCGGTGGAGTTGGCATAGCGGGGAGGGCTGTCGACTTCCTCCCACTGCAGCGGTTCGGTCACCCGGGGAGGAACACGCGGATCCCGGCTCATGGTCATGCCTTTCGTCAGCTACTTCCGGGGCAGGACTTCGCCATAGACCTGCACCTGTCCATTCTCCATGAACACGCGAGTCACTCGGTATTCCGTGCCCCGCCCCAGCAAGATCTCTCGTTCGCCCTGTCCGAACTTGCCGACGTTCTCGACCCAGAGAGCCGGTGTTCCCTTGGGAACTCTGAGGTGCAGGATGGCGTCCTCACCCGCAAAGGCACCCACCGGGTGGTTACCGAGCGAAGTCGACATGTAGCCCTGGTCGTCGTAGGTCTTGCCCAGCATGTCGAGCGGGTTGTCCAGGTCGAGGTGCCCGATACCGGTGCCGCGGACGACCATCACGTCCTCCGGAACGGCCCGGCCGGCAAGGGCCGCGTCGACCTCGTCGATGTTGTGCTGGACGTAGGGGCTCCACTTCGAGGCGTTGCCCCGCAAGTAGCCGTTCATCTCGCGGTACGTGGCCCAGCCCTCGGGACGCGGAGCGGGAAGGCCGTAGTTCGGCTCATCGGTGTAGTCCCAGACAGCCTGCTTCCGCTCGGCCGACATGTTGTCCGCGTAGTCGTTCCAGTAGGCCTGCCCGTAGGCGATGGCGTCGGTGTCTTCTGGGAAGGGGGCCGTACCTTCCGAAATCTCGGCGTAGGCGACCCGATGCTTCTCAGCGGTCGATAGCTGAGCCCACTCCTTGTTCGAGACGAGCGGCTTGTACTCGAACGGCTCGCCTGCGCCGCCCGGTACGTCCGGGCCCTGGTGTCCGGGGGTGCCCGGCACGTCCGTGCCGTGGTGTGCGGCGGCGTCCACCACGTTGTCGCCGAGGCCGGTGTGGTCGCCGGTGTGCGCCATGTCGTCCGTGTGGCCGGCGCCGTGCGCCACGTCGTCGGCGTGACCGGGACCAGGCACGTCGGGGCCGGTGTGGTGCGGGGCGTCGGGGCCGCCGGTGTGCGGGACGTCGTGCACCGGGTTCGGACCCGTCGTCTGGTGGTACCAGGGCGTCTGCCCGCCGGTGTGCGGCGCGGTGGTCGGCGTCTGGTCGTACGCCGACGGCGACGGCGCGTGGTCGTAGGCGGACGGCGAGGGCATGTGGCCGTACGGCGTCGACGTGGGCGGCGGTCCGAACTGCCCGGCGGGGGCATTGTGGGACGCGGCGTAGTTGTGGTGCCCGGCATTGTCGACCGTGTGTGCCATGCCGTCGCCCGCGTACACGGGCTGCTGGCCCTGGAGCGTCCAGTGGGCCGGAAGCGTCGGCGTGGCCGTACCGTGCGGGACCGGCGGGCCGGTCTCGTGCGGGACCGGCGTCGTGTCGATGACGCCGTTCGGCGCGACGAGGTTGCCGTTCGGGTCCATCAGACGGCCGTCGGGCAGCTGGACGGAGCCGTCCGGGAGGGTGGGGATGTCGATGGTGCCGACGCCCTTGAGGCTGGTGGCGATGTCGCCGATCTTCGCCAGGCCGGCGCCGGCGCCCTTGGCGATGTACGTCATCGGGTCGATGACCTTCGCCGTGGTGCCCAGCACCTTCGCGA